>JAGDVT010000041.1:11710-16185 GCA_023255765.1 Candidatus Paceibacter sp. | reverse complement strand
AGTTCGCGGATATTTAAAAACAGGTTCGCTTTCTCCAGTAATTATAGATTCATCTATTAAAAGATTTTCTGATTTAATTATTCTACAGTCTGCCGGTACAAAATCTCCAGCTTTTACCAATATATAATCTCCTACTACTATATCTTCATCCAATAAAACAACCCACTTCCCATTTCTTTTTACATTTACATATTTTTTAAAATAACTCAAAAGCTTTTCAGCAAATTTATTAGCTCTATAGTCTTGGATAATCGAGATAATAATAGAAAAGATTAAGGCAGTTAAAATAAGTATGTTTTCAGCAGAAATGCCGTTTAAGAGATAAGAAATTATAAAAGCTAATAATAAAAGAAAATGAAAATAATTAAAAGTATTTCTTTTTATAATTTCCAATATGTCAATTTTAAAATAAGATATTTTATTTTCACCATATTTTTGTCTCCTTTCTTCGATTTCATTATCTTTTAATCCATTATCTGAAGCAGAAAATTGATTTAAAAATTCATTAATATCTAATTTCGCAATTTTTTCTATTTCTTCCAAATTCATTATTTTATATAATTTAATTATATAATTTAAAATAATAAAATTAAAAACCATTAAAGCCAGGGTAGCTCAGTGGCAGAGCACCGCTCTGGTAATGCGGGGGTCGCGGGTTCGAATCCCGTCCCTGGCTCAGTGGATAACTGCTCTTTACTTAAACTTTAATATTTTTTATAATTTGAAATGGAGCTAATTTAAATTAAAAAGAAATTTTAAAATAATGAAAACAGAGATTTATCAAACATTAGATGATTTGTTAAGCAGTTTGAATGAAAGAGAAGTTGATATAATTAAAAGAAGATTTGGAATAGGCTATGAACCTCATTCTCTTGAAAAAATTGGCAATAATTATGGTATAACAAGAGAAAGAGTTAGGCAAATTGAAGAAAAAATTTTAGAAAAATTAAGATCAAAATTAGAAAATAATAATTTTTTGAATAAAGAATTCCTAGAAATTTTAAATGAAATATTAGGCAGAATTAAGCTTAAAAGAGAAAAATACACCTTCGAAAAATTAACATCACTTTTTACCCTAGAAGAGATAGAGCTTAGAATTATTCGTTTCTATTATATTTTACATCCTAAAATTCATTATCACAGAGAAAACAAAGAATATCATTCCTTTCTTTCAACAGAATTCGAAATATTTGAAAAAATTAAAACCATTCTTGAACATTTTAAAAAAGATTTAATAAAAAGATGGAGAAAGGTATGGAAAGAAGAAGAAATCTTAGAAGTATTATCTAAAGAAATACAAACACATTTAAATATACAACCAGATTTAGATGATATATATGATATTTTAAAAATATTTAAATTTATAAGAAAAAATCCCTTAGGAGAAATAGGACATCTATTAAATGAAAGAGTAGCTCCCACCTCCTTAAATCAAAAGATTAAAATTATATTTGAAATAGAAAAAAGACCTATGCATTTTGTTGAAATATATCAAAAATTAAAAGAACTTTCTCAAATTGAAGATGAACTTTTAGACCCCAAATGGAAAAAAGAATATTCATTGCAATCTGTTCATAATACTTTAGTTTTTGATCCTGATTTTGTAATTTATGGAAGAGGAAAATATGTACCTAAGGAATGGGGATATGAGCATGGAACAGCTTTAGATATAATGAAAAAAATTTTGAAAAAACATAAGGAAATGGAAATTGATAAATTATATGAAATGGTTAGAAAATATAAAGAAATTGCAAGAAATACATTTATGATATACATATATAAGCACTTTAAAGTAAAAGATAAAAAAGTTCGAATTTAAAATGGATTATTTATTTATACCTTTCTTCAAATTTGTAATAGGATATATTTTTAGTGTATGGTGGATTTTATTGCCTTTTTTAGTTTGGTTTATAGTCAAAGAAAAGCATTTAATCACTGCAAGATATACTTATAGGGGAAAATTAAAGTGGATATTTTTGGAAATCAAAATACCTCCATATGTTAAAAAATCTCCAAAAGCTATGGAAGAAATATTTTATTCATTACATGCTGTATTTAGAAAAGGTGACCCGTGGGCTAGATTTATTCAAGGTTTTACGCCTCCATTTTACGTATTTGAGATGATAGGACATAATGGCAAATTAAGATTTATTATAAGATGTTTAGAAAGTTATAAAGATTTTGTAGCAAGCAGAATTTATTCACAATATCCAGAAGCATCAGTAGAATTAGTTGAAGACCCCTTAAAAGATTTGCCCTGGAAAATACCTAATCCAACATTTGATGTAATAGGATGCGAATTTATATTTACTAAATTAGAGGATGATAAAAAAACTCCTAAAGATTATTATCCCATAAAAACTTATGAAGTTTGGGAAAAATTACCGGAAGAACAAAGAATAGATCCTATTAGTATATTATCTGAAGGAATCACATATTTATCTAACAAAGAATGGATAATAATACAAATAATGGCTATGCCGGTACCAGGAAGTGATAAAGAATTTGGTAGAGAATGGGCTAGTAGAGGCAAAAAAGAAGTTGATAAATTAATGGGAAGGAAAGAAAAGAAAGAACCGTCCCCTTTTGATTATATATTTGAATTTATAAAAAATTTCTTCTTAGCACTAGCTGGACAAAAAATTGAATGGAAAGTAGGTAAAGAAGAAGAGAAAAAAGAAGCAGAGAAAGATTTAATGAAACTAACTCCTGGAGAAAGAGAAATAATAGAAGGAATAGAAAGAAAAATATCAAAACCTGGTTATTGGTGTGTGGTTAGATTTTGTTATGTAGCTGCCAAAGATGTATTTTCCAAAAATAGAGATAAAAATGTTGGCTTAGTTATGGGTACTTTTAAAGTATTTGATAGACAGGATATGAATGGCCTAATCAGGGATCCTAAAACAATTCCTTCCATAGATAGACCTATTACTTATTTTAAATCTTTGTATGATGAAAAAGTTTTTTATAGAAAAAGATTAATATGGGCTTATACAAAAGGAAGATGGAATACAGATTATGATGAAAATAGAATTGTTTTAAATACAGAAGAATTAGCCTCATTATATCATATACCATCAGAAGTTGTTCCTTCATATGGCTTAGAAATTACACCGACAAGATATATTCCTCCATCTCCAGAAGTACCAGAAGTTTAATATACGCAGAAGACGGATTTTTTCGGACTTGACACAGACTTTTCGGATTTAACACAGACTGCTCGGACAATACGGACTGGTTCTGACTATACACAGACTGTTCTGACATATTATTTTTATATCCCTGTAAGTCCATGTCTAATCCGTGCTTAAAACAAAAGGCAGGCCTTAAATAGCCTGCCTAAAAGCGACTCGCCCCGTCTACGATTTTTTATTATCATAAATATAATCTACAACATCACTAATTTTACGCATTCTCATTACATCTTCATCATTTATATTAATGTTAAATTCTTCTTCAATTTTCATAGTAATTTCTACTATATCTAATGAGTCTAGCTGTAAATCTAATTCAAAATCTGAATCTAGGTTAATAGAATTTTTATCTATTTTACATCTTTCGCTAATAATATCTCTTACTTTTTCGAATATTTCCTCTTTAGTCATAACCCTCATCCCTCCTTTTTAGATTGCTTAAAAATATTATATAATATTTTTAAAGCACTCTAAAAAGGAGGTGGATAAGATATGGAATCTATTAAACGATTCTTATATTTAGTTGTTGCAGTATTAATTACATTAATAGTAGGCATATTAATGTCTATAGAAAATGTAGATGAGGATGAAAATTATGAAGTGAATTAAAGTATAGAGTATATAGAGTATAAATTATAAAAAGTTAATTTTAGATAAAAAGGGTGCAGCAAATTGCTGTACCCTTTTATTGTTTCTAAAAGATAACTATACACGGGCAGTACGGACTTTACACTGACTGTTTGGATTGTACAGACCTTTCGGACTTAACACGGACGCTTCGGACAAATTGTTTATGTTCTTTAAGTCGTGTACAGTCCGTAGTTAGTCCGTGTTAAGCCTGTTTATAGTCCCTATCTCATCCGTCTACAATCTGTGTCTAGCCCTCTCCTGTCCGTGTGAAGTCCGCGTTAAGTTTGTTTATAGTCTGTGTCTAGTCCGTGTTTAGTCTGTTTTATAAATAATAAAATTTTATTTTTCTTCATTAGTATTAGAACCTTTTTCGATTTCTTTTTGAAGTTCTAGAGCTTTCTTTTCATCCTCTAATTGCTTCCTCAATTTAATTAAATCATTAGTTGTATTTTTTAAATCATTCACATAGTTATACCAAGCTGCAGTTTTTTCTAATGCTTCTTCAAAAAAGAACCAAATAATTTCTTTTTGGACATCTTCTGGAAATCTATTAATATTTTCAATCAAAAAATTCCTTATCTCTTCCTCTGTGCCGTTATTGAAAACTTGGACAAATTGATTATATAATTCTGGATCCATTTTTTAACTTTA
>JAGDVT010000041.1:0-11610 GCA_023255765.1 Candidatus Paceibacter sp. | reverse complement strand
TATTGAAAACTTGGACAAATTGATTATATAATTCTGGATCCATTTTTTAACTTTATCCTGTAGGCGTTGTTGGTTGTAAAAATGAATCGACCGCTTGTCTAAATATACTTTCTAAAATAGACCAAAGACCTCCTCTTCCTTTAACTCTTCCTTCAATACGTTGTCTTATAAAACTGTTTTTATTTTCCTCTGTTACATTATTCTCATTAATACTATTTTTACTCAAATAATCATTCCACTCTGCTCTCAACTTTTCTTGATCAGGTAATTGTCCTATTATATTTCTTGCTTCAACAAAACTAATAGGTTGAGCTTGTTCTTTCCCTGGCATTGCTCCCTCAATAATAAAAGGACTTATTTTTGCGAATTCAATTAAGCTTGCAATTTCTTCTAATGCTTCGTCTATGGCATCAAGTTGTTCATTAATCGCATTAATTTTTGGAGCAATTGACTCAACTCCAGGTTCAGTAAAAACCTTACGTCCCGTTAGACGATCTATTGTTCTTCGTATCCCCGATAAATTATTATAAATTAAATTTCTAATTTGATCTAAATCTCCTCGTAGAACAGCTTGCTCTAATCGTTCTAATTGGGATGAAGGTATATTATATTCTCTAGCCAGCGCTCTAATTTCATTTAAAGCTTTTTCAATTTCTCCTTTTGCTGTTTCTATATTCTGTAACTTTTTATAAAGCGTGGTAGCTTTATCAGGATTCTCTATTAAAAGTTCAGCCATTTTATCTTTTAAAAATTTACCAATCTTCTCTAAGCCAACTGCTTTTACAATCTTTCCAAAACCCTCATTTTTACTTGCCATAAATTTTATATTTTCTTCTGTAAGATAAACAGAAAGATTTTCTACTTGAGTTAGAATTTTATTTAATTCTTCTATATAACCAATTAATTCTGTAGAAATTTTACTTTTTTCCTCTCCAGGTAATTCGTCAAGCCTATATGCTTTATTAAGAAAATTTAAAGCTTCTCCTCCCCTCTTTTGTTTGATTAATTTAAGCAGTAAAGTTCCATATCTTTTATCATTTAAAACCTCTTCAACTGTAAGATTTACAGAATATTCAGGTGGCTTTGGCTGTTGTAGCTCTTGTTCTTTTCTACGTTTTTCAATGAAATCCTCAGGTTTTAATGGTGACATTTTCTTAAATTATAAATAATTTTATTTTAAAAAGTCAAATTTTTTAAACTGCCTTTTGGTTCTCCTACAAGTCTTTCAAATTGTCTTTTTTCTAGTGTTTCTCTTTTTATTAAAGCTTTTGCAACCTTATCTAATTTTTCTCTTTTAATTTCTAATATTTTTTTAGCTTTTTCTAATGCTTCATTTAAAATTTTTTGTACTTCTTTATCAATTTCTTCGGCAGTTTTTTCAGAATAATCTTTTTCCACAAGATACTCTTTATATCCATAAATAATTTCTTGTTTTCTACCTAAACTAATTGGGCCAAATTTTTCAGACATTCCATAAGTAGTAACTAACTCTCTTGCCATATCAGTAGCAACTCTTAAGTCTGAACTTGCTCCCGTTGTTATATCATTAAATACTATAAGCTCTGCTGCATATCCACCTAACAAAGCACAAATCTCATCCAAGAACTCTTTTTTAGATAAAAATGATTTTTCTTCTAATGGAGTCTTTAATGTATAGCCTCCTGCTCTCGCTCTTGCGATTATTGATATTTTTTGAACAGGAGAAGAGTAGGGAAGATAATGAGCAACAATAGCATGGCCTGCTTCATGATAAGCAGCAATCATTTTTTCTTTTTTAGAATAAACTTTTGATTTTCTTTCAGGACCTAATAAAACTTTTTCAATTGCCTCTATTAAATCTTCTTGCTCTATTTGACTTTTGTTTTTTCTCGCAGCAATAATTGCAGCTTCATTACAAAGATTGGCTAAATCTGCACCTGAAAAACCTGGAGTTCTTTCTGCAACTTCTTTTAAATTAACCTCCCCTACTTTTTTATCTCTTAAATGAATTTTTAAAATTTCCTCTCTTTCTATAACTGTTGGTAAATCTAAATAAATTTTTCTATCAAATCTACCTGGTCTTAAAAGTGCTGGGTCTAATACATCTGGTCTATTTGTAGCAGCTATTACAACCAAAGGAGTTTCTTTTTCAAAGCCATCCATTTCTGCTAATAATTGATTTAAAGTTTGTTCTCTTTCTTCATGTGCGCCTGTTACCCCTACTCCTCTTATCCTTCCAATTGAATCTATTTCATCAATAAATAAAATAGAAGGTGCAAATTTTTTAGCAACAGAAAAAGCATCTCTTATTCTACTTGCTCCTACTCCCACAAATAGTTCAATAAACTCAGAACCTGATATATAGAAGAATGGAACTCCTGCCTCTGCTGCTGTAGCTTTTGCTAAAAGAGTATTATGCGAAATAAATCCATTTGAAATAAACGAATGTGTATTTTGCATTGTAAAATCATATACTTTTGCTTTACTAAATTCTTTTTTAACAATTGGCGTAAAGAATAACTCTGAATCTAATAATGATTTTAGATAATAAAATTCGTAGCTAGAAGCACCTCTTTCTTCTAAATCTTGAATAAGCTTCATAAGGGTATTTCTTGAAATTCTGTTTTTATTTCTTACTTTATCAACAACATTAGCCATCCAAGAATTACTTTTACCTTTTTGCTTTATTTCATTCCAAGCTTTTTCAGCTAAATCACCGATATTATAAATAATATCAACATTAGCATTGTCTTTCCATCTAGTATAAAGATAATTTTCTAAAAGTTTTTTCTTTCTAGGAAGTTTAAAATTAATCTCTTGCGCAAATTTCAAAAGATATGCCCCGCTAATTTTAAGCTCATAAACATCTCTAGAATATTCATCTTTTCTCTTTTGTTTTATCCTAATTGAAGGTACAATTCCTAAATTAAGTAAAAGAAAAGCAAGTTGATTGATTAATTTTTTGCTAACACTCAAAATGCCTACAGCTCCTCGATAAGCTTCAACATATCCATCACTATCAAATAATCCTTGGAGAAAAGAAGTTACTATTTTTTTATTCCCCATCATAATTGATTCAGGTATATATTTATCATAAGATAGAAAACAGCTCATTCCATATTCAAAAAACTTCTTTTTTGCTGGCCAAGAAGCTATACCATATACGATAGATTTATTAAAATTTTTACTGTATTGCAATCTTTCGTATATTTTATATTCAGGATAATTATTTTTGAAATAATTTACAAATACATTAGCCAATTCTCTATCCGCGGTAGTAATTTCAAGTCTATTAGAAGTTGATAAATTACCATCTCCAATTAAAACCCCCATGATATATGCTTCCTCTTCTGTTAATTGACTAAAATTACCAAAAATCTGTGTATTAAATTTAATAGCTGCTAAATCTCCAATTTTTAAACTTTGAAGTTCTTTAAATTCTAAAAAGCCATTTTCATTTAAAACCAAAATAGGATGTTCTGGGGTTCCTTCTAACTCAAAGCCTTGTCTTGTTGTAATTTTTATAGTTTGAGTTTCAGGAAGAGCATAAAAGTAAATAGCTTTGTCTATTACATTTTCTAAAGTTTTTAATTCTATAGTAGGAAGATATGCACCTTCCACCTTATTTTCAAATATATCTACATAAAAATATTTAGGAACTTCCTTAATCTCAATAGCTCCTTTTGTTGTTAAAATTAATGTTTCTCCTACAACACATTTTCCTGTTCCAGGCGGACCAACTAATAATACTCCCTTAGGTACTCTTGCGCCTAATGATAAAAATTTTTGAGGATTTTTAAGAAATTCTATTACTTCTTTTAATTCTTCTTTTGCTTCTTTAAGACCTGCAACATCATCAAAAGTTATTTTTTCTTTTTGGGGATTATACATTTTAATGCTAGATTTTGAAAAAGAGAAAATTTGCCCTGCACCCTTTTGAGCTTGAGAAAACATATACCAAAATATAGCTATAATAACTACAACAGGAAGTAAATTAACAATTAAGGCTAAAATAATTTCTTGAGTAGTTTTATTTTGAGAGATAATTTCTATTTTTTGTAATTTTTCAGGTGATATGTTTAAGTCTTTTGAAATTTGCCAAAGACTAACACCTGATTCTTTATTTATTCTTATTAATTCATTATTTTTAGTTTCTAAAAGTAAAAAATTATCATATACTAAAATTCTTTTAATAAGCTCTTGGTCTGCTAAATTTTTTAGATCAAATAAGGAAGCAGTTTTAACATTTTTATAGGTAATATAAGAAGATAGAAAGAAGATAAAGAAAATAATCCCAACAAAAATCAAAAGCAAAGTTATTAGTTGATTATTAGTTTTCATTTTTAATATTTAAAATTAGTTTTTTCTCATTAGGATCAAATTGTTCTATAACAAATTTATATTCTTTATCTTTTTCTAGATTTTCAAAATTTTCTAAAATTACACCTTTTACACCTTCAACTTCAGCTACAGCAAAAAATTGAGAAATTTCTGTAATTTTACCAGCAACCTCATCTCCCACTTTATATTTTTTAGAAAATGCAATCCAAGGATCTTCTACTAAGTCTTTCAAACTTAAATTAACTCTATCTGCCTCTATTTTAATTATTTTTGCTACTATTTTATCGCCTTTTTTAAAACTTTCTTCTAAATTTTTAAATCTTTCTGGAATTTCATTTATATGTATTAAACCATCTATGGGCGGATTATCATAAAATCTTACAAAAATTCCAAATTTACTAACTCCCAAAACTTCAACTTCCTTTAACTCTCCTACCTTAAATTGACTTAAAATTTTTTGATATTCCTCTAATCTAGTAGCTCTTTCAGATAAGATTAATTTTTGGGTAGATGGCTCAACGGTGATAATTCTTAATTTTAACTTTTTACCTAAAAATTGCTGTAAATGTTCTAAAATTTTCTTTTTGTCAGATTCTCCAACCCTGGGATAATGTTCTGGCGCTAATTGCGATAATGGAACAAAACCTTTTAATCCATTAAAATTAACAATTAACCCTCCTTTATTTATTTCAACAACTTCTAGTTCAAAAACTTCCTTGTTATTCATAGCCTCTTTAGCTTTGAGCCAAGAACTAATATATTCAATATCTTGAAGTTCAAGCTCAAAATTACCATATCCATCATCAAAGCCGACTATTTTAACAACTACTTCATCTCCTTCTTTTATCTTGCTAATTAAATCTTTTGCTTTCATATACTGTAATCCATATATTCTTCCAATTCCTAATTGTGGTATTTCTACATAAACCTCCCTTGCTCTTTTTTTAATAACAAAACCATTAAATATGTCACCAATATTAATACTCTTATATTTTGTTTTAATTGTAAACCTGTTTTCCGTTTGTGTTGTCATTTAATCTATTATATAATATAATTTTTTTGAAAACAAATTAATTTCGATAATTTTATTATAAAAAATGGAAATTAAAAAATTGGAAGAAGGTTTAGAAATAAAATTAAATGATTTAAAAATTGCAGTAGATACATTAAAGACAAAAACAGCAGATATTAAAATTTTAACAGATATTAAAAAAAATATAAATCAAGATAAGATTTTTAATTTACCAGGAGAATATGAAGTTGGAGGAATTTTTATTAGAGGCTATAGAAATAATGAAAGGTTAATTTTTATATTTGGCACAAGGGAAACAAAAATTATTTTAGTAGATGGTGAAATAAAAGAAGATATACTCAAACAAATTAAGCAAGAATTTGGTGATAGTTTAGATATAGGTATTTTCAAAAATATAAAAAATTGGCAAAAATTAAAAAATGATTTAAAATTAAAAATAGTAATAATAACTGATAAAGCAGAAAATTTTAAAGGAGAAAAGGCAAAAGAAATTAAAATTAATATGAAAAAAATAGAAGAAAAAGATTATTTATTAGTTTAAAATGGATCAAAATCAATTTGAAGGTTTAAAAAACAAATGGAAAGCATGGAAATATGCAATCGGCGTATTTGTAATCATTATGTTTTTATGGTGGTTTCAAGGTGGTCATATAATACCAGGTTTTGGTTTAAAACCATCACCGGCAGAAGTTATAGTAGTTTCTACTGCAAATGCATTTAAAACAGGATTAGCAGTTATTTTTAATTCTTTCTTAAATTTACTGAAATAAATGAAAGAAAGGATAAAACTAAGCGAAATTACATCAGAGCTTAGAAGTTCTTATTTAGATTATGCATTGAGCGTAATAATTTCAAGAGCATTACCAGATGTAAGAGATGGTTTAAAGCCTGTTCAAAGGAGGATCCTTTATGTTATGAGAGAATTAGGATTGTGGCCTAATGAAAAATTTACTAAATGTGCAAATATAGTAGGTAATACTATTGCTAGATATCATCCCCATGGAGATCAGGCAGTTTATGAAACCTTAGTTAGGCTTGCCCAAGATTTTTCTATGAGATACCCTCTGGTTATAGGCCAAGGAAATTTTGGTTCAATAGATGGCGATCCACCTGCTGCATATAGATATTGTATTACTGGTGATTCTATTGTAATCACAAATAGATGTTTAGAAAAAATAGATAAGATTGCGGATAAAGAAGAAATTGAGAATTTGAATATAAAAGTTTTATCTTTTGGAGGAAATATAAATAAAGCCTCTAAATGGTTTGATTCTGGCATTCATCCAGTTTATGAAGTTAAAACATATAGAGGATATTCAATAAAAGGCACATCTAACCATCCTATATTAGTTTTATCAAAAGATGAAAATAGAAAGCCTATATTTGTTTGGAAATTGATAGGAGAAATAGAAAAAGGAGACTTTGCAGTAATAGATAGAAATTCTGATTTATTATGGCCAGAAAAAAATCCTTTATTAATTAATTATTATCCACAAAAGTCAGGTAAAATCAAAATTAAAAAATTACCATTAATTCTTGATGAAAATTTATCTTTTCTTTTAGGTTTTATTTTAGCAGAAGGTAGTATTTATATTAACTCAAAAAAGAATTACAAAAAATTACATATACCTGCAACCTCTTTGCATTTATACAAAAAAATTAAAAATATCTTAAAAGAAATTTTCCCTGACACGAATATAACTGTTAAAAAAAGAAAACCCTCTTCTCTTGGCAAAAAGTACTATTATTCAATTGAAATTTCCTCTTCTTATGTAATTGAATTTTTAGAAAATTTAGGACTAAAAACTAAAAAAGCAAAAGAAAAAGAAATCCCTTATATTGTATTTGATTCTAATAAAAAAACATTAGGTGCATTCTTAAGAGGTCTTTTTGAAGGTGGTGGTTCTATAACAGGGCTTAAAATTAATTCTCCTAGAGTAATTCTTATATCTAAAAGCGAAAAATTAATTAAAGAGACTCAAGTTATACTTTTAAGATTCGGTATTGTTAGTTTTAGAAGATTTGATAAAAGTAAAGATTATTGGCTTTTGATAATAAATGGAAAAGAAAACTTGGAGAAATTTTTAAAATATATAAACTTTGAAACTAAAGAAAAAATTAGAAAATTAGAAAAAGCTGTCAAATCTTCAAAAGGCGCTAATTCTAAAACAGATTATATTCCTTATTTGTCTTCTTATTTCAGAAACAAATATTTAAATTCAAAAATACCATATAAATATAAAGAGTGGTTAATTAAACACAACATTGACAGATATAGTAAGATTAGAGAATACTATGAAGAATTGAGAAAAATTTTAGATAAAGAAGATATTGAATTAATTAATTTCTTAATAAAGACAAATTATTTATTTGATAAGATAGTAGATAAAAAATATGTAGGTAAAGAGAGGGTTTACTCATTAAAAATAGAAAGCAATTGCCATTCATTTGTTGCTAACGGATTTATCAATCATAATACCGAAGCTAAGCTATCAAATTTTGCTGTTGAAATGCTTGCTGATGTAGAAAAAGAAACAGTTGATTTTAGGCCAAATTATGACAATACAAGAAAAGAACCTGTAGTTTTACCATCAAGAATACCTCAACTAATTTTAAATGGAAGCTTAGGAATAGCAGTTGGAATGGCTACAAACATACCTCCTCACAATCTAGTTGAAGTTTCTAATGCTATAAAAAAATTAATTGAAAACCCAAACTTAGACCTTAAACAAATTTTAGAAATAATAAAAGGTCCGGATTTTCCTACAGGAGGAGTAGTTTATGGCAAGAAAAGTCTATTTGAAGCTTATAAAACAGGTAGGGGAGGAATTGTAATTAGAGGAAAAGTAAATATAGAAGAAACAAAAAGAGGGGGTAAAAGAATAGTAATTACAGAAATTCCATGGCAAGTTAATAAAGCTGAATTAGTTGAACAAATTGCAAACTTAAGCTTAAATAAAATTTTACCAGAAATTAAAGAAATAAGAGATGAATCTAATAAAGAAGGTATAAGAGTAGTAATTGAAACTTCAGAAAAAGATGATAAAACTTTAAATAATATTATTGAAAAACTTTATAGGCTTACAGATTTACAGAAAAATTACTACTTCAACTTTATAGCACTTGAAGACGGGATACAACCAAAATTGTTTAATCTAAAAGATTTGCTTTTAAGTTGGATAAATCACAGAAGAGAAGTAATAAGAAGAAGGACTAAATTTGACCTGGAAAGAACCAAAGAAAGGATTGAAATTTTAGAAGGATTTAAAAAAGCCCTGCAGGATATAGATACAGTTATTAGAATAATTAGAAGATCTGCCGACAGAGAAACTGCAAGAAAAAATTTAATACAAAAATTAAAAATAAATCAAAGACAAGCTGATGCTATCTTAGAAATGCCATTAAGAACCTTAACTTCTCTTGAAACAAAAAGAATTATAGATGAATTAAATGAAAAATTAAAACTTAAAAAAGAATTAGAAACTATACTTAAATATCCTAAAAAAATAGATGAAATAATAATAAAAGAAACAGAAGAAGTTGCTAAAAAATATGGAGATAAAAGGAAAACCGAAATAAGAGAAGAAGAAATTACTGTTTCAAAATATGAAGAAGAAATACCTGAAGAAGATGTGCTTTTATTTATTAATCAAAAAAGATTTGTAAAAACATTTAAAATAGATACTCCTATTGAGAAAATAATTAAAGATAAAGAAAATTTTGGTAAACTAATCCTTACTAAAACAACAGAAAAATTGTTAGCTTACTCGAAAAAAGGAAAATTTTACTCATTAAATGTTTATGATTTTTATACTTCATCTAAGTACTTAGAAACAAATTTAATTATAGAAAAAGGAGACGAAATTTTAGATGTGATAAGGCCGGTAGGTGCAGACAATGTTATTATATTCACAAAAAATGGATTAGGCAAAAAAGTTAATATAAAAGATATTATTTCTGTAAAAAGAACAGGAGTGCAAGGAATCAAACTAAAAAATGATGATGAGGTAATAAAAGTTTTACTTGATGACAAAAGATTTAATATATTTTTAATTGCAAAAGATGGCAATGGAATAGGTATCAAAAATGATTTGCCAGTTCAAACAAGAGCAGGCTCAGGAGTTAAAGTAATTAAACTACAGAATACAAATTTATTTAATGCATCTTTGCTTAACAAAAATTATATACTATTGGCATTTAGCAACGGATTTTTCAAGAAAATTTCAATTAAAGAAATAAATATACAAAAAAGAGGAGGGAAGGGAATTAAAATATTTGAACCAAAGGATAAATTTGGAGAGTTAGTTTTTGCAGACTGTGTTAATGATGATGATACCCTCGCAATAATAAATGAAAAAATAGAATTTATAAAAGCAAAAAACATCCAGGTTGTTAAAAGGATTAATCAACCAATTAAAATTTTAGATAAAATTACTAAAGTAGAATTAATTTGAGTTTGCAAATAATTTTTTTAAGTTTTATAATTAATTTAACAATGGCAACAAAGACAAGAAATTTAATTAGATTAAAATGTACAGTTTGTAATAGGGCAAATTATTATATTTGGAAAAAGAAGGGAAGTGAAAAGAAATTAGAATTAAATAAATTTTGCAAATGGTGTGCTAAGCATACAAAACATAAAGAAAGCAGAAGATAAACAATTAAGGGCTGGTTTTTGACCAGCCCTATTCTAGTATAAAATCTATAAAATTATAAAAGCCGATATTGTATACTCATCTTTTAATCTCTCGTAGAAATTTTCAAAGCTCATCTTTATTATGCTATTATCTCTTTTTAATTCTACAATTTTACCATTTATACATCTTACTTCATATACATTTTTATCTTTATCGGTAACCCATATTATAGCTTTTCCTTTTTTACATAACTCTACTATATGCATATATTGGAGATTATTCATTAAAAACACCTCCTTGAAGCTTTTCTGAATCGATTATAACATAAAATTTGCAAATAAAAGACCCTACAAAAAGTAGGGCCTTTTAAAAAATTAGCTATACTTTTGCATTCACAAGTATTAACATAAGAACTATTGCAAAGATAAAAATTAGAATTACTAAAGTATATGTGATATTATCAACTATATTTCTAAATAAATTGTAAGATTCAGTATCAATCTCTTTTAGCAAATTATCTAAATTATAGTCAGGATTATTTTTGATATTTTTAATAGCTTCATTCAGTTTATTTTTCAACTTATATCTAAAGTCAATTATATTACTTAAAATTTTATTCATAGACAAACTGCTACATATTAATATTGCAATAACAAGGCTAAAAATACTTGCTATCAACATTGCTAATTCCATATTACCACCTCCTTTATTTTTTGCTAATTAAATTATAAAATAAAAGCCTCCATTTGACACTATTTATTTTTGTGCTATAATAAATTACGGAGGTGACTAAAATGAGGTTAGTATTGTTTTTTCTTCTACTCCTAGGCGGAATCGCCTGGGGGCAGAACAAAGAGGTAGTACAAATCCCTGCTCGCCTAGAAAGGGGCGGGCAGGAAGGTATGTTCAAGGATTGGGACCGCTTAACGGTCCCAAAGGAGTACGTAAATAAATACTTAAAAGGCCCTAGGGGTTTACGTGGCCCAGCTGGTCCAAGGGGTCCCCAAGGTTCACCTGGTCCACCCGGTCCTCAAGGACCTATGGGTCCCCAAGGACCTCGAGGTCCGCAGGGTCCAAGGGGTCCCCAAGGCCCTCCTGGCCCTGTAGATCCTGGTATTTTAGCTGGTATATTTACTGGTATTTTGTTATTTTCTCTCTGGCTGCTAGCCCAAGCAGCCAGAGAGTGGTAGGCAGTGTAGAATAAGTATAAAATTCCAGCTAAGTTGATTTTATTATAATTTTAACTTTAAAAAAGCCCCAATTTGTACTGGGGCTATTCTCTTGACAAAGAAATTTAACTATGCTATAATTATATTGGCGTAAAACTATAAAGGAGGTGAAACTAAAGTGGAAGTCTTGTGGATGTTAGCAGGTGCGGCCCTAGCAGGGGTCGCGTTAGGAGTTCTTTTCTTGTGGACCAGACCTAATCGACAAAGGGTGGTGCGTCAACCGGGAGGCTGGCAGAGGGTGGATCGTTGTATCCAATCTTTCGACAGGCTGGATGAAGGAGAGGTGGTGATTACCGAAGAGGTGAGGGAGGACCAAGAGGAGTTTCAGGAGAGCTTCAATGCTGCGGTGAGGGGGAGGAGAGCGAGAAGGCGATAAAAAAACATAACCCCG
>JAGDVT010000018.1 GCA_023255765.1 Candidatus Paceibacter sp. | reverse complement strand
GGGGTGGTGCGGGAAAGGTGTGGCCTGCCTCGCCGAGTCAGGGCGGGCCCAGAAGTATATGCGGCGGTAGTTCAGCGGTAGAACGTCTGCCTTCCAAGCAGAAGGTCGCGGGTTCGAATCCCGTCCGCCGCTCAATTTTTGATAACCAATTTTTTATATATAATTTAAAATATAAGGGCGGGTAGCTCAGTTGGCAGAGCGTCTCGTTGACGTCGAGAAGGTCACAGGTTCGAATCCTGTCCCGCCCACATTGCGGGGTGGTGTAACGGTAGCACAGCGGCCTTTGGAGCCGTTAGTCCTGGTTCGAATCCAGGCCCCGCAGCTATTTTTAAATTTATGATAATTCTATAAAGCTTATCTTATCAAAATCGATTTTTAATCTCATATTTTAAAAGTTGAAAATACATATCTATTGTTCTTTTAAGTCCCTCTTTTAAGCCATATTTTTTAATTTTATGCACATTTCTAATTCCATTCATTTTTACATATAAAACTTTTAAATTACCTCTTTTAGCTCTTTCATTTAATTCATTTTCTATGTTAAATTTACTGTTTTTTAAGTTTTCAATATCACCTAAACCTTGGTCTTCTAATAAAAGTCTTTTTAAACACCTCAGACCAGAAAATTTATTCATAACAAAGGGAATATTACTACCTATTGTCATATCTGCTTTACCATCTAAAACAGGTTTAATTAAATTTTCTAAATTTTCTTTGGTTAAACCTCTAAGATCAGCATCAACTAAAAGTATAATATCTCCTTTAGCATATTTTAAACCCTCCATTATTGCTCCTCCTTTCCCAATATTTTTTTCTAGCTGTATAACTTTATCAATATTACATTTTTTAGAAATTTCGTAAGTATTGTCAGTTGAACCATCTGAGACAACTATTATTTCATCTACTAATTTAGAATTTTTAACCGCTTCAATTACATCTTTTATTCTTTCTTCCTCGTTATAAGCAGGTATAATACAACTTATCATATTCACAATTTTAAAATTATAAACTTAAATTAGTTTTATAATTTTTAAAATATGGAAAAGACAAAATTTATTTGGATAAATGGAAAATTTGTAAAATGGGAAAATGCTAAAATTCATATTTTGTCACATGCTCTTCATTATGGTTCAGGAGTTTTTGAAGGAATAAGATGTTATAAAACTAATAAAGGACCAGCTATATTTAGATTAAATGAACATATAGATAGATTATTTAATTCTGCAAAATTTTTAAAGATTAAAATACCATTTAATAAAAATCAAATTAAAAAAGCAATTATAGAACTTATAAAAATAAATAAAGTAGATGAATGCTATATAAGACCAATTGTATTTTATGGGTATGGCAAAATGGGGTTAAACCCTCAAGGGGCAGAGATAAATTGTGCAATAGCAGTTTGGCCTTGGGGTAAATATTTAAAGGATAAAGTAAAGGTTAAAATTTCGAAATTTATAAGATTGCATCCTAAATCTATAATTTCTGAAGCAAAGGTATGTGGTTATTATATAAATTCTATTTTCGCAACACTTGATGCAAAAGAAAATAATTTTGATGAAGCATTGCTTTTAGATTATAGAGGATATGTAGCAGAAGGTCCAGGTGAAAATATATTTATTGTTAAAAATAAAATTATTTATACTCCAAAGTTAGGTAATATATTACCAGGTATTACAAGAGATTCAGTAATTAGGATAGCCAAAGATTTAAACTTCAAAGTAGTTGAAAAAGATATAACAGTTAACGAACTTAAAAATTGTGATGAAGCATTTTTTACTGGTACAGCAGCAGAAATTACACCTATAATACAAATTGACAATAAATTAATAAACAAAGGCAAAGAAGGAGAAATTACAAAAATATTAAAAGATAAATTTCAAAAAATAGTACATGGAGAAGATAATAATTACAAAAATTGGTTAACTTATGTAAAATGAGTTTGATAAAAATTAATTTACAATTGGAAGAGCTTAAGAAAATATTGGAAGAACTTGTTATTAAAGAAGAAAAGGAATATAAATATGCTTTAGGGAAAACCATCGCCTCCTCTTTAGCTGGATTCTTAGCTGGTCTGATAGTAGGCCTATTTATTTTACTTGTTTACGCAAAAATACAAGAAATAAAATGTATTTTAGGCTATTAAATGAAGGTTAAAAATAGAAAAATAGTATACCAAGGAATAGAAGGTTCTTATTCTTATTTAGCCGGTGTTAAGTTTTTTAGTAAAGAAAATAAGTTTATAGGGGTTAATAATTTTAAGGAAATTTTTAAATTAGTAGCAGAGAACAAAGCTGATTTTGGTGTAGTGCCAATAGAAAATTCAATAGCAGGTTCTGTTTATGAAAATATAGATTATTTAAATAGATACAACGTGAAGATTATAGGAGAACATTATTTAAAAATAGAACATTGTCTCTTAGGTATAAAAGCGAGAATGCCCTTCAATATAAGAATGAAATACATTAAAAAAATTTATTCTCATCCTAAAGCTTTAGAGCAATGCTCGAAATTTTTAGATAAATATAAAAATATAGAAAAAATAGCTTACACAGACACTGCATCTTCTGCTAAATTGATTTCAGAATTAAATGATATAACTCTAGCTTGCATTGCTAGCAAGGAATGCGCATATTTATATAATCTGCAAATTTTGAAAAATAATATTCAAGATTTTAAGAATAATTTCACAAGATTCTTATTTATAGCACAACTTAATTTCAATTTTAAAGAATATAATCTAAACAAGGCATCAATAATTTTTACTTTACCGCATATACCAGGAAGCTTATATAGAGCTCTAGAGATTTTTGCTATCAATAATATTAATTTAACTAAAATTGAATCAAGACCTATTCCTGAAAAGCCTTTTGAGTATTTCTTTTTTGTGGATTTTATTTTTAATTCTAGAATAAATTTAGATGAAATTTTTCTAAAGTTTAGAAAAAAAGTGAAAAAATTTAAAATTCTTGGTATTTACAAAAATGCGAAAATGTGGTACGATTAAAAAGTTTAGAAAACAGATAGATTTAATAGATAAAAAAATTTTAAGTTTGCTTGAGAAAAGAATAAAAATTGCTCAAGAAATAATAAAAATAAAGATAAAAAAAGGATTAAAAATTACAGATAAAAAAAGAGAGAAAGAAATTATTGAAAATTTAATTAGAAAAACTAAAAATAATATATTAAAAAAGTATCTTCCTGCTATATATAAATTAATTTTTAAAATTTCTAAAGAAAAATTTAAATAAGGCCACAACCCGCCAAAAGTTATCCACAATTGAACTATTTGACTTTCTAATTTTTATTTACTATAAAATTTTAACAGCAAAGGTCGAATTATATATTTTAAAAATATGCCTCCCAAAAATAATTTTAAAAATCAAAAAAATTTTCAAAATAATAAACAAATATCTTTAGTCAAGAGATTTTTTACAAAAGAAGGAGTACACCCATACGATGAAGTAAGGTGGGTAAAGAGAACAGCTGAAATTCCTGGTTCAAACTTTAAAATGGAAAATGTTGAGTTTCCTGACTTTTATAGTCAAAATGCAGTTAATATTGTTGCTTCAAAATATTTTAAAGTCAATAAAGGCAAACAAGAAACATCTTTGAAAGAAATAATCGATCGAGTTGTTAAAACCTTTAAAAAATGGGGCTTAGAGCAGGGTTATTTCGATGAAAAAGAGGCTGAAATTTTTGAAAAAGAATTAACTTATATAATTTTGCATCAATACGCAACCTTTAATTCTCCTGTCTGGTTTAATATTGGAGTTGAAGGAAGACCATGGCAGGCCTCAGCATGCTTTATCCTCGATGTTGAAGATAATATGGAATCTATTTTGGATTGGATAAAAATTGAAGGAATGATTTTTAAAGGAGGTTCTGGGTCAGGTGTTAATCTTTCAAAATTAAGAGCAAAAGGAGAACCTCTTTCAACTGGTGGCACAAGTTCAGGAGTAATTTCTTTTATGCGAGCCGCTGATGCAGTTGCAGGTTCAATCAAAAGCGGAGGCAGCACACGTAGAGCAGCAAAGATGGTTATTTTAAATGCTGATCATCCCGAAATTATGGATTTTATAAGAGTTAAAGCCGAAGAAGAAAATAAAGTTAGAGCACTTATGGAAGCAGGTTATGATATGACTGATATGAATAATCCTTTGTGGCAAAATATTTTCTTTCAAAATGCTAATAATTCAGTGAGAATTCCTGATGCTTTAATGGAGGCAGCGATGAAAGATGGTGAATGGAAAACTTATTACCGAACAACTGGTAAAGTTGCTCAAGTTTATAAAGCCAAAGATATTTTATGGGAAATTGCCAAAGCTGCTTGGGAATGTGGTGATCCAGGAGTTCAATTTGATGATACCATTCAAAAATGGCATACTTGTAAAAATTCAGGCAGAATTGATGCAACTAATCCATGCGTTACTGGAGATACTTTAATTGCGACTAGAAATGGTTGGCAAAGAATTAAAGATTTAGTTGGAAAAGAACCAGAAATTATAACTCATCAAGGAATTAAAAAAGCCATTAGAGTTTTTAAAACAGGAATCAAACCTGTTTATCGTTTGATTACAAAATCTGGATATGAATTAAAAGTAACTGAAGATCATCCGATCTGGATTGAAGGCAAGGGTGATGTCAAAGTTAAAGATCTGCAAAAAGGGGATAAAGTAAGATTAATCGGTTCTGGTTTTGGAGATAAATCTTTGGATAAAGATTTAGCTTTTATGATTGGTTATTTTGCTGGCGATGGTGCTTTGAGTTTTGATCAGAAAAGAAATAGATATTATGCTTATTTTACAGGTGGCGAAGAAGATATTTACGCTTTAAGTTATATTAAAGATACAATTAATAGCAAACTTCAAAATATTTATAAAAGAAATACTTCTTTAAGAAAAATAACCTCTGAATATGTAGTAACAACTGGCAAAGAAAATGTTGCTAATTTGATTTCTGAATACTTTGATAGTCAAAAGAAAATTTTCAAAGATAAAATTTTTGAACTTGATAAAAAATCAATTAAATATATCCTACAAGGACTTTTTACCGCTGATGGAACAATTACTGGAAATCCTGAAAAAGGCTTTTATGTTGGTTTGGATAATTCTTCGTTAGAGCTTTTAAAACAAGTTCAACTTTTACTTTTGAATTTTGGTATTAAAGCAAAGATTTATAAAAATAGAAGAAAAACTTTGGCTCAATATTTACCAGACTCACAAAGAAAATCAAAACTTTATAAAGTTAAGCAATTCCACAGTTTAAGAATCACTCGAAGTTCAAGAATTATTTTCGAAAATGAAATTGGTTTTTATCTTAATCATTTCAAATCAGAAAAACTAAAAGAAATAAATTCGAATTTTGAATCTTATAAAGATTATCTTTATGATGAAATTAAAGAAATAGTTTATGATGGTATTGAGGAAGTTTATGATTTAACTGAGCCAGAAACATCTCATTTTGTTGCCAATGGAATTTTAGTTCACAATTGTGCTGAATATATATTTCTTAACTGGACTTCCTGCAATTTAGCGTCTTTAAATCTTCTTAAATTCTTAAGACTGCGAACTGATACGAACGAGACGCGAACTAATGCGAATGATTTACCGCTAACTAACTCGAACAACACGCGAACTAATACGAACAATGGTGTTCGCAATGGTTCGCGTGAGAGTTCGCGAGAGTTCGCGGACAATAATGTTCGCGATGGTTCGCGTGAGAGTTCGCAAGAGTTCGCGGATTCTGATTTATACTTTGATATTCCTGCTTTTATTCATACTGTAAGAACTGTTTATCTTGCGCAAGATATTTTGATTTCAAAAGCAGATTATCCTCATCCAAAGATTGCTGAAGAAACAAAAAAATATAGAACAATTGGACTTGGTTATACTAATCTTGGTGCTTTGATTATGGCTTTAGGTCTTCCTTATGATTCAGATGAAGCCAGAGATTTGGCAGCAAGTATTACAGCTTTAATGACTGGTACAGCTTATAAACTTTCTGCTGAAATTGCCGCTAAATTAGAACCATTTCCTGAATATGAAAAAAATAAAGAACCAATGATGGAGGTAATGAAAATGCATCGTGATGCTTTAAAGAATATTAAAACACGAATTGACACGAATAAATCACACGAATTAAACACGAATAATTACACGAATAAATCACGAATAGAAAACACACGAATGGGTTACGAACACATACATGAATTAAAAAACATGAATAATAATATTCGTGATAAATTCGTGAATAATCAATTCGTGACTAATTCGTGTGAATACATTATAGAAGAAATTTTAACTGAAGCTCAAAAAACTTGGGATGAAGTAATAGATTTGGGTTCAAAATATGGTTTTCGCAATGCTCAGAGTACTGTGTTAGCGCCTACTGGGACTATTTCTTTTATGCTTGATGCAGATACTACGGGAATTGAGCCTGATTTTGCTTTAGTTAAAATGAAACAACTTGTTGGTGGTGGCTGGATGAAGATTGTAAATAACACGGTTCCAATTGCTCTAAGAAGACTTGGATACAGCGAGGAGCAAATCAAAGATATCATTAAACATCTTGAAGAAACTCAAAATATTGAAACTGCACCCCATCTAAAACCTGAACATCTTCCTGTTTTTGATTGCGCTATTAAACCACCAGGAGGTAAAAGAAGCATTCATTGGATGGGGCATGTTAAGATGGTTGCAGCAGTTCAACCATTTATCAGCGGTGGAATTTCAAAGACCTTCAATATGCCTAATGAAACAACTATTCAAGAAATTTATGATGCTTACTTTACTGCTTGGAAATTAGGAATTAAATGTTTTGCTGTTTATAGAGATGGTTCAAAAGCAACTCAGGCTTTATATGTTTCTAAAAAAGAAAGAAAAGAAAAAATTGAAAGGAAAAAACTACCCATTGTAAGACAATCAGAAACTCATAAGTTTTCTATAGCAGGTCATGAAGGATATCTAACTTATAGTATGTTTGAAGATGGAAGTCTAGGAGAAATATTTATAAGAATGTCAAAGCAAGGTAGTACATTAGCAGGACTTTTAGACTCTTTTGCAATAGCAATATCAATTGCTTTGCAATATGGAGTTCCTCTAAAAGAACTTGTTGGTAAATTTATACATATGAGATTCGAACCCTTAGGGATTACAAATAATCCAGAAATTCCTATGGCCAGTTCTATTGTAGACTATATATTTAAATACCTAGCAAATAGGTTTTTAAGTGCTGATGAATTGAAATCTTTAGGTTTAGAAGTGCATAATTCTAAATATTTAAAAGAACATCCACAACTTTTTGATAACCCACAAATAAAAGATAAAAAAATAGAAAACAAAGACGAAACAGGAGAAATGGCTGGTCCTCCTTGTAAATATTGTGGCGGAATGACTAAAAGAACAGGAAGTTGTTATACATGTTTAGAATGTGGTGAAAGTTCAGGAGGTTGTGGATAGTTTATAATTTTTTAATGATATTTTATACAAGAAAAGGAGATAGGGGGAAAAGTAAAGTAGGAAATAAAAAAATAGCTAAGGATAATATCATTCTAGATACACTTGGAGAATTGGACGAGTTAAATAGTTTATTAGGTCTGGTAAAAAACAAAGTTAAAGAATTTAAAAAAGAACTACATAAAATTCAAGAAAATTTATTTATAGTACAAGCTCAACTTGCGTGGTTTTTATACCCTAATTTTGAAAAACCTCTAATTTCTGATGATAAAATAAAAAACTTAGAAAAATCAATAGATAGAATAGAAAAAATAATAAAGCCAGAAAGGAAATTTATAATACCAGGAAAAGAAGAAAAATCTGCATGGCTTCATTATCTAAGAGCTGTATGCAGAAGAGTGGAGAGGAAAATAATAAGCTTAAATAGAAAATATAAACTACCCCCCAATACATTATCGTATATTAATCGATTATCAAGCTATTTTTATGCCTTAGCAAGATATATTGTCTATAAAAAAAATTTAAAAGAAGACCATCCTACTTATAAGTGATTTATGTTATAATATATATTAGCAGGTAGGAATTAAGGGTGCTATAATAATAGAGGCTTGGCATTTTGTTCAAGCCTCTATAAATATGTAATGAAAATAAAGCCACTAAGTGATTATATATTGGTAGAACCTATAAAACAAGAAGAGGTAACAAAAGGCGGTATTGTTATACCAGAAACAGCAAGAGAAGAAAGAGCTATAAGAGGTAAGGTAATTAGTGTAGGTCCTGGGAAATTAAATGAGAAAGGTGAAAGAATACCTGTAAGCGTAAAAGAAGGTCAGATTGTTATTTTTAAAAAATATGCTCCAGATGAAATTAAAATAGACGATAAAGAATATTATTTCATAAGAGAAGACGATATAATGGCAATTATTGAAGAATAAAAATCACAGGTTACATATTGTTAACCTGTGATTTAAATAAATTAAGATGGCAAAAGCAATTCTTTTCGATGAACAAGCTAGAAGAAAAATTTTAAAAGGTATAAATAAGTTGGCAAATGCAGTAAAAATAACATTAGGTCCTAAGGGTAGAGCTGTAGTTTTGGATAAAGGATATGGATCTCCTATTATTACAAGAGATGGAGTTACTATAGCAAAAGAGATTGAATTAGAAGATAAATTTGAAAATTTAGGAGTAGAATTAATCAAAGAAGTTGCTTCTAAAACAAATGATGTAGCAGGAGATGGAACAACAACCGCTACTTTGCTTGCACAAGTTTTAATAAATGAAGGAATAAAAAATGTTTCAGCTGGTGTTGATCCTATAGAGATGCAAAAAGGAATGGAAAAAGCAATAAATGTAGTTTTAGAAGAATTAAAGAAAATATCAAAACCTGTTTCTGGTAAGGAAGATTATGCCCATGTAGCTACAATATCCGCAAGAGATTCTGAAATAGGAAATTTAATTGCAGAAGTTATAGAGAAAGTAGGAAAAGACGGGGTAGTAACAGTAGAAGAAGGGCAAACTATTGGAATTACATATGAATTAGCAGAAGGAATGCAATTTGATAGAGGATATATTTCTCCTTATATGATAACAAATCCAGAAAGAATGGAAGCAGTTTTAGAAGATCCCTTAATCTTGATTACAGATAAAAAAATATCCTCTATACATGATTTAGTACCTCTCTTAGAAAAAATAGTTCAATCAGGAAGAAGACCAATTCTCATTATAGCTGAAGATGTAGAAGGAGAAGCATTGGCAACTTTAATAGTTAATAAATTAAAGGGAATTTTGCTTTCTGTTGCAGTAAAAGCACCAGGATTTGGAGAGAGAAGAAAGGAAATATTACAAGATATTGCTGTATTAACCGGAGGTCAATTAATTTCAGAAGAATTAGGTCTAAAACTTGAAAATGCAGATATACATCAATTAGGTGAAGCAAGAAAAGTGATAGTAACAAAAGATACTACCACAATTATAGGAGGGAAGGGTAGAAAAGAAGATATAGAAAAAAGAGTTGCTCAAATTAGAAAACAATTAGAAACTACAACTTCTGAATATGAAAGAGAAAAACTACAAGAAAGATTAGCAAAATTAGTGGGCGGTGTAGCGGTAATTAAAGTTGGAGCAGCCACAGAAGTTCAACAAAAAGAATTACAACATAGAGTAGAAGATGCTGTTAATGCTACAAAAGCAGCAATAGAAGAAGGTATTGTACCTGGAGGTGGTGTTGCATTAATTAGGTGTTTGCCAGCAGTTGAAAAATTAATTGAAGAACTTTCAAAAGAAAGCATAGCTCAATATATAGGTGCAAGCATAGTTAAAAAAGCAATAGAAGCTCCTCTTAGACAAATAGCATATAATGCAGGAGTCGATCCATCAGTAGTAGTAGAAAAAGTAAAAGAAGGTAAAGAAGATTTTGGTTTTAATGCAGCTACTTTGAATTATGAAAATTTATTCAAATCAGGTATAATAGATCCAACAAAAGTAACCAGAACTGCGCTTCAAAATGCGGGTTCTGTAGCTAGTCTTCTTTTGATTACTCATGCTGTAGTAGCAGAATTACCAGAAAAAAAGAAAGAAAAAAGCTATGAAGAGCCTGCAGAGGAGGAGTATTAATTAGAAAATAAAAAAGGCTAAAAGCATAAATTTGGTATAATAATAAGATGAAAAAAATAATTTTGAATTTGATACTTTTGAGCTTACTTATTATTATTGCAGCACTCTCTTTTAATTACTATCTTTCTATACAAAAATCAAATTTAGAGAAAAATAAAATAAAAGTTGTAACTACTGTAGGTGCTATTAGTTTATTGGTAAAAGAAATAGGTGGGTTAAGGGTAGATATAGTTAATTTAGCTAAAGGTGATAATGTTCATGAAATCAATATAAGCCCCAGGGAAATAGAAAGAATAAAAGACGCTAAAATTATATTTAAAATAGGATATGGAATAGATGATTGGGTTGATAAATTTGCTAAAGAAAAAAACATTGAAATAAAAGAATTAAATAAAGATGTAGAAATCATTAAAAAAGAAAGCTTCACTAATCCACACTATTGGTTTTCTCTAAAAAATCTCAAGGTAATATCAAAAAATATATTTACTGCCTTGGTTGAAAAAGATCCTGACTATACAGATTATTATTTTAGAAATTACCAAAAACTTTTAAGTGGATTTGATGAAATTGAAAAAAGAAAAGAAATATTTAAAAACTTAAAATATAAAAAAGTAATAGTAACCCATCCTGCTGTTGATTATTTAGCAAAAGAATTAAATTTAGAAATTGTAGGATATTTGAAAACAGAAGAAGGTAAAGATTTATTACCTAAAGATTTTTATGAGTTGGTAAAAAAGATAAAAAAAGAAAACGTTAAAGTATTAATTGCAGAAAAAGGTTTTATAACAGAATCAGTTGTACAATTTTCTAAATTATATAATATTAAATTAGTCGAAATAGACCCATTAGAGGTTGCAAATATTGATAAAGAAAATATCTTAGATATAATGAAAATGAATTTAGATAAAATTTATGAAGCCTTACAATGAAAATACTAAAAGTAAAAAATCTTAAAGTAGAGCTAGAAGGTAAGGTAATTATAAAAAATATAAGCTTTGAAATAGAAGAAGGTGATACTTTGGCAATAATAGGCCCAAATGGGGCAGGCAAAACTACATTATTAAAAGCAATTTTAGGTTTAATTCCGTATGAAGGAGAGGTTAAGTATAAAGAAGGAGATATAAGAAATTATTTAGATGAAATAAGCTATGTACCACAAAAATTTGATTTCGACAAGTCAATACCATTAACTGTAAGAGAATTTTTATCTTTAACATCAAGGAAATTAAATGGCAGTGAGGTAGATCATATAATAAAAGAAATAGGAATTTTAAATTTACTTAATAAAAAAATAGGAGAAATATCTGGAGGAGAACTTCAAAGAGTATTAATAGCTAAAGCAGTTTTAGATAAGCCCAACCTCATTTTGTTAGACGAACCTACTACAGGAATAGATATAGAAGGAGAAAGAAAATTTTATGAGTTGATAAAACATTTAAATGAAGAACATAAAATAACAGTTATCTTTGTATCGCATGAAATTAATATAGTTTATAATTTTTCCAAAAAAGTAATATGTTTAAATAAAGACCTTTTATGTTTCGGGTTAACAGAGAAAGTTTTGACAGAAAAGACCATTAAAGCGCTTTATGGAGAAGAGGCTATTTATCACATTCATGATCACGCTAAATAAAAATATAAAAAAATTTACTGAAGAATTGGATAAAACAATTAGAGAAAGCAAAAAAATTTTGTTAGTATCTCATATTAATCCAGATCCGGATACACTCGGGAGTCAAATAGCCTTATGGCATGTTATAAAATTAAAATATAAAAATAAAAAAATACATCTCTATAATAAAAATATAGAAAAAACAAAAACACTAAAGGAAATATTAGATGCCGTAAATTATATTAAAAATAAAACTGATAATTTTTATGATTTAATAATAGGCCTAGAACCTTCAAATTTTGAAAGGCTAGGTTTAAAAAAGAATTTAAAATTTAGGAAAATTTTTATAATCGACCACCATCTAACTTTAAATAAGGAAAGCTTCAAAAATTATGATTGTACAATATATTTTGATCCTAAAAAAGAAGCTTGCACTGAAATAATATACGATATATGTAAAGTTTTAAAAGTTAATATAAGTTTACAAATCAAAAAAGCAATAATATTGGGTATACTCTCTGACACTGTTTTTTTGAAGTATGCTAAATCTAAATTAAGCTTTAAGATATTATACGAACTTATTGATGAAAATATAAATTTAAGGGAATTTAATAAAGCATTATTATGTTTTGAAATTAAGGATTATAAAGAAATAATAAAAATTTTAAAAAATGCCAAATTTTTAAAAGGAAGAATAGCAATTTTTAATCTAGCTAATAGCAAGCTAAGTAATGAAAAAAGAAGTATGATTTATGAATTTGCTAGATTTTTAAGAGATGTAATTTTATATATTTTTATTGATAAAAATCAAAAAATTTATGAATACCACCTAAGGTCTGATTATATAGATGTAAGCAGAATATCAAAAATTTTCAATGGAGGAGGCCATAAAAATGCTGCAGCATTTAATTCACCTTTAAAGCCAAAGAAAATTATTGAACAAATCAAAAAATTAATAAAATAATGGAAGGGATAGTCCTCTTTAATAAACCTGCAGGAGTTACATCTTACCAAATAGTTGAATTTTTTAAAAAAAGAACGAATAAAAAAGTAGGCCATGGAGGTACCCTAGATCCGATGGCTGAAGGTCTTTTAATAATAGGGATAGGAGATCATACTAAAAAATTAAGTAATTTTTTAAACAAATCAATTAAAGTTTATATAGCTACAATTAAATTGGGATATGTTTCAAATACATATGATAAAGAAGGTGAAATAGTTAAAACAAATAAGAATATTCCAGAATTAGATGAAGTGAAAAAAATATTAGAAGAATTTAGAGGTAGAATAAAACAAACTCCTCCTATATTTTCTGCAATAAAAATAAAAGGAATTCCGGCTTATGAAATTGCACGAAAGGGAAAAACAATTAAATTAAAAGAAAGAGAAGTATATGTTTACGAAATCGAACTATTAAAGTTTGAAAATGATGAAATTATCTTAAAATTAAAAGTAGGTTCAGGATTTTATGTAAGATCTTTCGCAAACGATTTAGGTGAAAAATTAGGATGTGGTGCTTATTTAGAAAACTTAATAAGAACAGAAATAAATAATTTTAAATTAGAAGAGGCTTTAAGTTTCCAAGATTTCGAAAAAGATTTTTTAGAATTTAAAGCTAAGATATATGGCAGAGTCCAAGGAGTTGGATATAGATATTTTGCAAAAAAAATCGCTAAAAATTTAAATATATTTGGTTATGCTAAAAATTTAGAAGATGGAACAGTTGAAATTTTAGCCCAGGGCAGGGAAGAAAGCCTCCAAGAATTTATAGAATATTTAAAAAAGGGACCATTTTTGGCTAAGGTCGAGCAAATAGATATATTATTTAAAAAACCTATAGATATTCAAATAAACTTTGATATAAAATGATTGATTTTGAGGGGGGTCAAATATTTTCTAAAAAAGTAGTAATTAAAAATGCAATATGGCTATATTTAGGTTATGGTTTAAATAAGATTTTTAAAATAATAATAATAATTTTAAGCGCAAGGTTGTTAGGACCAGAAGGATATGGGGCCTTTAATTACGCTTTATCTTTCCTAGGATTATTTTTCATTATATCAGATTGGGGTATATCAAGTATATTAGTAAGAGATTTTCAACAATCAGAAAAAAAGGAAAAGATTGTAGAACATTCTTTCACTTTTAAGATAATACTTGTTTTATTTTGCGCGCTTTTATCTATAACAGGCTATTTTATGTTAAATAATGAAGATGCTAAAAAAGTATACTTTATTTTATTAATAACCCAAGTATTACTTTCTTTTAAAGACTTCTTAAACTCGTTATTTAAAGCAATTCAAAGAATGGAATTTGAAAGTATAGGATTTTTTTTAGAAAGTTTAATAATTTTTATTTTAGTTGTTTTATTTTTGAGAACTAATCCATATACAGAATATTTGGGAATATTTTATTTATTAGGCGCTTTATTTGGTTTGATTTTTTTATTAATAGTTGCTTACAAGTATAAATTAATTAAATTTTTGAAGATAAAAATAAATAAAGAAAATCTTATGTATTATTTAAAAAATGGAACTCCATTGATGTTATATGGATTTTTAGGTTTTATATTTTTTACTACTGATCATTTAATTATAGGATATTATAGAGGAATGTACGAATTGGGGATATACTCAGTCGCGACTAAAATAATTCTTAATTTAAATTTATTACCTTCAATAGCTGTAGCTGCGCTCTTACCCTATCTTTCATATCAGGTTTATAATAAAGATAAACTATACAAAATTTATAGGAAAATTTTATTGATGTTTATAATAGTTAGCTTTTTATTATCAACTTTAATACTAATATTAGCACCATTATTTATAAATATATTTTTAGGAGAAAAGTATATGCTTTCAATACCTATTTTAAAAATTTTGGTATGGGCAATTTTATTTTTGTTTCCACTGATGTTATTAGATAATATAATCTTTGTGTTCAATAAACAATGGTTAAATTTTTATTTAACTTTAACTGCCGCATTTTTAAATTTAATATTAAACATATTTTTAGTTCCTTATTATGGAGCATACGGAGCAATTTTTGCAACTTTACTTTCCCAGTTTTTGAATTTTGCTATTTCTTACTATATAGTAGAAAAAATAATATTCGAAAAACCAATTTTATCTTATAAATAAAATAATTCTAGAAAAAATAAAATCTAAAATACCATAAATTATTGCAAATAAAATAGAAAATAAAATTACATTTATAGTTAATCTTTGTGTTTCCTTTAAAGAAATCCAATTTACTTTTTTTAATTCATTTACAGATTCTATTATGTAATCCCTAATTTTATAGTAAAACATTATTTTGCTGTAATTTTAATTTCTTTATTTGAATCCAGGCTGAAAACAAGCTTGTGACCTTTTTTAATCTGATTTGCGATTATTTTTTGTGCTAAAGGATCTAATATTAATTTTTGTATAACTCTTTGTAAAGGTCTAGCACCGTATTCTGGATCAAAACCCTTTTCAATCAAAATTTCTTTTACGTTTTCATCAAATATAACGTTAATCCCACGATTTAGAAGCCTTTCTTTAACTTTGTTAAGCTGTATATCAACAATCTTTCTTAAATCATCTTTAGATAAAGGTTTAAAAACAATAATTTCATCTATTCTATTTAGAAATTCTGGCTTAAAGAATTCTTTTAATGCCTTTAAAGTTCTTTCTCTATAATCTTCAAATTCTTTTTCTTCAGATCTTGTAAAACCAATAGATCCTAGTTTTCTAAAGTAATGGCTTCCTATATTAGATGTTAAGATTATAATAGTGTTTCGGAAATTAACTGTAAAACCTTTGCTATCTGTTAATCTCCCGTCATCTAAAATTTGTAGTAAAACATTGAATACTTCAGGGTGAGCTTTTTCAATTTCATCAAACAATATTAAACTATACGGCCTTCTTTTTACTGCTTCAGTAAGTTGCCCACCCTCTTCATATCCAACATATCCAGGAGGAGAGCCTATTAATTTAGCTACAGAATGAGGTTCCATATATTCAGACATATCTAATCTTATCATTGCCTTTTCATCATTAAACATAAATTCAGCTAAAGCTCGAGCAGTTTCTGTCTTTCCTACCCCTGTTGGTCCTAAAAATATAAATGAAGCTATAGGTCTTTTAGGATCAGATAAGCCCGCTCTTGCTCTTCTTAAAGCATTTGCAACTGCACTTATAGCTTCATCTTGACCTATTACTCTTTGTTTTAAAATTTCTTCAGCTTTTAATAATTTTTGGGCTTCGTCTTCTAAAATTTTGGAAACAGGAATTCCTGTCCATCTTGAAACAATTTCGGCTACAACTTCTTCTGTTACTTCTTCTTTTATATATCTCAACTTGCTTTTACTAATAATTTTTTCAATTTCTTTTAATTCATTTTGAATCTTTGGTATTTCACCATACAAAATTTCAGCAACTCTAGATAAATCTCCAATTTTTTCTTTTTCTTCCATTTCTTTTTGTAAATTTTCAATTTTCCTTTTAAGTTGATTATATTTTTCCTTTAGTTCTTTTTCTTTCTTCCATTCTTTTTCTAATTTTTCTTCTTCAGCTTTAAGTTTTTTTAATTTAGTTTCTATTACTTTCAACTTCTTAGCAGAATTTTCTTCTTTAGAAATAGCTTCTTTTTCAATTTCTAATTTTCTGATTTCTTTTTTAATTTCTTCTAATTCTTGGGGCATGCTTTCTGCTTCTAATCTTAGACTTGCAGCTGCTTCATCTATTAGATCTATTGCTTTATCTGGTAAATATCTATCTGTTATATATCTTATAGAAAGGTCAACAGCAGCAACGATCGCGTTATCTGAAATTCTAATTCCATGATGCAATTCATATCTTTCTTTTAACCCTCTTAAAATAGCAATGGCATCCTCTCTAGAGGGTTCTTCTACTAATATAGGTTGGAATCTTCTTACTAAAGCAGGATCTTTTTCAAAGTAAAGTTTATAATCTCTTAAAGTAGTAGCTCCTATAACTTGTATTTCTCCTTTTGCTAAAGATGGTTTAAGAAGATTAGAAGCGTCTATGGCACCTTCTGCAGCCCCTGCGCCCACTAATGTGTGAGCTTCATCAACGAAAACTATGAATTTTCCAGGATTAGATTTTATTTCTCTTAAAATAGCTTTTAATCTATCTTCAAACTCACCTCTATATTTAGCACCTGCTATTAGGGCACCTAAATCTAATGATATAATTTCTTTTCCTTTAATTGAATCAGGAACTTCGTTTGCAACTATCCTTTGAGCTAAGCCTTCTACAATAGCTGTTTTTCCTACACCAGGTTCTCCTATTAAAATAGGATTATTTTTAGTTCTCCTTGATAAAATTTCTATAATTCTTCTAATTTCTCTATCCCTTCCTATAATAGGATCCAATTTTTTTTGCCTAGCTAATTCTGTTAAGTTCACGCTATATTTTTCAATTACTTTATATTTAGTTTCTGGAGATTCGTCAGTTACTTTTTGACCTTTCCTCAATTGAGACAACACCTTGCTCACTCTTTCTGTTGTTAAACCAAATCTTTCTAATACATATCTTGCTACTGACCTTATTTCCGTCAGTGCTAAAAATATATGTTCTACAGAAATAAATTCATCATTAAATCTTCTTGCAATTAACGCTGCTTGATCTAATATTTGAAAAGTTTCTTGAGCTAAATAAAGTTGAGTAACATTTGTTACAGAAAATATTTTAGGTATCCTGTTAATCTCTTCTTCTGTAATTTGTAATAAATAATTTTTATCAACTCCTAATTCCTGCAAAATATCATTTACAATTGTATCCTCCTGAGTAATTAAAGAATGCAAAATATGAAGCCCCTTAATTTCTGAATGATGATATTTTAAAGCTAAATCCTGGGCCTTTTGTAATGCTTCTTGGGCTTTTATGGTAAATCTATTAAAAGAAAACATTTTTCAATTATATATTATAACAAAAATATAAAAGATTTAAAATACTTTATTTAGTAGTTCCTACCTCAATTTTTAAATTAGCTTTTATATTAAGACCTAGATTAATTTCAACAATGTGCTCTCCTGGAGTTTTAATAGGGCTTTCTAAATAGATGTCTTCTTTATTAATAAATATATTATTGCTTTCTAAAAATTTTTTGATGTCTAGTTTTGTAATTGAGTTATAAATTTCACCATGCTCACCGATTTTCAGTGAAGCTTTAAATATCAGATTCTCTATTTTTTCTTTTAGCTCTTCCAACTCTTTTTGTCTTTTTTCAACCTTGACCTGCGAAGTTTTAATTAATTTATCTAAACTATCTTTGTTTTCTTTTGTAACAATCACAGCTTTATTTTTCCTTATCAAATACAATGCAAATCCTCTGCTTACTTTTTTAATGTCCCCCCTATTGCCAACATTTATAATATCTTCTAAAAGCAAAACAGGTATATTTTTGTCTTTTTTTAATTTTTTTCTAGCCATTTTTTAAAGTTTCTTTAAATACTTAATGGCGGCGTCTAAAACCTCATCCTTTTTATCATCTGGATTTTTATCTATTATTTTTATATCAGGTTCTAAACCATTTCCTTCTAATTTTACACCTTTAGGAGTTAGCCAATACGCAACAGTAAGTTTTAATGAATAATTGGGTATTTGTAAAATATCTTGAATATTCTCAATATTTTTAGTAGATGTTGTAGAGGTAAGGTTTGTAATTGGAATGTTAACTGAAAGCATAGAAGATCCTAATTCAAATATTTGTTGTACACTTCCTTTACCAAATGTTTTTTCTCCTATAATTTTAACGCCTAAATTATCTCTTAAAGCTCCGGCAAAGATTTCTGATGCAGAAGCACTTCCTCTGTTTGTTAGTATAACCATTTTTAAATTAGATAAATTACCTGGTCCTTGAGATCTTATAACTTTTTCTCTTTGCTCCTTACCCCAAATTTCTTTTAATATAATTTTGCCAGGAGGTAAAAATAATTCCGATAATCTTTCTGCTACTTGCAAATATCCTCCTGGGTTGTTTCTCAAATCAATTATAAATCTATCAGCCCCCTGGGCTTTTAAAGAATTGTAGGCTTTTAAGAATTCCGGAACCGTGTTATTACCAAAATTTAAAATTTTAATATGCCCTATATTAGGGGCTATAAAACTATACTTTACCATAGGAATTTTTATTTCTTCTCTGATAATTTCAAAATCTTTTTCTTCTTCCCAGCCTTCTCTATATAAAGTTAAAACTACTTTTTCACCACACTTACCCCTTATTTTCGAAACTGCTTCTTCTAATGACATGTTATTTGTTAACTCCTTATTAATTTTTAAAATTAAGTCACCCGCTTTAATACCTTTTTTAAAAGCTGGAGTATCTTCAAGTGGCGATATTACAGTTAATATGTTATTTCTAATTCCAATCTCCATTCCTACACCACAAAATTTACCACTTAAATCTTCTTCCATAATTTTTGATTGCCTAGGAGTATACAAATCAGAATATGGATCATTTAAAGATTTAACAAGTCCTCTAATTGCTTCAAATGCTGCCTTATCAGGGTCAACTTTTTTTTGATCGACAAAATTTTCTTTAATTATTTCCCATACTTGACTAAACAAAATTTTATATTTTTGATCGAATTCAGAGTTAGAAGGGAATATACTTTCTGCTTTTATAATAGAATTTTTCCCCAAATTATAAGCTAAAGCAAAATTTATAACCAAAACAAAAACAGCAATTAAAACTTCAATTATTTTTTTTGTTTTATAATTTTTAAGTAGGTTTTTAATCTTTTTCATGTTTTATTTTAAAACCACAGGTATAATTTTAAATAAAAAAAATGTAAAAGAAAAGTCTGCTGTAATATATATTTTAACAAAAAATTTAGGTTTAATAAAAGCAATAGCAGAAGGTATAAATAGGAGTGAAAGCAAACTTTTATCTGTAGTTCAACCAGGAAATTACGGGAAAATATATTTAATTGGGGAAGGTTCTATTTATAAATTGTTATCATTTTTGGCTCTTAAAATACCGAATAAGGTTTATAAAAAATATCCATATACTTATCTTTGGGCCTTAAAATTTCTTATATTTTTTAATTTTTTTGAGTTAAGCGATAGGTTTTTTTTCTTTGTTTTAAATATGGATAAAATACTTATAAAATCACCGGCATATTTTCCATTTATTTTTTTAAATGAGATTTTTAAAGAATTAGGAATTGAACCTAATATAGAAAATTGTTATAGCTGCAATATTAAATTAATTAGAAGTAAAGAAATTTATTTATATGGCTCAAAACTTTTTTGTGAAAAGTGTAAAAAAATAGGATATGAAAAAATATCTAAAGAAGATTATTTAAACTTGCTTAATTTTTTGGTTAAAAATCAGAAACCTAAAAAAATTAATAAAAATATATTAAAAAAAATATTTAAATCGCACTTAAAGTCAATTAATTTATAATATTATTTAAAATAATGGAAAAAACGCCATTCGAAGAAGAACTTGAAAAAGAATTATATAAGACAAAACCCTCAGAAAGATTAGGAAGAGTGAAAAAAATATGGGGTGTTAGAAAAAAAGAACCAGAAAAAGCTGAAGCTTGGCAAGAAGAAGAATTTGAAGAAGAAAGCCTTTTCTTTTTTAGGGGAAAAATAAAAAAAATTTTTTTTATATCATTTATCCTTTTATTAATAAGTGTAGGAATCTTTTCTTTTATTTTTTATTATAGAGCTATATATATACAAAGAATAACTCTTAATATATTAGGCCCAACAGATGTAAATTCTATATCTCCTTACGAATATTTAATTAAAGTTGAAAATAATTCGAATGAAATTATTACAGATACTAAGTTAAATATAAATTTAGAAGAAGGAGCTTATTTTTATGATTACATAGAAAACCGAAATCTATCATTCAATTTAGGAGATTTAGACCCCAAGACTTACAGAGAAGTAAAAATAAAATTATTTTTTGTTGGTAATATAGACCAAACAGTAAAGATTAAAGCAAACTTAAGTTATTCTACTATTAAAAGAAATCAAGTGTTTGAAATTGATAAAGATATTGTTACAGTTATTAAAAGAGAACCTATAAATTTGCAAATATCTGTGCCTTCCAAAGTATTTATAAACGAACCATTTGCTATTTACATAAAAGGAACAAATAATACAGATCAAGAAATTGATTTAAGAATAGATTTAGATACAAAAGGAAATTTTGAAACAATATCATTATCGCCACCTCCATCAGAAGGAAAATTAAGCTGGAATTTTCCTGGCTTATCTCCTAATAAAGGTTTTGAAATAAATATATCTGGTAAATTTGTAGGTCAAATTCAATTCGCACCTATTATGATTAATAATGCAATTACATATAAAAATAAAACATTCGTATTAAAATCCTTACCCATAGAATTAAAAGTTTTGGAATCTCCTATAGTTTTAGAAATTATTACAAACCCCGAAGATAGAGTAGTTAATTTATCTTCTTATATTACTTATACAATAAAATGGACAAATAAAAGTAGTGTCCCTTTAAGTAATGTAAAATTAAAAATTAATTTAGAAGGGCCATTTAGATTTGATACATTAAAAACAGATGGGTATTTTGATCCTTTTGAAAATTCTATAATTTGGGATGCTAGAAACAAACAAAGTTTATATCTTGTTCAACCAGGTTCTTCAGATTCAGTAAATTTCTACATTACAGTAGCTGATAAATATCCTTCTGGTAGAAAAAACTTAGAACTTAAAGTTATTGCCAAAATGGAAACAGAAACTATACCACCCGAAGTCCAAGTTTTAACCAAAAAATTAACTATAGAAACTCAAAATACAAAATTGATAGCCGGTAATATAACTGTTGAGCCCAAAATTTTATATAATGATCCATCTGTTAAAAATAGAGGACCCTTTCCCCTGGAAGCAGGAAAACCAACAACTTTATCATTATATTTAGACTTTTCAACATTCGGTGAAGATTTTAGCAATATATTAGTTAAAACAAAAATACCAATAGGAGTAAAATTAACAGGAGTCTTTGGAGAAAATTTTAACGTTAATAATTTACAATATAATCCAGATACAGGAGAATTTTTATATAAAATAGATGAGCTTTCAGCAGGTTATGGCGACGTTTATCCTGTATATAGGCTAATGTTTCAAATAGAAGTAATACCTCCTTTATATTCCGATCCAAGATCTTTTATAATAATTCCTTCTATAGAAATAAGTGCTCAAGGTAAATTTAGTTTAAAAACATTTAATATTAAAACCATTCCTATTGCAGGATATAATGTAGAACAATGAAAGAAAATAAACTTGAAAAAATTATAAATTTAGCAGAAAGAAGGGGATTTGTTTTTAAAAGCTATGAGGTTTATGGTGGACTCCGAGGATTTTATGACTTTGGTCACTTAGGAGTTATTTTGAAAAATAATATAAAAAATTTATGGCTAAAGGATATTTTAAGTATGCAAAATATTTATTTAATTGAAACTCCTATTATAGGGCCTAGAATTTTATATGAAGCATCAGGCCACATAGAAAATTTTTATGATAGGTTAGTTGAATGTAAAAGTTGTCATAATAGATTTAGAGAAGACCATCTTTTGAAAGGTGAATATGGTGAAATAAAAATTAAAGATAATAAAGCACTATGCCCTCTTTGTGGTGGAGAACTTACTGAGGCAAGGAATTTTAATTTAATGTTCAAAACCTTCGTTGGACCAGTAGAAGAATTAAGTACAGAAAGTTATTTAAGACCAGAAACGGCTCAAGGAATTTTTATTAATTTCAAAAATATTCTAAATTCTATGAGAGCTAAACTACCATTTGGTATAGCACAAATAGGAAAATCTTTTAGAAATGAAATAACTCCTAAAAATTTTATTTTTAGAATAAGAGAATTTGAACAAATGGAAATAGAATTTTTTGTAAGACCTGAAGAAGCAGATAAATATTTTGAATTTTGGGTTGAAAAAAGATTTAATTGGTATATTAATTTTTTGGGCATCAAAAAAGAAAATTTAATTAAGCATATACAAACAGAAGAAGAATTAGCTCATTATGCAAAAGCTGCGGTGGATGTATATTATAAATTTCCTTTTGGTGAGGATGAAATAGAAGGAATAGCAAATAGAACCGATTATGATTTAAAAAGACACATGGAGTATTCAAAAGAAGACTTAACTTATTTTGACGAAAAAACTAAAAATAAAATAATACCTTATGTAATAGAACCCTCTGCAGGAGTTGAAAGAATATTTTTTGCTATATTATGCGATAGTTACGATGAAGATGAAATGCCTAATGAAAAAGGAAAATTAGAAAAAAGAATTGTTTTAAGATTTAAGCCTTGGTTAGCTCCAATCCAGGTTGCAATATTTCCTTTGCTTTCAAATAGGGAAAATTTAGTTAAAAAAGCAAAAGAAGTTTATGAATTATTAAAAAATGATTTTAGGGTATATTATGATGAAAGCGGCTCAATAGGAAGAAGATATAGAAGGCAAGATGAGATAGGAACTCCATACTGTATTACAATAGATTTTCAAACATTAGAAGATAATACAGTAACAGTAAGGGATAGGGATACAGGAAATCAAGAAAGAATAAATTTAGAGGAAATTAACGATTATTTAAAAGATAAATTTAAATTATGAGTTTAATAAAAATAGCATTTGCACAAACATCTCCCTTAAATCTTGTAGAATTTATAAATTTTTACTGTAGAGAAGGGTTAGAACTTAATTACTGTCTTCAAGGAATATATAACCTTTTAGTTGCTATAGCTGTGCTTGTAGCATTTTTTGTCTTCCTATTCGGAGCTTTTGAAAATTTACTTAGCACTATACCTGACTTTAAAAAACAAGGCAAAGATAGAATGAAAAATGCTATTATAGGTTTAGTAATAATATTTTTATCCGGAGTTGTTCTATATTGGATCAATCCATATATTTTTAATGCAAGATTAATTTTATATAAGGTAGAAAAATTGGATATTAGACAAGAATTAGTTATAATAGGTAAAGGTACTGAAACATCGGGCTTGCCCGAAATAGAAGGTCAAGGTATTAATCCCTCTCAATCAGGTATTCAATATAATCATCCTTTAATTAAACAAGGAGATCCAGCTTGGGCCAATATTCCTTATCGCCACCCAGTTTGTGGGAAAGAAAGTCAAACTATAAAATCTTCAGGTTGTGGAATAGCCTCCTTAGCGATGGCTATAGCATATTATAATAATTACACTCCAGATAAGTATTATAATTTAATAAAAACATTAGCTAAAGATGCTGTTGATCAAGGCTATAGAACATGTGATAGCGGAACCTCTTATGCACTTTATACTGATAACACTTATTTAAGAAAATGGAATATAAAAGGCGTTTATATTGGCACAGATATATCTAAGGCCATAAATGCTTTGAGAAATAATAAAATTGTAATAGCCGCCATGAGAGGTCCCTCAAGATTTACGGCAAGAGGACATTATATTACTTTAGTGGGTTTTAATAATAATAAATTTTTAATAAATGATCCTGGGCCTAGAGATGTTAAAGATTCTACTAAAGAAGAATTTATAAAATTTGTTAAAGCTATGTGGATCATTTATCCTCTCCAATAACTCACCTACTTATTAAACTCATAAATA
>JAGDVT010000026.1 GCA_023255765.1 Candidatus Paceibacter sp. | reverse complement strand
TATACAAAAATTACCTATTGATCCTATTAATTCACCACCTTATTATTATAGTTATGTTACAGGAGGAAGTTATGAGATTACAGCAGCTTTAGAAGCAGATGTAAATAAAAGAAAAGAAGGAGCAGGTGGTTCAGATGGAGGAGATCATAATTTTGTTTTTGAAGCAGGAGACAATAAAAGACTAACACCATCAGCAGTTCAGGCAAGGATAGAACTAATCCCAGAGGGGTTAGTTGCTTATTATCCTTTAGATGGAGATGCTAAGAATTATATTTTAAACACAGGCTGGGGTAATTTAAATGTAAGATGGAGAAGTAGTGTAAATCCAGATGGTCCTTGGTCTACCGATGCTAAAAGCTACAAAAGCTGGAAAGATGCTGGATATCCTTATCCTCAGGATGAAGTATTGACTCATTCTACAACCTATCAAAGCTCTAATAACCCGCCTCAGCAAAAAGATTTTTCTATTTCTTTTTGGGTTAAAATAAGTTCAATTCAAAATTCTTCTAATCCTCATGCTATATTAGTAGGAAGATGTTGGAGCAATTCTGATCCTTATTATTGCGGTTATCAAATAACATTTTCAACATCTACAAGGAAAATAGATTTTTGTATTTCAAGTAGTACAATAATGGATAGAATGTGTGCAAATCCTACAGTTCGGATTTCAAGCAATTCAATAATCCCTTATGATCAATGGATTCATATAGTAGGAGTACATAAAGACGGTGAATTTATAAAACTTTATATCAACGGAAATTTAGAAAATTTTGCTACTTATTCTTCTACATTAATGCAATTAAAACCAGGATTTTCTGTAGGGAGCAATACAAATAATAATGATACAGAACTTAAAGCTCTTTATGATGAAATCAGAATATATAATAGAGCCTTGGATGAAGAGGAAATAAAACTATTATATAAAGCATTAGAATGATTTTTTTATCAAATTAAAAAAATAATTTATTGTGAAAGATTTAATTTATTTAAGTGATAATTTAACATAAAATTTAATAAGGGCCTTCTATGCAAGGCCCCAATTTTTTGTGTTAAAATTATAGATTGGGGGCGTGGCGCAGCCTGGTTAGCGCGCAGCCCTGTCAAGGCTGAGGTCGCGGGTTCAAATCCCGTCGCCCCCGCTTAACTGTTATGAGTAAAAAAATAAATTTTATAATATTTTCAGGATTATTTATTTTTTTAGTATTATTGACATTAGGAGGATTAATATCTTATTTTAAGAAAAATTTAACCCTAAAAGAAACAAAAGAGCAAAAAGAATTAATGGAACAAACATCAAAAGAACAATTATTTGAAAAAATAAAATTTACAACAGAAGACGGAGTAGAAATTGTAGGAGATTATTATGAAAATAAAGATAGTAAATATGCAGGAATCCTTATTCATATGATGCCTGCAGATAAAAGCAGCTTCAAAGATTTAGCATCAAAACTAAAATCTGCAGGGTATACATTATTAGCTATAGACCTCAGAGGTCATGGAGAAAGTATTAACTCTACTAAAGGGCTACTAGATTATAAAAGGTTTACAGATCAAGAACATCAATCATCTATCTATGATATAAAATCTGCAAGCTCATTTTTAGAATCTAAAGGTTTTCCAATAGAAAAACAATTTCTTATAGGAGCAAGCATAGGGGCAAACCTATCTTTACAATTTTTAAGTATGAATCCAAAAATAAAAGCAGCAATATTACTTTCGCCAGGATTAAATTATAGAGGTATAAAAATTGAGGATTTCCTTAAAAAAGAATTGGGAGATAAATTGTTGGTAATTGTAACAAAAGGAGATGCACAAAGCTACCCTTCTGTTAATAAAATAAAGGAAATAGCTCCATCTTCTACTATTTTAGAATATCAAGGTGATAGTCATGGTACAGATATACTCAAGCAGTTTCCAGAAATATACGATAAAATAATATTTTTTTTGAAAGAAAAACTTTTGTGATATAATTAACTTGGTCGTTAAATTAATATAAGTTGGTTAATGCATAAAAGAGGTGGGAGACGAATGTATAGGCCAAGAAATGGTGAAAAATGGATATGTGCAAAATGCGGAGGAGAAATAAAAGAACTCCCATTTGATCCTTTTAGAGATGAAGAAGGAAACCTCAAAAGGCCTATATATCATAAAGACTGTCTTCCTTATAAGTAAAAAATTAAAATTATTTAAAATAAATTTTACCTGATATTCTTAGGTCTAACTGGTTAAATTTAAGGTAATTATAATTTTTTAGTACATAAGTTAATTTTTTAATTTGCTGATTAACATCTTTGTATGGATCAATTAAAAAAGAAAAATCTTGTGTTTCTACCTTAATATCTTTGTTAGATAAAATAAAAACCTTTTTAATAGCAAAAGGTATAATATTAGAGTTTTCGAAAATAATAGATAAAGCATTTGTGATATTGCTTTCTAAGTAAGAATTCGGGTATATTTCTCTATAGCTAATAATTTTTAATAAATTTTTTGGTTCATTTTTAATTTCATAAATATATGAATGCTCTCCTAAATAATAACAATTTGATGAACAAATTATAGCTATAGGATTTTCTTTTACCGTACTTATAAAAATTTTTAAATTTTTAATATCATAACCAAAATTAATTTTAATAATACTAGGGTCTTTTTCGAGTAAATCTTTAATTAATATATTTTTGTAAATTAAGAAATTAAAAACACCCATCCTGTCTATTTTTTTATTATCTAGAAAGATATCAAAACTTAAAAAAAACAAGAAATAAAATAAAACAAGCAAAAATATAAAAAACGCTAATATTTTATAATTGAAAAATAACTTAATTTTTTTTCTTTTCTTCATTTTATAATTATAAAGATGATAGATCTCAAAAAATTATTAAAAAATCCAGAATATTTTAAAGAAGCTTGCAAAAAGAAGAATGTTGAAGTAGATATAGATTTATTAATTGAGAAAAAGAAAAAACAAAACGAAATTATTAAATTAAGGGATGAATTAAAGCATCAGCTTAATATAAAATCTAAAACAAAACCTGATCCCAAAGAAATTGAAAAATTAAAAGAAATTAAAGAAAAAATAAAAAAATTAGATGAAGAAATAGAAAAATTAGAAAAAGAAATTTTCGATATAGCAAGGAAAATACCAAACCCACCATTTGATTGGGTGCCTGTAGGAAAAAACGAAGAAGAAAATGTGGTTATAAAAGAAGTAGGAGAAAAAACTAAATTTGATTTCGAATTTCAAGACTATTTAACATTAGCCGAAAAATTAGATATTATTGATGTAAAAAGAGCTAGTAAAATTTCTGGGTCAAGATTTGGCTACCTAAAAGGAAGGGCGGCTATTTTAGAATTTGCGATAGTTAAATTTGTTTTTGATGAATTGACTAATATTGAAACCATTGAAAAAATTATTAAAGAAAATAACTTAGATTTAAAAATAAAAGAATTTATGCCAATTGTACCACCTGTTATGATAAAACCGGATATAATGTGGGGCTTAGGTTATGTAGATGATGGGGATATAGAAGTTTTCAAAATACCAGAAGACAATCTAGTTTTAGTTGGCACAGCAGAACATTCTATTGCTCCATATTTTAAGGATGAAATTTTATTAGAAAAAGATTTGCCCATAAGGTTTATAGGATTCTCAACTTGTTTTAGACGAGAAGCAGGTAGTTATGGTAAAGATGTTAGAGGCATTTTAAGAGTTCATCAATTTGATAAATTAGAAATGGTCTCATTTAGCTTGCCGGAAAAATCAGTAGAAGAGCATAAATTCTTATTAGCTATTGAAGAATATTTAATGCAAAAGCTAAAAATTCCTTATAGGGTAGTGCATATATGTACAGGAGATTTAGGTCATCCTACTGCAGAAAAATTCGATATAGAAGCATGGATACCTAGTGAAAACAAATATAGAGAAACACATTCTTGTTCTAACACAACAGACTTTCAAGCAAGAAGATTAAATATAAAATTCAAAAGAAAAAATAAATTAGAGTATGTACATATATTAAATGCAACTGCCTTTGCTATAGGAAGAATTATTATTGCAATAATTGAAAATTACCAGACAAAAGAAGGGAGAATTAAAATTCCAGAGGCATTAATAAAATATACTGGCTTTGATATAATTTAAATTTTAAATGTTAAAAGAGGTTTTAAAGTTTTTATTTTTAGGATTTTTAACAGGTTATATTATTTTTAGTTTAATTTTATGGTGGAGCTATATGATTGTTAAAGATGTTTACAAATTACCTAAAGATGTTAAAAACATAAATGAAATAAGAGCACCAATATATCAATCTCTTAACCCTTTTTATTATTGGATAAATCCTGGATGGTATTTAATTTATTACAAACCAAACCCATGAGACTAAAAAGATTTTTAATTTTATCTTTAGTTTTTTTAATTGGATTATTCGCAGGTGTATTTTTTAGAATTTTAATTTTTAAAGAGCAAATATATTTATTTGAAAAAAATGTTATTGAAAAAGACATAGCTCAAACAAAATTAGGAGGAAATACACCTGAAGAGACATGGAATATGTTTTTAGATGCTTTAAGTAATAAAAACATAGATTTAGCTGTCCAATATATTATTTTGAGCGAAAGAGAAAGATATAAAAAATATTTTGAAGAATTAATAAAAGAAGATAAGTATGATGATGAATTAATGAAAATAGGAAATAGAAGGATAATAGAAATTCCAAGAAAAACAGGAATGAATGAGGATGAAAAAATATATAGTTATTTGAGCCCCAAAGATTTAGAAAATGAAATTAAGGAGATGATAAATAGTGAGATATTCAAAAACACACTTAAAGTAGGTAGAGAACTTCGTATTCCAGATAAAGACATTATAGAAGAAAACATCCCTTATTATGTTCCATATGTCATTTTCAAATATAACAAATATACAAATAAATGGATTATAAAAGAGCTACGTATTTATTAATATTTTTAATTTTTACAAAGATAGCATTTGCATTTGATGCTGCAAGCACACACCCAAAGTTAACTGAAGAATCTGTTAAATTTTATAATTTTTATTCTGAAAGAAAAATAAATGATCAAGAACTAGAATGGTTAAGGCAAGGATCAAGAGAAGAAGATTTTTCTCCAAGATGGGCAAATCATTTTTATGATCCAATTCATAATATTGCCTTAAATAAAAAATATTTTAGAGGTTATATACCAGAAGCAGGATGGAGCTTTATTTTTGGTTTTGCTTTACCAAAAGATCCTATAAAATCAATTGATTGGGCATTAAATCAAGAATACCAATTTTTTTATTACAAATTAAATAGAACCTGGCAAAAAGCAATTGTCAGTTATTTAAGAAAAGATTATGAAACCGCATTTAAATCTTTAGGTCATATTTTACATTTGTTACAAGATTTAGGTGTTCCAGAACATGCAAGAGGTGATCCTCATATAGGCATAGGTTTAGATCCTAAATCATATTTCGAAGATTATGCAAAAGAATATTTAGATAAATATCAACCAGAAATTGCAAAAGAGCTATATTCAAAAGGTGTTAAATTTAAAAAATATACAAATATTTACGAAATATTTAATGAACTAGCAAAATTTACAGCAAATAATTGGTTTTCAGAAGATACAATAAATAATGACTTCCCTTATCCAAGGGTGGGGTATAAAATAAAAAATCCAGATGGTTATTTGTATTACTCTTATCTAAATATACCCTTATTTTGGGAAGTTCATAAAGATAAATTCAATCTAATTACTACAGAGCATAAGGAAATTTTATACCAATGGTTTAATAAAATTAAAGAGCCTATTATCCTACACTCCGCTTCTTTAATTGAACTCTATTTTAGAACAATAGAAGAAATAAGAAATAATCCGAGCCTACTTTCTTATTATATTTACGAAGAAGAAGATAAAGGATGGTTTAAAAGTTTGTGGAACCAACCGTTAAGATTACTATCCTCCATGAAAGGAAGGTTAATAACCACTATGTGGGAAAATCTAGAGCATATAAGCTCATTAGACACACCCTCAGTATCTACAATTGTAAATAGAGTTAAAAATCCATTGATTACACCTCCTAAAAATATTGTTTTTAATATTGCAAATATATACCAAATATTAAAAGAAAATAAACCAGAAAACAAAGCACAAGAAGAAGATAACGAAACCGCTTATTTTGAGGAGTTTACAAACAAAGTAACTACAGAAAATAAAATAGAAAAAACAACTACGAGCATAAATACAAAAACTGCCAATACAAACTTACAAATTGCCAAATATTTAGAAACAACTACCTCAATTTCATTTATTACATCAACAAATAATTTAGCTACTAATACAGATAATGAAAATAATGAAATAGAAGAAAAAGAAGATGAAAAAGAAGAAATAGAAGAAAAACCCGTATTAAGAGGAGGAGGTGGTGTAATAATTTATAGAGACAAATGTGAAGATTATAAAAACAAAAGCTATCCAAATTTAATAATTTCTGAGATTCAAATAGAATCAGCAACAAATACTAAAAATGAATTTATAGAAATTTATAACCCAAATAATCAAGAAATAGATATAACATGCTGGGTATTAGAAAAATATTCTTCTATTTCATCTCCAACAGATACGCCTTCTACGCAAATCTTGCTTCCTAAAACAAAATCTTCTGGTACAATAAAGCCTTTTAGTTTTTATTTAATTGCAAATAAAAATTATGCTGGCACAATTACACCTGATTATATTTATGCAGAAAGTTATTCGATTGCTAAAAACAATTCTTTAATTTTAAGAAAGCCAAACGGAGAAATTTCAGATATAGTCGGTTTTGGAGATAATAAAGAAAAAATTTATAAATATGAAAAAGAACCATTTATTTTAAATAATCTTCAAAGCAAATCTATACAAAGATTAAACTATTTAGATACAAACGATAATTCTAAAGATTTTAAATTACGTAATCCAAATCCTAAAAATTCTAATTTTACAGAAAAACCGAGAGAAGATTTTGTTAATTTAGAAGATATAAATATAGATAACTTTGTAGCCAATGTTACAACAACAGATGAAAATGTATTTCTGGAAGTTAAATTTAAAGAACCATTAATAAATATTGCAACTACCAATTATTTTTACAAAATATTCATATCTACAAGTTCTAATTTTGAAAACACAATAAATCTTGATGAGTTTGGGATAAATACTTCTAGCCTTACTATATTATTTGATGGTAAAGACAGAATTGAAAATTTAGAAATAAATAAATGCCCAGTTAAAAGTCAATTTTATATAGGAATTCAAATTATAGATAAAATAGATGATGAAAATATTTCCAAAATATTTAAATCTGAATTTAACTTACCAGAATATTTATGCGAACAAGAACATAAATTAAAAACAAATGCTAAAATTTTAATATCTGAAATATTTATAAGAGAAGGAACGAGTACGAACGAATATATAGAACTTTATAATCCAAACAATTTTGAAGTATATTTAGATGGCTGGAATTTAATAAAAATAAATAAAGAAGGCAAAGAAGAATATATATTTTCTACTTCTACAAAAAGCAAGTATAAATTGAGAGGCAAAATAAAGGCATATGGTTATTTTCTTTTAGCTAATTCAAATAACAATTTAGAAAAAGAATTTAGTATAAAACCAGATGTTATTTACTCAAAAGATAAGGATTTCGCTAAAAACAATAAATTGAAATTAATAAACACAGATGGAGAATTAATAGATTTATTAGAATGGGAGAATTTTGATGAAAAATTAATCTTAGTAAGAAAAGCTGGCATTGATAGTACAAAAGAAAGCATAAAAAACGAAGAAAAAGATTTTGGAAATAGTTATGATAATGAAGAAAATAAGAACGAATTTATTGAATTTGATTCTAATGAGCCGCAAAATAGTTATTCTAAAGAAGAAATACCTCCTGATTATTTAACAAATCTTAAATTAACAGCAAGCAAACAAAATATAAAAATTGAATTTAACTCTCCTTATCAAAAATTAAATAATGCAATTTACGAGATAAGAAAAGAAAATGATGAAAAAATAAATATTAATTTACCAGAAGTTAAAGAATTTGGGAAGAAAGAAGCTATAGAATTCAATGGTTGTTATTATGACCTTAAAAATAACCAAAAATTAAAATTTAATTTAGTTGTGAATAATGAAATTAAAAATCAATACGAATTAGAAATTAAGGGTTTAGATTGCGCTTTGTTTAAAGCAGATGGTAATGAAAACATTAATTGGGGAAGAAAAATTAACACTGCTGTCCAAAAGATTGCACAACAAATTAAAATAGACAATTTAAGTTATATTAAAAACGTAAAATTAAAATTAAGTAAAATAGATAGCCTCGAAGGAGATAATATTTGGCTGAAAATATACAAAGGCGGAGATAAGCCAGAAAAAGGAAATTTAATTTTTTCAACAAAGATTGCTGAAAGTAGTATAATTAAGAGCTTTGAACCAAATTGGGTAGATTTTAATTTAGAAAATATATTAAAATTAGAACCAGATAATTACTTTTTTGTTTTTGAAAGAGAAAAAATGGATGATGATAAATTTTATTTTTCTGCTAAAGCAAAATACTGGCCTGATAAAAATAATAAATTTTGGTACTATTTACCAGTAGAAGGAGGTTGGGCATATTATTCCCATTCATTTCAAGATACATACGAAACACTAGCTATAATTATTGAATAAATTCTTAAAATTTTTTATAATTAAAATTAAAAAGGGCCGGTAGTTCAATGGTAGAACACCGGTTTTGCACACCGGAGGTTGTGGGTTCGATTCCCACCCGGTCCATTTTTTAATGCCCCGGTAGCTCAGCTGGTAGAGCAACTGCCTTTTAAGCAGGAGGTCGGGGGTTCGAATCCCTCCCGGGGCAAATGGATATAATTAAAAATTTTGAAGAAAAATTTAAGAGAAATGATTTGCCTGAACTAAAACCAGGTATGGTTGTTAAAGTCTGGCAAATTTCAAAAGAAAAAAATAAAGAAGTTTTAACCCCGTTTGAAGGTTTAGTAATTGCTATTAAAAATAAAAACAGATTAAATATGACATTTACAGTAAGAGGAAAAGTAGCAGGTCAATACGTGGAAAAAATTTATCCCTATCACTCGCCAATTATTAAAAAAATAGAAATATTAGGTGAATCAAAAACAAGAAGAGCCAAGCTTTATTTTGTAAGAAATATGTCAGATTATGAAATAAGGAAGAAACTCAAAACAATATACAGATAATTATGAATTCAAATAAAAATTATTTTATTTATTTTATTTTAATTCTTTTACTGATACCCTATATCACTAAAGCCCAAATTTTAATTACAGAAGTTATGTATAATCCTAAAGGAAACGATGCTGATAGAGAATGGTTTGAAGCAATAAATTTAGGTGAATCTATAAAAGTTAAAACAGGCAAAGATGGGTGGAGGATATTTGATGGTAAAAGCAGAATCTTAAAAGGTGAAGATTTTATTTGGGATAAAAACGAAATAATAATATTTGCTCAAAATAAAAATAATTTTTTAAATGAACACCCCAATTTCAAAAACAAAATTATAGAATCATCTTTTTATTTAAAAAACAAAGAGGGTTATATTAAGTTAATTGATGAAAACAAAAATATTTTAGCAGAATTTAAATACTCCTCTAACCTAGGAGGAAATGGGAATGGATATTCTTTAATATACGAAAACGGTAATATAATAGAAGGTAAAAATTATAATGGATCCCCAGGAATTTACCCAGAACCTTTAGCAAAAACAGAACAAACTTTTTTGCAAGATACAAAATACCAAGATAATAATCGAAATAACAATACAACAACCAGTCAACCCACACAAAAAACCCAAGAGCAGATAATCTTAAATATGACTACCTCAACTACTAATGAAATTACAGAAGAAGTAAAAAACCAAAATAATACACATACAGTACAAACAATAAAAGAATATACGCTTTTAGTTACAGAGTTTTTACCAAACCTAAAAGGTAAAGATGAGGGAGAATTTATTGAAATATATAATTACGGGAATCAAGAATTAGACCTTTCAAATATATTTTTAGTAGTAGGAAATAAAAAGGCAAAATTATTTGGAATTATTAATCCAAAAGAATACAAAGCTTTTTACAATAATGAAATAGATTTTAATATAAGAAATAAAGGAGAAACCATTAAACTAATAGATGATAAAGGAAATATAATACATGTAGTTTCTTATGTAGGAAAAGCAAAGGAAGGGAAATCATTTTCTAAAGACTTAGACGGAAGTTGGAAATGGACAACACCTACACCTGGTAAAGAAAATCTTTTTAAATCAGAAAATAAGGATAAATCAGAAAATAAAGAAAATAATAGTTTTGAATATTCAGACAATCTTATATCATTAGAGAATTCAAAAGATAAATTAAATGAAAACAATAATATTGATCAATTTAACCAATATAATAAGGCTAAAATTTATGATAAAAATATAAATATTTTAGTAATAGGATTTATTTTAGCTTTATTATTTACAATAGGTGTAATTTTATTTTTAAAATAGAATTATAGATTTAGAAACGATAAAAAGCTATCTTTTGTAAGGTTTTTATATTTTTTCTCAAACCTCGAGATATCTTCTTTTGAGATTTTGTTAAATATTTCGAATAGCAAATCCCATTTAGCCTTAATCCCCCACATACTTATTTCAAAGCCACCCATTTCATCAGCATATTTCAAAATTAAACGAGGTAATTTATACGATGTAGTTAATTTATCTTGTAATATCAAATAAATATTAAAAAGTATATAAGCTTTTAAAACATTATTTTTCAAAGTTCCCTCTAGTTCTTTGATAAGCTCTAATGTTTTAAATTGTATTTCGTCAAAATTTTCAATAGCAGCCCTTGCTAAATTATATAAACTTAAATAAATTATGAAATATTTTTTAAGCTCTTCATTTTCTAGTTCTATATTTTCTATTCTTAAATGAAGATACTCTAAATTTTTTATGAAATCTAAATAAACCTCCATTTCCTTGGAGGGTATATTACCAAACATAACCTTAAGTTTATCCGTATTTAATTCTTGTACTATTTTATTTGCTGTTTCAATTAACTCTGTATATTTCATGTTATTTATTTAAAATTTATAAAACCCCCTTTGTGGGGGGCTTTATTTTCTTAAAAAAAATATTTAAAATTAAAGCCCCCCACCTTTTTTCTTAGGGGCTGTAACCTTAATCAAATAATTAAACTGTATATTTTTAACTCCCATTATCTTTAATCTTAATTATAATACATTTTATTTTAAAAATCAAATAAGTTATCCACATTTAAATTACCACAAAATTTCAATATAATTTATAATATACTTTAAATAAATATAAATTAAGCGAATTCATATTTAATTTTAAGATACCTAATTACCAAATGGGTTAATTAGGTATCAAAAATAAATAACAAAATGCCTACATATCCAAATATGGTCGGATTATTTAATCCTGTCGATAGGCTAACATATTACGCCGCAAACTTTGTAGATAAACTTCTGCAATTTCTTGCAGCCTTGATAGTTGCCTTAGTTTTGGTTATTATAGGTTATTTTGTAGCTAAAATTTTAGAATTTGCAGTAAAATGGTTGATAAAAAATTTAAAAGTTAATGAAGCATTAAAATCATTGGGGTTTGATAAATGGTTAGAAAAAGCAAATATAGAACTACAAACAGAAATATTCCTAGGTACTTTAACTTTTTGGGTTGTATGGATACTATTTTGGATGCCTGCATTTGAGGTTTTAGGATTAAATTATATTAATGATTTTATTTTTAGAATAGTGAACTTTTTACCTATAGCATTAGTAGCAGGTTTGATTGTAGTAGTTTCAATTTTTGTTGGAGATTTTGTTAAGAGACTATCTTTTACTTGGTTTAGAAGCTTAGAACTTAAAGGAGCAAAAGCTGCATCTGAAGTAGTATTTTACTCTATAGTAGTTTTTGGTGTTATAGCAGCACTTAGTCATCTTGGTGTAGCAAGAGATGTATTAAATATATTGGTTGGTGGAATAATTTTAGCATTTGCTTTGGGAACAGGTTTAGCATTAGGATTAGGAGGCCAGGATTTAGCAAGAGATTTTCTTAGCAAATTACGCGATAAGTTAGAATAAACCGGATTTGACTTAAGCTATAATTAACTGTATAATTTTTATAATAATAGCAGATTATCTAGTTAGGGAAAAATATTAAAATAAAAAGAAATTGATGATTTTTAAAGTTCTCTATAAGTTAAAAAATAAGATAAAAAATGTTGAAAGTACAGTTTCCCGCGCCCTAAGAAACACAAAGGGTCAGGAGTGGATGCCTCGGCACCTGAAGGCGATGAAGGACGCGCCTAGGCTGCGATAAGCCCGGGGTAGGTGCCTAGGAACCGTTGATCCCGGGATCTCCGAATGGGGTAACCCGATGTCGGTGAACCGACATCACCTCGCTAAATTTAGCGAGGAGCGTACCCGGGGAAGTGAAACATCTCAGTACCCGGAGGAAAAGATACCAAATAGGTATTCCCTGAGTAGCGGCGAGCGAAAGGGGAAAAGCCCAAACTCAGAGTTTTAAACTCTGAGGGTTGTAGGACAAACCCATTAAGAGTTATAAAAGAGGTTCTTAGCCGAAAGACCCTGGAATGGGCTGCCATAGAGGGTGAAAGCCCCGTAGGCGAAAAGAACCTCTCTCTGGGTTTGTTCCTGAGTACCCCGACGGAAGATATCGTTGGGGGAAGCTGGCGGAATTACCCGCCAAGGCTAAATACTTCAGGTGCCCGATAGCGGACAAGTACCGTGAGGGAAAGGTGAAAAGCAGGGCGGTGAGCCCGGTGAAATAGAGCCTGAAACTCCTGACCTACAAAGAGCAGGAGTCCTACAAAGTTTTTGCTTTGTAGGATAACTGCGTGCCTATTGAAGAATGAGCTGGCGAGTTCAGGTCCTCTGCTTGGTTAAGGCCGGTCAAGGCCGAAGCCTAAGGGAAACCGAGTCGCAAAGAGGCGCGACTTAGTAGAGGGCCTGAGACCCGAAACCGAGCGATCTTACCGTGGCCAGGGTGAACCCTGTCGAAAGACAGGGGGAGGCCCGAACCCGTCGGTCGGGCAATACCGTGGGATGAGCTGCGGTAAGGAGTGAAAAGCTAATCGCGCTCGGTAATAGCTGGTTCTCTCCGAAATAGCTTTCAGGCTAGCGGAAGGTAATACCCTGTAGGAGGTAGAGCACTAATTGGTTGGTGAAGGGTTTTACCCAGCCAGCCAGTTAACCTCCGAATGCCTACAGGGGTTTCTTCTAGTCAGCCCATGGGGGATAAGCTCCATGGACAAGAGGGGAACAACCCAGATCACCAGCTAAGGTCCCTAAGTGCGAGCTAAGTGGTGAACGTTGTCTTTCACCTTAGACACCTGGGAGGTTGGCTTAGAAGCAGCCATCCTTTAAAGAGTGCGTAACAGCTCACCAGGCGAGGTGAAAGGCGCGGAAAATTTAAGGGGCTAAGCTCGCCACCGAAGCTGTGATCCTTGCTAATTTATTTAAATTAGCAAGGAGGTAGGAGAGCATCTCCTACGCGTTGAAGGAGCATTCGCGAGAAGCTCTGGAGCGTAGGGGAGAGAGAATGCCAGCAGGAGTAACCGCAAATTGCCTGAGAACGGCAATCGCCGTAAGCCCAAGGTTTCCTTGGCAATGGAAATCAGCCAAGGGTTAGGCGGGACCTAAGGTCATGCCGAAAGGCGCAGCCGATGGAAAGCCGGTTAATATTCCGGCCCCACCCTTATCTAATACCGATGGGGTTACAGAGGAAATAAGCTTCCGAGTCTTAATGGTTTAAGGCTTTCTCCTTTCTAAGAAGGGTAGCTCAGGAAAATCCGGGCTACAGGGTTAAAAGCCCAACCTTCGAGAAAGGAGAGAAGACAAGACTTCGGTCTTGTCAACGGAGGTGAAGAGCCTCTCAAGAAAAGCCTCTAAGGTTTAAAGATAAGGGTGCCCGTACCGGAAAACCGACACAGGTGGGTGAGGCGAGTAGCCTCAGGCGAACGGGTGAGGTCTCCCCAAGGAACTCGGCAAAAAAGCGGGCGTAACTTCGGGAGAAGCCCTGCCCGAAGTGAGCTTTGCTCTACTTCGGGCCGCAGCGAAAGTTCTCCTGGCGACTGTTTACCAAAAACACAGCTCCCTGCTTAACTCGTAAGAGGAAGTATAGGGGGCGACGCCTGACCAATGCCGGAAGGTTAAAGAATCGGGGTAATCCTGCATTTAAAATGCAGGATTGCTCGCGGTTCTAAGCCCCGGTCAATGTCGGCCCTAACCCTGAATTAAACCCTCGGGGTTAGAAAAAATCTGGCCATATGCGGGGAAGTCTCGAAGAAGGCAGGTACCTGCAAACACTTTGCAGGTAACAATCCTGACCGGAGAGACAATCCGCAGGAAAGATCTGCAAGCTGATTAAAAAATGGATCCAAGAATAAAAAAAGTCCCAATTCATATAGGTTGGTATATTGCGGGTTTTATAGATGGTGAAGGTAGTTTTACTTGCAGAATTAAGAAGTTGAAGATTAAAGATAGAAAAATGGATTATAAAGTTGATCTAGTCTTTAGTGTATGCCAAAAAGAAAAACATATTATAGCTCTTATAAGGAGATATTTAGGTTGTGGTATAGTCTATCAAAGAAATGACGGAGCATGGTGTTTGGAAGTTAATAATTTAAATGCATTAAAAGAGATAGTAATTCCGTTCTTCAATAAATTTAAATTTCTTTCAGCAAGTAAAAAAAGAGCATTTTCAATCTTCAAAAAATTAGTTGAGATGAAAATAAACAAATACCATTTAAGCAGAGAAGGATTAATAGAAATTATAAAACTAAGAGAAAAGCTTAATGAAAATAAAGGTCGCAAGAAAACATATCAGCTTGCAGATATCCTCAGAGACCTTACGCCAGACTCTCAAGAAGGAAGTTAATTGGCCGACTTTGCCTTCTTGAGAGAAGATAAGGTCCAGCCTCTTGGGCGACCAAGAGATATAAATAAACGCAGAGGGTCCGAAGGTAGCGCAATTCCTTTCCGGGTAAGTTCCGGAGCGCATGAAAGGCGTAACGACTGGGAGACTGTCTTGGGGAGATGCCCGGTGAAACTGCGATCCCCGTGAAGACGCGGGGTGGTGGCCACGGGACGGAAAGACCCCGGGAGCTTTACTGCAGTCACCTATTGTGTAATGTACTTGGGTGCACAGCGTAGCGGGGAGGCTATGAAGCCCTCTCTCCGGGGAGGGTGGAGCCGCCAATGGAACACCCGCCATTCAAGTATATTACACTAATGGATAGGATAAACCTATCCAGACAGTAGGTGATGGGCAGTTTCTCTGGGGCAGAGCCCTCCGAAAGCGTATTGGAGGGGTCCAAAGATCGGCTTGCCCTGGATGGAAACCAGGGTGGACGTATAAAGGCATAAGCCGGTCTGACTGCAAGGCTGACAAGCCGCGCAGAGGCGAAAGCCGGGCTTAGTGACCCGACGGCTCTTTGTAAGAAGGCCGAAGACACCGGATAAAAGTTACCCCGGGGATAAAGTCTGCAAAAAGACTGTTGTCCCCCTCTCCCGTAAGGGAGATGAAAAAAAGCGGCTCATAACGGAGAAGCCTAAAAAGGTAACTCCGTGGGAAGTAAGTTGGGAATATTAAAATGAGATTAACAAAATTTCAATTAAGCGCTTTAGTTGGAATAATTGTGGGTGATGGTTATCTTCAAAAAACAGGTAAAAGAAATGCTAGATTAAAATTAGAACATCCATTAAATCAAAAAGGATATTTGATGTGGAAAATGTCTCTGCTGCCAAACATATTTTCAGGGAAAATAACTGTTATAGAAAGAATTCATCCTCAAACAAAGAAAAAATATTTTTATGTAAGAAGTCAATCTAATAGTTCTCCTCTTTTAGGTAGGTTAAGAAAAATTTTTTATGAGGAAGATAAAAAAATAATTCCAGCCAAGATAGAAAATTTGCTTAAACATCCGATTGGTTATGTTATTTGGTATTATGATAATGGTTCGTTTTATAAAAGAGATAATTTAAGTTATCTTTCTTTAGGGAAAATTGATGAAAAGTCAGCCTTGGAAAGTTTCAAGGTTTGGCAAAAAATATTACCTGATGTTGAACTCAATGATAAAAAAGAAAAAGGCTATGAGTTAGTTTTCAAAAAGGAAAGTTTAAAAAAATTAAGAAAAATTCTTTATTGGTATCAAATACCAGGCGTTACTTATAAAATTCCCAACTTACCCCGTAACGACTGAGGCATAATTTTGCCGAGGGTCAGAGAAATCTTTCTCTGGCCAAGACGCCGCCTCCACTTAAAGGCTAAAGCCTTAGGTGGATGAAGGTATAGTCTATCCGTCTTTTAAGGACGAGATGAACAGGCTGGTGTGGCCCGAGAGTCCACATCGACGGCCACGCTCGGCACCTCGATGTCGGCTCGCCCTAGCTCGGGGCTGAAGAAGGTCCCAAGAGTGGGGCTGTTCGCCCCTTAAAAGGGTACGTGAGCTGGGTTCAGAGCGTCGTGAGACAGCTCGGACCATATCTGTGGTCACCGTTTGGAGGCTTGAGGGGAGCTGGTCCTAGTACGAGAGGACCGGACTGGGGCAGCCAATGGTCTACGGGTTGTCCTACCAAGGGCATAGCCCGGTAGCTAAGCTGCCAAGGGATAAGCACTGAAAGCATCTAAGTGCGAAGCCCACCCCAAGATAAGGCCTCTTAGCCTCCTGGAAGACGACCAGGTTGATAGGCCCCAGCTGGAAGCCGGGTAACCGGTTAAGGCAAGGGGTACTAATAGGCATATTGTTTCTTAGGGCGCGGAAAACTGTACTTTATTATTTTTAAAATAGTAAAAATGGCAGGTCATTCTCATTGGGCTCAAGTTAAGCATAAAAAAGCAATATTAGATAAGAAAAGAAGTCAATTGATGGGTAAATTGATTAATGCCATTTTAATTGCTGCAAAAGAAAATCCTAATCCCGAAACAAACCCAAAATTGAAAAACGCAATAGAAAGGGCAAAAGATTTTGGAGTTTCTCAAGAAACAATAGAAAGAAACATTAAAAAAGCTCAAGGTTTATTAGAGGAAACAAAAATAGAAGAGATAATTTTAGAAGCATATGCACCGGGCGGAATTGCTATTTTAATTAAATGCTTAACAGATAATAAAAATAGAACCATAGGAGAAGTTAAAAGGATTTTAAATAAATACGAAGGTAAATTAGCAGAACCAGGGTCTGTAATGTGGTTATTTGAAGAAAAAGGGGTTTTAATTTTAAATAAAGCAAATTTTAAAGAAGAGATAGTTGAAAAATATACAGAATATTTACAAGATTTTCAAGAAAAAGAAGATGAAATAGTTTTATTTACAAAAGTGGAAAATTTATTTGAACTAAAAAATATTTTAGAAAAAGAAAATATCCAAATTTTATCCACAGAAATACAATTTGTGCCAAAAAATTATGTTAATATTGAAAATAAGGAATTGGAATCAAAAATAAATAATCTTATTGAAGAATTATTAGATAATCCAGATGTGCATGAAGTTTTTACAAACACTAAATAGGTCGTATTAAAGGCTATATATATAATGCGCAAAAAAATTATAATGCAAGATGAAGAAGAATTATATGAAGATGAAGATTTAGAAGACACTGAATTAGAAGAAGAAACAGAGGAGTGGGAGACAGAAGAATGGGAAGAATGGCCAGAGGAAGAAGGTGAAGAAGAAGAAGAAGAAACAGAGGAAGATTGGGAAGAAGGAGAAGAAGTAGAATAAGCAGGACAAGAAACGCCCCTTAAGGGGCGTTTCTTAATTTTTTCTTAAAATTATTTATGATGATATTAAAAAATATACGAGCAACTAAAAATTTTGTAAAACAAAAGCTACTTAAGTTAATAAAAAAATTTTTGAGTAAAGATAAAAAATTGATAATAATCTTTGAAGGAAATTTAGGGTCGGGGAAAACCACTATTATAAAAGAAATTGCCAAAAATTTAAATATCAAAGAAGATGTAAAAAGTCCAACATTTATTTTATGGCAGATATATAGATTTAAATTAAATAAAAAAAATTTCTTTTTTCACCACATAGATCTTTATAGAATTGAAGGAAGGGAAATATTAAAGTTAAACCTTAAAAAAGCATTAAATAACCCTTATAATCTATTTTTGATTGAATGGGGAGACAAAATCATAAATTATTTGAAAAATCATAAATTTTTACTTTTAAAATTAAATATATTATCAAAAAATAAAAGAGAAATTAATCTTATAGAAATAAACAAAAATGAAAGAAAAGTTATTATTAATTGATACAAATTCATTGTTGCATAGATTGTACCATGCAATTCCTTTGCTAAAATCTCCTAAAGGATTGCCTACTAACGCCTTATACGGTCTTACAAATATTATTTTAAGGTTGATTGAAGAGATTAAAGCAGATTATATAGTGGCATGTTATGATACTCCTGTTTTAACATTTAGGCACATTAAATTTAAAGAATATAAAGCTCAAAGACCTAAAATAGCAGATGATTTAAAGCTTCAAATAAGTTATTCAAAAAAAATTTTGCAAGCATTTAATATTAACGTAATAGAAAAAGAAGGATATGAAGCAGATGATATTATAGGAAGCTTAGCTGAAAAAAATAAGGACAAAGAAGTAATAATACTTTCTGGGGATTTAGATACACTTCAATTAGTGGACGATAATATAAAGGTCTATTTTTTAAAAAAAGGAATTAAAGAAATAGAAGTTTACGATAAAAAAAAGGTGATAGAAAGATATGGTATAGAACCATCTTTGTTGCCTGATTTAAAAGCCTTAACGGGAGATCCTTCTGATAATATAATAGGCATAAAAGGTATAGGTGAAAAAACTGCTATTAATTTAATTAAAAAATTTGGTGATATAGAAAAAATTATAGAAGCTGCCGAGAAAGGATTATTAGAATATTCTTTAAGGAAATCAATTTTAGAAAATAAAGATAGGCTAATTTTAAATAGAGAACTAGCATCAATTATAAAAGACCTAGAGATAGAAATAAATCTTAAAAAATATGAATTTCCATCAAAAGATAAATTATTACCTATTTTAGAAGATTTAGGTTTTAAAAGTATAATATCAAGAATTTATAAAGATCAAGAATTAAGCTTGTTTACATACAAAAAAGAGGATTATAAAAAAGAATTAGAAGATAATCTCGAAGAAATATTTTGCTTAATTGAACAAGATAAAATATATATTGCTTCAAAAGAACAAGCTTATCAATTAGATATTAATAAAGAAAATTTAGATAAAATTATTAAATCTAAAAAAATTTATTTATTTGATTTAAAAAACTTTTATAAAAAATATCTTTTATATTTTGATAATGAAATAGATATAAAAAAAATTTTTGACTTTAAAATAGCATTCTGGCTCGTAACTCCTATTAACAAAATAACATTAGAAAAAATTGCTAATTTTTATTCTAGCAAACCTATTTTAAAAATTAAAGATTGTATAGATTTTTTGCTTTTAAACTATAAAAATATTGCTGAAGATTTAGAAAAGAAAATAGAAGAATTTAATTTAAAAGAAATTTTATATTTAGACCAACAAGTCAGCTTAATTTTAGCTATAATGGAAATAAATGGTATTGCTTTAGATAAAAACAAGCTTAGTGAATTTAAGAAATTTTTAGTTGAGGATATAAATAAAATTAAAAAAGAAATATACGAATTGGCTGGAACAACATTTAATATAAACTCTCCTATTGATTTAAGATATGTTTTATTTACAAAACTTAAAATTCCGTCAAAAGGCTTAAAAAAGACTCCCAAGGGAGAAATTTCCACACAAGAATCAGAACTTATTAAAATTAAAAATCTTCATCCTATTATTGAAAAAATTTTAGAATATAGAGAAAAAAATAAAATTCTAACAACATTTTCTGATAACTTACTTAAATTTTTAAGAGAAGACGGAAGAATAAGTACAAATTTTGAAATAACAGGAACAGCAACGGGCAGAATTTCATCTGAAGAACCAAATTTACAAAACATCCCTGTTGAAGGAAGTCTAGCAAAAAAATTAAGAGAATGTTTTGTAGCAAATGAAAATTATAAATTTATATCTTTTGATTATTCTCAGATAGAACTTAGGATAACAGCAGAGATTTCAAAAGATGAAAATCTTATAAGTATTTTTAAAAAAGATTTAGATGTACATTCTATTACTGCAAAATTACTATTTAAAGAAGAAAATGAAAAAACAAGAAGATTGGCAAAAATTATAAACTTTGGAATTATATATGGTATATCTCCAAAAGGCTTAAAAGAAAGAACAGGTCTTTCTTTAAGTGAAAGCAAAAAATTAATTGAAAGTTATTTTAAAAATTTTCCAGGAATTAAAAAAATGGTTGAAGAGTTAATTGAAAAAGCAAAAATATACGGATTTGCAGAAAATATATTTGGAAGAAAAAGATTTATTCCAGAATTACAGTCAAGATCCTATAGCGAGGTTTTAAAAGGTGAGAGAATAGCAATAAATAGCCCAATCCAATCAACAGCAGCAGATATAATGAAAAAAGCAATGGTAGAAGTACATAAATTTATAATTGAAAATAATTTAAAAGACAAAGTTAAAATTATTCTACAAATTCATGATGAATTAATATTAGAAGTTTATGATGATATAATTGATTTAATAACTGTTAAAGTTAAAGATATAATGGAAAATATTTGCAAATTAGAAATACCATTAAAAGTTAATGTTTCTATAGGTAAAAATTTAGCAGAAATTAAATAATGAATAAAGACAAATTTACATTAATCTCTTTTTCGATAATTTTTGTAATCGCTATATTTATTCTTTTTTTACAAGAATTTAATCAATTAAAATTAGGTATTCTTTTTTTAATTTCAATTATTATCTTAATAATATTGAGCTGGCTTTATTTATCTAAAGAAGAGTTGTTTAGTAAAAAAATCCCTATTTATAAAGAACTCGAATTTTTTTTAAATCTGATAAGCACACCTATTTGTTTATACGATGATTCTTATAAAATAAAATTTGTAAACTCTGCATTTGAAAAACTGGTTGGAGTTAATAAAGAAAATTTGATAAATATAGAAATAGGAACATGGATTGTCCAAAACCCAACTTATTTTAATTTAGCCCTTATTTTCTTTCCATCTATAACAGCATCATCTATTGAAGTCTTAGAATCAAGTGAATATTATGAAAGCATAAACATAGAATGGCAAACGAAAATATACTGGACAATTATCTCCACCAAGCTTATTTTTAAAAATGAAAAATATAATTGCAAAATAATAATAGATAAATCGCCTTCTATCTTTAAAGAAAGAGAAGAGTTAGAATTTTTAAATCTCATTGCTCACCATTTAAGAACTCCATTAAATCAAATAAAGTGGATATTAGAAACAATAGATAAAGAAAAATTAGATGATCCCAGTTTAATTGATAATGCATTATTCATTATTGATAAAACGATATTTTTAGCGGAGTCTATTTTAATTGCAAATAAGCTTGAAACCCAAAAAATAGAATTAAAAATAGAAAAAAATGACATAGAGGAGTTAATTAAATCTTGCCTTACGCTCCTAAATTATTCTATTAACGAAAAAAAATTAAAAGTCCAAATAGAAATCGAAGAAGAAGCAAAAATATTTTATTTTGATAAAAATATTATGTTTTTTATTTTATATCCATTAATCGAGAATGCAGTTGATTATAACAAAGAAGGAGGGAGTGTTTTTATTGAGATTAAAAAAGTTAAAGACAGACCTTACATTGAGATAAAAATAAAAGATACAGGCATAGGCATTAAAGAAAAGGAAATTAATAGAATATTTTCTAAATATTTTAGAGGAGAAAAGGCAAAAGAGTTAAAACCAACAGGCTTTGGTTTGGGTATGCATTTAGCTTATAATTTGCTACTTTTACATAAAGGAAAAATAGATATCAAATCTAAAGAAAATGAAGGAACAGAAATAAAATTGGAAATACCTGCATATAAGGAGATATACGATTATAATTTAATTAATGGTAGTAAGAGTTAGATTTGCTCCTTCTCCAACAGGTAGATTGCATTTGGGGTCTATAAGAACTGCTTTATTTAATTTTGTTTTTGCTAAGAACCAAAAGGGAGTATTTATTTTAAGAATAGAAGATACAGATAAAGAAAGATCAAAAAAAGAGTTTGTTGATGATATTATTGAAAGTTTAAAATGGTTAAAACTGGATCCTGATGAAGGTCCAATTTTTCAATCAGAAAGAATAGAAATTTATAGAAAAGTAATAGAAGAGTTGTTAGATAAAGGTAAAGCTTATAGATGTTTTTGTAGTAAGGAGGAATTAGAAACTAAAAGACAAATGCAAATAACAAAAGGCGAACCACCGCGATACGATGGAACCTGTTCAAAGCTTTCAAAAGAAGAAATAAATGAAAAACTTTCAAAAGGAACACCTTATGTGATAAGATTAAAAGTGCCAGAACAAATAATTACATTCAAAGATTTTTTAAGAGGAGATATTAAATATGATTTAAGGCTTATAGGAGACTTTATTATTGCTAAATCAGAAACCGAGCCATTGTTTCATCTTGCTACTCCTGTTGATGACTATTACCAAGGAATAACGCACATAATAAGAGGAGCAGAACATATCCCTAATACACCTAAGCAAATATTAATATTTAAAGCTATGAATTGGAAAATTCCGGTTTATGCTCATATTCCTTTGATTTTAGGAGAAGGAGGTGGTAAATTATCTAAAAGACATGGAGCTAAAAGTGTTTTAGAATATAGAGAAGAAGGATTTTTACCAGAAGCTATAATTAATTTTCTAATTTTATTAGGTTGGCATCCTAAAGGAGATAAAGAAATTATATCTATGAAAGAAATAATTGAAGAATTTAGGCTAGAAGATGTTGAAAAAAGACCAGCCATTTTTAACGTTAAAAAATTGCTTTGGTTAAATAAAATTTATTTGAGAAGATTATCTTCTGTTGAAATAGAAAATCTTATTTTAAACGATCCTTATTTAGAAGATTTAAAAATTTACTTAGAAAATGAAAATTATACTAAAGAAAAAATACACAAAATTATAGAATTAGGAAAAGAAAGAGCAAACAACATAAGAGAAATATTTGAAACTGTTAAGTTCTTTTATCAAGATTTTGATTACAATAAGGAACTATTAATATGGAAAGACTATACTTTTGAACAAATTAAAAATTCTCTTATTCAAGTTAAAAATACCCTTGAGAATATTCCTGAAGAGAAATTTAACGCAGATTATTTAAAACAAGTTTTAGATACTTTAAATGAAGATAAGGGATTAACTTATTGGCCATTAAGAGTTGCATTGACAGGACTTGAAGCATCTCCTCCTCCAATTGATATTATGCTTATTATAGGAAAAGAAAAAACATTAAAATTAATTGATAAAGCAATAGAAAAATTATCATAAATGTTAAGAATAATTTGGAGATTAGCAACTTTATTTTTAATAATACTAATACTTTTTGCAATACTACCGCAAAGCTTTTGGAATTGGTTAAAACCATATTTCAATATAGAAGTTTTAATAAATACATTAAAAGCAGGCTGGTATAATTTTTGGAATTTTTTAAAAGAAACAACAGGCTTAGATTTATCAAAAATTCCAGAATTTATTAAAAATTATCTAGGAATAGATTTAATAAAACTATGGCTTACAATCAAAACATTTTTAATTTCAATTCTAGAAAAAATTTTAAATATATTGAGGTAAAAAAAATTGCAAACTATCCTAATCCTCGGTTCTTAAATATCCATTTAAATCAGGGACTTATTATATATCACCTAAATCTGTGGTTTATTATTTATCCGTATTAACTCGGGAGTACACGAATAAATTACGAATAATTGATATTACACAAATAGATCACGAACAAAGCACGCAAATTAATTTCCAATAAAATATGCAGATGAATCACGAATAATTACACGAATGGCTCACGAATAAAATGCACGAATCAATCACGAATATATAACATGAATAGTACACGAATAGATTACACGAATAAATTACGAATAAAAAATCACTAATAATACACGAATAGATATCTGCGTTAATCCGCGGTTAATATTTTGGTAATCGGATTACCAAAATTAAAGAGATATTGTTTTACCTACAAAAAGTGAATATAAATTTTGTTGTACTTTGCATATAGAGAAAGGTACGGAAGAAAAAAATTATAGCTGAATGATTTGCCTTGAGTGGGATTTGAACCCACGACCTGGCGCTTATGAGACTCCCGCTCTAACTCCTGAGCTCCCGAGGCATTTATATATTATACATTATTTTGTTCTTTTTTCTATTCTCCATTCCCAATTACCTGGTATACTATCATATCCTACAAC
>JAGDVT010000047.1:23319-26378 GCA_023255765.1 Candidatus Paceibacter sp. | reverse complement strand
TTGAGAAAAGTAAAGAGGTAGTTATATACAAACTGCGGACGTCGCATGTCCGCAGTTATATTAAAAAGTGAATTTTTTTGATTTTATTGCTGTTTTTGTATTATTATAATAATGATTAAAGATGGTAACAGAAGAAAGAAAGAAAAAAATCGAAGAAGTTTATAGAAAAAGAGATAGAAATATTATAGTTGTATTAGAAGATATAAAAGACAAACATAATGCAGGAGCAATTCTAAGAACATGTGATGCCTTTGGTATATTTTATGTATTTTTTATCTTTAATAAAATAGAGCAAAAATATAATCCAGAAGAATTAGAAGGAAGCTCTGTTGGTTCAAATAAGTGGTTAGAATATAAAATATTTGATAAAGAAAATTTTAAAAATCCAACAATCGAATGTATAAAATATCTTAGAGAAAATGAATTTAAAATAATTGCAACTGTGATAGATAAAAATGCAACAAAGCTACAAAGATTTAAATGGCCAGAAAAAAGCGCATTATTTTTAGGAAATGAAGTAAATGGTTTATCGGAGGAAGCAATAAATTTAGCAGACTTTAAAGTTTATATTCCTATGTATGGAATGGTACAAAGTTTGAATGTTTCTGTATCAGCTGGAATATTTTTGTATGATTATATAAGCAAAAGAAAATTTAATGAAAATTAATAAAATTGTTAAAATTTATTTAAAATGATAAACAATATATTTTTGTTTTTTAACTTTTTAATAAATATAATTCTTCTAGTAGGTGTAATTTTAGTTTATATTTTGATTAAGAAAGAACTAGACATAAAACTGAAAGAAAAAGAAATTAAAGAAGCGCAAGAAAGTATTTCTGCTTTAGAAAAATTATCAAATTTATTTCAGGAGCTTAGAAAAGAATTAGAAACAAAGCTGGAAAATACTCAAAAAGAAATTCAAGAAAAATTAGAGAAATCTGTAGAAAAAACTGCTAAAATAGAAGAGGTTGCAAGAGTATTAGAAAGCTATTCGGGTGATTTAAGAAATTTAAAAGAAGTATTAGCAGGTACAAAAACAAGAGGAAACTTTGGAGAGAGAACGTTGGAGGAAATATTAAAAGAATTGCCAAATAGTGTATATGAAAAACAATTCAAGATAGGCTTAAATGTAGTTGATTTTGTTTTAAAAATAAATGAAACTATAATTCCTATTGATTCTAAATTTCCTTATAGTAGCTATGTAAAAATTTTAAATGTAGAAAATGAAACAGAAAGGGAAAAATTAAAAAGAGAGTTAATTAAAGCTTTAATTAATCATATAAAAACCATTCGAGAAAAATATATTGTACCTCTTAAAACGTCTGTTGAATATGCTATTATGTATATTCCAGGAGAGGGATTATTTTATGAAATATTAAGCAATAAAGAATATACAGAGGTATGGGATTATGCAAGGCAAAATTATGTAATAATAACATCTCCAAAGACATTTGAAATTTTATGCTCCCAATTAGGATTAATTTTGAAAAAACAGGAATTTTCTAGAAATTTAAATGAAATTTTAAACAGTATATCTCAACTCGAAAAAGATATTATAGAAATTTCAACTTTATTAGAAAGAGCAAAAAATCAATTATCTCAAAGTGCTACAAATTTAGAGCAAGTTTATAGAACATTTAATAGATTTATGTTTAATTTTAAAGAGTTAATTAAAAAAGAAATTAAAATAGCAGAGCAAGAAAAAGAGAAAATAAAAACATTAATATAATTTAACACAGGGCATAAATGCCCTGTGCCTTTTTACTTCTTAAAATTAAATTTTATAGATAACTACCTTCACTTCTTATAGGATTAATTTTTAATTCATACATATCAGCTACTTTAAATACTACTTCAATCATATGAGAGTGCCCTGCTTTACAATTTATTATTTCTTTCTTCTCAATTTTAGAAAGGTCTGCTTCTATAAATTCTATGCATTCTGGATGTAAACATTTGATATTTAATTCGTTGCCTTTTACGAATAATCTCATTTTTCTCACCTCCTTGAGTTTTTGCTAGTTAAATTTTAACTTAATATTAATATTTTTTAAAATGTCAAGTTTTTGTTTGAAATATTTTATGTTTATATTATAATATTAAATAATGAGAATAGCAATAAACGGATTTGGTAGAATAGGTAGAATATTTTTTAGAATAGCTTTTGGTAAAGAAAATTTTGATATAATAGCCATAAATGACCTTTCCGATGTTGAAAATTTAGCGTATCTTCTAAAATACGATTCTGTATATGGTAGATATGATAAAAAAGTGGAAGCAAAAGAAAATAAACTTATAGTCGAGGGTAGGGAAGTGTTAGTATTTAAAGAATCAGATCCTACTAAATTGCCCTGGAAAGATTTAAACATCGATTTAGTTGTAGAAGCAACAGGATTTTTCACTGAATTTGAAAAAGCGAAATCTCATTTAATAGCTGGAGCAAAAAGGGTAGTAATAACAGCTCCAGCAAAGGATGAAATTACTTATACATTTACTCCTAACTTAGAGAAAGATTTGGAAAAGATTTTTAACTTAGGAGAACAAGGTCTTATAACTTCTAACGCATCTTGCACTACAAATTCTGTTAATCCAGTAATTTATATTATGATGAAAAGAATAGGCATTAAAAAAGCTATTTTAACAACAATCCATGCCTATACTAATACTCAAGCATTAGTTGATTCTGTAAGTAAAGGAAAGGATTTTAGAAGAGGTAGAGCAGGTGCACAAAATATTGTACCTTCAACAACAGGTGCTGCAGAGGCAACAGTTCGTGTAATCCCAGAAATGAAAGGAAAATTTGATGGAATTTCTATAAGAGTACCTGTAATTACTGGTTCATTAAGTGATATAACTATGATAACAGAAAGACCAACAACAGTAGAGGAAGTGAACAATATTTTTAAAGAAGAAGCAGAAAAACCAGAATGGCAAGGAATAATAAAAGTTGTTGAAGATCAAATAGTTTCTAGTGATATAATAGGCGAGCCATATGGTGCTATAATAGATTTAACTTTAACTAAGGTTGTAGATGGAGATTTAGTAAAAGTATTTTCTTG
>JAGDVT010000047.1:0-23219 GCA_023255765.1 Candidatus Paceibacter sp. | reverse complement strand
GTATGATAATGAATATGGATATTGTGCAATGCTTGTTAAACATATTGAAAGATTAAAAATATGAAGATGAAAAAATATTTAAAAATATATATTTTTAAGCTTATTAAACCACTTAGTAGAAAATCACCCTCCAATCTTTATAGATAAAATTTTTATCTTTAAATAACATCCATTCTTCACTTATTAGAATAACTAAAATTATAAATAGATTGACAGTTTAAAAACCAGCTAAATTCTATATTTTTTCATCTTTTTCTATAAGTTTATTGATAAAGATTTAGTAAAAGTATTTTCTTGGTATGATAATGAATATGGATATTGTGCAATGCTTGTTAAACATATTGAAAGATTATTTATGAGATAAAAAAACTCCGCCCAATATTGAGCGGAGTTTATTTACTATTATGTACTTATTATTAACTTTATTATTATAAGCTCTTAAATTCTTCAAATATTCTTATTTCCAATGTTTTACTTTCTTTCACAATATTTATATTTCTCTTATCGTCAAAATAAGGAATTAACCTCTCACCTAGTTTAAATGCCTTTACTATTAAACCCGTACTTAACTCTACTCCACTTTTTAAATCATCTATAGTATCATAAAAATCATCATAAGATTTTGCTTCTTTAAAACATTCTTCAAATACTATTCTACCTATTATCTCATCTCCTTCGATCTTCTCTAAAATAGTATATTGTGCTAATTCATCTAAAGTCCTTGAATCCTTTTCAACTACAAAACTTACAGTAATTATACTTGTAATACTTTCCGAAATAAAATACAAACCTTTTATTGGTTTCTTTATAATATAACAATTATATTTTTCTATAATGTCTGTTGAAGAGTAATAAGCTATACCAAACAATATTCCATGCAATCTTATACCTTCTAATATCCTTTCTTTCAATTCTTTATTAGAGTTTATTATTCTCATTTGAGGAAATAATACTATCTTACCGTATCTTTCTATCCTTCCTACTATATCTTTTTCTGCATAAGGATCCTTTTTAGATGTACTTATTCTGAAAATAAACAATCTTTTTCTCAAGCTTTTTCACCCCCCCTTAGATTGCTGATTTAAATTATATAAAATAATCAAAAAATTTTCAAATTTTTATTTTATAATTTAATTTAGAAAACTTTACTTAAAGAGGGGGTGAAAAGTATGGTAATAAAAGAAAGACATCAAGTAAATGATAGTGTAGTAGAAATTAAAACAGTATATTGTAATTATTGCGGAGGAGAATTATTAAAAATTAAAAGAGTTAAATTTAATGTATATAAACAAATAGAAGAAATAGAAATTTTAGAAAATGTTTATTGTAAAAACTGCAGTAGAGTTAATAAAGTAATACAAATATCTTAATTAAATTAAGTTTAAGCTAAAATTAGATAAGGGGGCAGCCATAATATAGCCCCCATTTGATTTGCAAAAAATAATTTTAATGTTATAATATAAATAATAATTACACCACATAAAAATTATTTTAATTTTTGTTTATTAATTTTTATTTTTAAAATGCCATTAAAAATAATAAAATCAAGAGGAACAGGTAAAAGAGTGACAATTTTAGTTGATTATAAGAAAGCATTGACAACTGATGAACCTTATAAGCCTCTTTTAGTTGCTTTAAAAAAGAGAACTGCAAGAAATGCTTATGGAAGAATTACTACAAGATTTAGAAAAAATCCAGAACATAGAAGGCTATATAGAATAATAGACTTTTCTAGGCTAGATAAAAAGGATATACCTGCAAAAGTTGAAACAATTGAATATGATCCTAATAGAACTGCATTTGTAATGCTTGTTTGTTATAAAGATGGGGAAAGAAGATATCATTTAGCTCCAGAAGGAATAAAGGTTGGAGATGAAATTATTTGTTCTGAATCGGCTCCATTAAAAATTGGTAATAGATTACCATTAAAAAATATATTACCCGGAACAGAAATTTATGAAGTTGAACTAGTACCTGGTGGTGGAGGAAAGTTTATAAGATCAGCAGGTACGAGTGGAGTTATGATGGGTACTGATGAAAAGTATGCAATTATAAAAATGCCTTCAGGCGAAATAAGAAAAGTTTCTAAAGAATGCTATGCTACTGTTGGAGTTGTTTCTAATGTAGATCATAAAAATATAAGATTAGGTAAGGCAGGTAGAAAGATATGGAAAGGATTTAGACCTAATGTAAGAGGAAGTGCTATGAATGCAAGAGACCATCCTTATGGTGGTGGAGAAGGTAAATCTCCAAGAGGTACAAGAAGACCTAAAACAAAATGGGGTAAAGTGACTGGTGGTAGAAAAACAAGAAGGAGAAGAAATCCTTATAATAAATTAATTATTAAAAGAAGAAAATAATGGGAAGAAGTAGCAAAAAAGGACCTTATGTACATCCGAAACTAATGAAAAAAATTAGAAAATTGCTTGAATTGCCCTTAGAAGAAAGAGATAAATATCCAATAAGAACATGGTCAAGAGATTCTATGATTTTACCTGAGATGGTTGGTATGGTTTTTGAAGTTCATAATGGTAAAAATTTTATAAAAGTTAAAGTAAATGAAGATATGGTTGGTCATAGACTAGGAGAATTTGCGCCTACAAGAAAATTCATCAAACATGGAGGTAAACTGCAAAGAGAATTAGAGCAAAAATTAGCAAAACAGAAAGCTTCATAAAAATGGTAATAAGAGTATTTTTAAGAAAATTAAACATTTCACCAAGAAAAGTTAGAATGGTAGCAAATATGATTAAAAATATGGATGTAGTTAATGCTGAGAAACAATTGTTATTTTCACCCAAAAGAGCGGCTAAGTCTTTATTAAAACTTCTTAAGCATGCTATTGATGTTGCAGAAAAACAAAAAGAATTAAAAAAAGAAGAGCTTTTTGTTAAAAATGTTATAGTAACAGAAGGCCCAAAATTGAAAAGATATATTCCGATGTCTAGAGGCCATGTTGGAAGAATTATTAAAAGATCTTCACATGTCGAATTAATTTTAGATAAAAAATAATGGGGCATAAGGTTTCTCCATATGCACTAAGGTTAGGTATTAATGAATATTGGAAATCTCGTTGGTTTTTTACTAAGAATTATAAAGTTTATTTAGAAGCAGATTTTACTATAAGAAAGATTATAAATGAAATGTTTAGAAAGACAGGAATAGTTGATGTAGTTATTGAAAGAAAAGATCCGGAACATTGTAAAGTTATTATTAAAACAGCTAGGCCAGGTGTACTTATAGGTAGGGAAGGGCAAAAGTTGAAGAAATTACAAAATAAAATAGAATTAAAATTGAAAGAAATTTTTAGTAAAAATAAATTACCACAGCCAGCAACAGAGATTATTGTAGAAGAAGTAAAAAAGCCAACATCTTATGCTTCTTATTTAGCACAGCTTGCAGCAATAGATATAGAAAAAAATAAATCTCCAAGAGCTGTTATGAAAAAAATAATAGAAAGAGCAAAGCAAAATAAAGAAATTTTGGGGATTAAAATTAGAGTTTCAGGAAGATTAGGTGGAGCAAATATTCATAGATCAGAAATGATTACATGGGGTAGAATGCCTTTATCAAAACTTAGAGCAAAAATAGATTATGCCTTTGAAGAAGCCTTAACTAAATATGGAATAATAGGTGTAAAAGTATGGCTTTATAAAGGAGACACAGAAGAAATTAAGGAAGATTTAGATATTAAAGAAAAAGAATAGAAATGTTACAACCTAAAAAATTAAAACATAGAAAATGGAGAAAGGGAAAATCGTTAGACAGGAGTATAATTACTAAAGGTTTTGATATTGTTTTTGGAGAGTATGGTCTTAAAAGTTTAGAGACATCTTATATTAAAAATAACCAAATTGAAGCATGTATTAAAGAAATTAAAAGAATTTTAGGTAAAAAAGGTAGAATGTGGCTTAGAATTTTTCCTCATCTTACAAGAACAAAAAAGCCAGAAGGTGTAAGAATGGGAGGTGGCAAAGGAGATATAGATCATTATGCAGCCTTAGTAAAACCTGGAACTATTTTATTTGAGGTAGAAAGCAAAGATAAAGATTTAGCAATTTCTGCATTAAAATCAGCAAGTTATAAATTGCCAATTAAGACAAAAATAGTGAGTAAATATGAAGGCTAAAGAATTAAGGTTAAAATCATTAAATGAACTTTTTAAGATTTTAGAAGAAGAAAGAAAAAAATTGTTTAATTTAAAATTAGAAAAAAACTTAGGTAAATTAAAACAGACACATCTTATTAAAATGACAAGGAAAAATATAGCAAGAATATTAACAGTAATTAATGAAAAAAGAAAAGAAAATGCCAAGGCAGAGAATAATAGGTAAAGTAATTTCAGATAAAATGCAAAAGACAATTGTTGTAGTTTCCGAAACTTTTAAAATGCATCCTTTGTATAAAAAATATGTTAAACATAGAACAAAATATTATGTTCATGATGAAAAAGGAGAAGCAAAAATAGGAGATGAAGTTTTAATTGAAGAAACAAGGCCTATTTCTAAATTAAAAAGATGGAGGTTGGTCAAAATTATTAAAAAAGCAGAAAAATGATTCAACCAAGAACTATGTTAAAAGTAGCTGATAATTCAGGCGCTATAAAAGTTATGTGTATAGGATTTATAGGAGTAAGCAATAGAAATTACGCTGAAATAGGTGATATAATTGTTTGTTCTGTTAAAGAAGCAGAACCTAATAAGCAAGTAGAAAAAGGACAAGTTGTAAGGGGAGTTGTGGTGAGGCAAAAAAAACCATATAAAAGAAAAGATGGCACTTGGATTAGATTTGAAGAAAATGCTGTAGTACTTTTAAAAGGAGAAAAAGAACCTCTAGGTAATAGAATTTTAGGTCCCATAGCAAAAGAAATTAAAGAAAAAGGATTCGATAAAATAGCTAATTTAGCTGAAGCTTTAGTATAAAGATGAAAATTAAAAAAGGAGATACAGTATTAATAACAAAAGGAAAAGATAGAGGCAAGATAGGAAAAGTTATTAAAGCATTACCAAAGGAAAATAGGGTTATTGTGGAAGGTTTAAATTTAGTTAAAAAACATATAAAACCTAAAAGGGCAGGAGAAAAAGGACAAATTGTTGAAATACCGGCACCTATATATGTGAGTAATGTAAAATTGATTTGTCCTTCTTGTAAAAAACCAACAAAAATTGGTTATAAATTTGTAAGCGATATTAAAAAAAGATATTGCAAAAAGTGTAAAAATTTAATTGATTAAAATGCTTAGAGAAGATTTTGATAAAAAAATTAAAGAAGAATTAATGCAAGAATTGAATATCAAAAATAAATTAGCAGTACCAAGACCGTTGAAAGGTATTGTTAATATTGGAATAGGAAAATTAATAACAGCACAACCCGAAAACAGAGATAAAATTTTAGAAGATGCTATATATGTTCTTTCTATGATAACAGGTCAAAAACCAAAAATTATAAAAGCAAAAAAATCAGTGTCTGGTTTTAAATTAAGAAAAGGCATGCCTGTATCAGTTTTGGTTACATTAAGAGGTAAAAGATTACTAGATTTTATTGAAAGATTAGTAAGTTATGCATTACCAAGAGCAAGAGAGTTTAAGGGTATTACTAAAAATTTATTAGATGCTAAAGGGAACATAAATTTAGGGTTTAAAGAAGTGAGTATGTTCCCTGAAGCTATCTCAGATAAAGTGCGTTATAATTTTGGTATACAAATAACGCTTTTAGGTAGTTCAAAAAAAAGAGAGGAAAATATATATTTATGGAAAAAATTAGGTTTCCCAATTAAAATTTAAAATAAAAATGCCAAGCAAAGCACAAGTAGAAAGGTGGAAAAGAAAAGCAAAATATAAAACAAGACAGGTAAATGTTTGTTTTAAATGCGGAAGATGTAGAGGATATATGAGATTTTTTGGTTTATGCAGAATATGCTTTAGAGAATTAGCACATAAGGGCGAAATTCCTGGTATTAAAAAATCATCTTGGTAAAAATGGTAATGACAGATCCAATAGCAGATCTTTTAACAAGAATTAAAAATGCTTGGAGGATAAGAAAGCAAAGAATTGTTGTGCCTTATTCAAAAATGAAAATAGGAATTTTAAAAGTTTTTAAAGAAAAAAATATAGTGAGTAATATCAAGATAAAAGAAAATGGAGCGAAAAAAATTATAATAGTAAATTTAAATTACATAAATGACGAACCTCCCTATGAAGATATAATTAGAGTTTCTAAGCCTGGAAGAAGAGTTTATTTAGGATATAAAGAATTAAAACCGGTAAGAGAGGGAATAGGTTTTAGGGTTATATCCACTTCTAGGGGTATTATGCTAGATTCAGAAGCAAAAAAACGAAAATTGGGAGGTGAAGTAATTTGTGAAGTAATATAAATCTTCAAATGTCAAAAATAGGGAAAAAACCAATTATAATACCAGAGAATGTGTCTGTTGAAATTAAAGATAGCCAAATTATAATTAAAGGACCTTTAGGAGAAGAAAATTTTCAAATTCCGTATAATTTCGAAGTTAAATTAGAAAATAATATGTTATTAATTAAACCAAAAGAATTAAATAAAAAAACCAGAGCTTTATGGGGTACTTATAGATCACTTTTAAATAATAAAATAATAGGAGTAAGCCAAGGATTTCAAACTGACTTAATATTAGAAGGCTTAGGTTATTCTGCGGAAGTTTCTGGAAATGAAATTATTTTTAAATTAGGACTTTCCCATCCAGTTAAAATTGATATACCAGAAGGTATCAAAGTTGAAATTAAACAAGCAAAAGGTCAATATTTAATTTCTGTGAAAGGTATAGATAAAGAAAAAGTAGGCCAATTTGCTGCTGAAATTAGAAGTATAAAACCAAGAGATGCTTACAAATTAAAAGGATTTAGATATGCGGATGAATTAATTAAGCCTAAACCTATTAAAAAATCTTTAGGTAAATAATGAAAGTTAAATTGAATAAAAAGTTAAGAAGATTAAGAAGACATAAAAGAATAAGAGCAAAAATTAAAGGTACTGCTGATAGGCCAAGATTATCTGTTTATGTTTCTAATTTAAATGTGTATGCACAAATTATCGATGATGAAAAAGGTAATACTATAGTTAGTGCTTCATCGTTAGAATTTAGAGATGAAAAATTGTCAGGAATTGAAAAAGCAAAAAAAGTTGGTGAAATGATTGCAAAAAGAGCATTAGAGAAGGGAATTAAAAAAGTTGTTTTTGATAGAGGAGGTTTTAAATATATCGGTCGAATTAAGGCATTGGCAGAATCCGCTAGGATTAACGGCTTAGAATTTTAAAATATGTTTGATAGAAAAACAGGGTGGGAATATAGAGTAGTGGAGGTAAAAAGAGTAACTAGAGTAACAAGGGGTGGGAAAAGATTCAAAATTAGAGCTGTAGTAATTGCTGGCGATAAGAAAGGTAGAGTTGGTATAGGCATAGAAAAAGGAGATGATGTTTCTCAAGCTGTTTCTAAAGCGTTAAATGCTGCGATTAAAAATTCTATTTTAGTTCCAATTGTAAATAAAACCATACCTTATAGAGTAGAAGGAAAAGTAAGTGCTGCTAAAGTTTTAATTAAACCTGCTAAAGAAGGTAAAGGTTTAATAGCTGGTGGTACTGTAAGGCTTGTTTTAGAATTAGCAGGAGTTGAGAATGCTACCGCAAAGATAATAGGAGTTACAAAAAATCCTTTAACAAATGCATTAAGCGCCATAGAAGCTTTGAAAAAATTAAATAAATACGTAAAAATAGAAGAAAATGCTAATCAATCAAATCAGGTTTAAGTTAAAAAAGAAAAAAAGAATTGGAAGAGGAGGAAAGAGAGGAAATTATAGCGGTAGGGGTATGAAAGGTCAAAAATCAAGGGCTGGTAGAAAAATAAGACCGGCTGTTAGAGATATAATTTTAAGATTACCTAAATTAAGAGGATTAGGTTTTAAATCATTGAAAGAAAAGCCTTATATTGTAAATTTAGTTGATATTGATAGAAAATTCAATGAAAATGAAGTAGTTAATAAAGAAAGCCTAGTAGCTAAAAAAATTTTAAAAATCAGAAAAAGTGAAACAAGACCACAAATTAAAATACTAGGTAATGGTGATTTAACAAAAAAATTAATTTTTTCTTCTGAATTATTATTTAGCAAAAAAGCAAAAGAGAAAATAATTAAATCAGGTAGTTTGATACAATGATAGATTTTTTTACTAAAATAAGGAATATTTTAAAGGCACAAGATCTTAAAAAAAGGGTATTAATTATCCTAGGATTATTAATTATTTTTAGAATAATAGCGAATATACCATTGCCTGGCGTTGATATAGAAAGAATTAAAAACCTTATTGCAGCTAATCAATATTTAGGACTTTTAAATATATTCACTGGGAATACAATACAGAATTTCTCCATAGCTCTTTTAGGTTTAGGGCCATATATTACAGCTATAATAATAATGCAACTTTTAACTTTAGTTTACCCTAGACTAAAAGAATTATATTATGAAGAAGGAGAAAGCGGCCGAGCAAAGTTTAACCAATATGCAAGAATACTAACCGTTCCTTTGTGTTTATTGCAATCTTTTGGATTTTTAAAATTTTTAGAGTCTCAAGGAATAATATTTTTTGATTCTTACTTCGAACTCTTAAGAGATATAATAATAATTACTTGCGGAAGTATATTTTTAATGTGGTTAGGGGAACTTATAACGGAACAAAAATTAGCTAATGGTATTTCATTTTTAATATTTTCTGGTATAGTTGCCAGAGGCCCAGTAATTTTTCAAGAAGCACTAATTAATTTTTCGATAGATAGATTAAATTCTTATATATTTTTGATATTAATTGCATTTTTAATAATAGGGGGGATAGTATTTATAAATGAAGCAGAAAGAAGAATACCTTTAAATTTTGCAAAAAGAGTTAGGGGTACAAAGCTTTATGGTGGTGTAGCCACTTATTTGCCTATAAAAATAAATCAAGCAGGCGTAATACCTATAATTTTTGCAATTTCTGTATTACTTTTTCCAGCTACCTTTCTACAAATTCTTTCTGGTATAGGCTTTTTTTCAAACTTAGCTAAAGACATAAACAATTTTTATCAAAATAGATTAATTTTTGGCTTGTTGTATTTTATCTTAGTTTTTGGATTTACCTATTTTTACACTGCTATTACATTTGAACCAAAAGAATTGGCTAATAATCTGCAAAAATCAGGAGCATTTATACCCGGAATTAGACCCGGCCAAGAAACAGCACAATATATCTCTAAAGTCGTAAATAGAATAAATTTGTTCGGTGGATTATTTTTAGGTTTTATCGCAATATTACCATATATAGTTGAAGGTATAACTAAGCTTCCATTTGCAGGAATAGGCGGTACTTCTATATTAATATTAGTTTCAGTTGCTATAGAAACATTGAGGCAGATAGATGCTGAATTGAGTACAAGAAGATATCTTAGCTAAATTAGATTTTTTGCCTCTTCTATTAAAGAATTTATTTTGTTTATTTCAATGCCTGTTCTTTTTGATATTTCATTTGTTGGATATATAAATAAATCTTTAACAAGTACAAAATTATTTTCTATTAATTTAGAGTATATAAATTTATTACCAGAAAGCAAAATAGTAATTGGATAGAGTTTTTTATTTTCAATTAATTTTTCTAAAGATTCTTCAGAAGGATATTTCCAAGCAGTAATTTTTATATTTCTACAGTTTGCAAAATCTATCCCTTCATAAGAAATTTTTGTATTTGTCACAAACCAAGGCTTCAAATAAGGAAATTTTTCCTTTATATCAATATACCTACCATATACATATAAGATAGTTTTCAGGTCTGATTTTATTCCTTCTTCTTTATGGAATTTGCACTCTATTATATATCTTGTTTCATTTTTGATTGCTACAATATCAATTTCATAACTTAAACACATTCCTTCAATCCATTCATCAATTATTGTTTCATAACCATATTCTGCTAAAATTTTTGCAAAATATCTTTCAAACGGGAATCCGGTAGGACCTAAATTATATATGGCTCTTTTTAAATTATATCTAGTTGCAAAACTTATATGATATTTTTTTAACTCTTTCAATGTTAATTTCCATATATCATCTGCTCTAACTTTATTCGGAATTTTATCATAAATTTTTTTACAAACTTTTAATGCTATATCTTTATCAACACCTATATTGATTAAACTATTACATAACTTATCTTCATTAAATTCTTCAACCTCTCCGGTTTTTTTGATTACCTTTTTCATTTAAAATTTTAAAAATTTCTAAAATTTCATTAAAACTTAATTGATGAGCTCTTTTGTTTAAAAAATCTTTCTTTATTTCTTTTAAATTATAAAAGTTTTTAAGATTATTTAAAATAGTTTTATTTGGTTGTTTAAAAATATTTTTCAAAAATATTTCAAATTTATCAGTATTTTCTAGTTTGGGTTTCTTAAAGAAAATAAATTTTAAAGCAATAGAATCAACCTTTGGCTGGGGCACAAACTCCTTTCTTTTTATTATTAATAATTTTTTGATATCACACCAGACTTTCGCCCATATACTTAAAAAATTTTCTTTCTCTTTTCCTAAAATTTTAAGCCCATACTCTTTTTGTAGTGTAAAAACAGATATTTTGGGATGTTCTTGTTTATTGAAAATTTTTCTTAATATTTTACCTGTGATACTATAAGGTATATTTCCTATAAGATAATAATTATTCTTAAAAACAGAAAGATCTGCTTTTAAAAAATTTTCATTCTTAACCTCGACATTGGGGAAGCGTTTTTTTAATATATCAGCTAACTTTTTATCTATTTCATAAACAATCAACTTTTTAGCTTCAGTTAAATATTTTGTTAATTCTCCATGTCCTCCTCCGATTTCTATTACTATGTTTTTGTGGATATCAGGTAAATTGCTTGCTAAAAAACTAAGTATTTTTTCATTTTTTAAAAAGTGTTGGCCTAAAGCTTTTTTACCCATTTTGTTATAATTATAAATATAAGGTCATAATTAAATTTACTAAGAAAAATTAGTAAATCGGATTTTTTATTTTTAATTTTAATAATAACAGGCATTAGCATTTTTATTTATTTCTTAAGTAAGCCGATAGATTTTAAAAATTATAATGTTGAAAATCAAAATAGTATAGAGGAAATATTTAGTTTTAAGCAAAAAAAATATTTAGCAAATAAAGAAGCAGATTTAGATTTAAACTCGAAACTTGTTGCATTCTATGAAATACAAAATTTAGATAATAATACTAAAAAAGAAATCGAGAAAGAGATAGCAGAAAAATTAGTGTTACCTAAAAAACCAGGATTTAAATATATTGTTAGAAAAGGCGATACATTAGAAAAAATTGCTAAAAAATTCGGCGTAAAAGTAAAAGATTTAATGACTTTAAATAATATCAAAGAAAATCACAAATTAATATCAGGACAAACTATTTTAATACCAACCAAAGGTTTAAAGGTTACTGCCAAAATTTATAGCAAGCCTATAAAACCAGAATATGTAACTGCTTTAACAAATTTAGGTAATATTTTAGTCCCCGTGAGTGGTTTAAACCAAAAACGATTACATTCTCACAATGGAGTTGATATAAGTTCGGAGTGCGGCACTCCTGTCTATGCAGCAGATTCAGGAGTAGTTATAGAATCAAGTGACGGATGGAATGGAGGATACGGTAATTATATAGTAATAAAGCATGAAAACTTCGAGTCATTATATGGCCATTTATCCCAAAGATATGTAGAAGTCGGAGATTACGTAGAAAAGGGCACTTTAATAGGTTTAGTAGGGGCAACAGGTAAAGCTACTGGATGTCACTTGCACTTTGAAACAAGAGGTCTTAGAAATCCTTTATTAAAATAAAAGGGCTAATTAAAATTTTAATTAGCCCTTTTTAATTTTAATTAGCCCTTTTAATTACAAATTCGTAATAACTCATCAATAAAAATAAGCAATGCTTGTATGCTTATTATAAGATTATAGTTAAAACCAAAAAACAATTCTTCTCTTTTAATTTTTGCTATATCTTCATCTTCATTTATTTCAAAAAATATTCTTACAAGGAAATAATCCGGATTATTTATTATTAACTCTTCTAGCTTAGAATCTTCTGCAATCTTTTTTACTTCTATTATTTTTATATCTCTTCTTTCGTCATACCATCTTAATATTTTTAAAAACAGTTCAACAGCTTCTTTAAATTTTAATACGCTAGGGTAATATTTGATTTCTTCATTATATAATTCTTCGCTTTTTTCATCATATATAATAATAACAGGAATAGTGAGATATACAAATTTAATGAAGTTCAAAAAATATGTAAATTTCATTTCCTCCACCTCCTTTAAGAGTGCAATTTGCCCCTGCCAGGATTTGAACCTGGATCTCAGCCTCCGCAAGGCTGTGTTCTTCCATTGAACTACAGGGGCTTATAAATTAAATTATAATAAATTTTTTCTTATTTTTTATGATTATTGTTTTATAATTTTAAAATTAGCACACTAAAAAGGAGGGGGTAAGGAATGAGACTGAGTAAGCACGGTATGATTACAGAAAATGCTAGAAGATTATTTGAAAAAATTGAAGAGTTACTTGGTGTAGAATTGTTTGTTAGGAAAACAATAAAAGCAACTAATGCTATAAAAGAAAATAATTTTATAGTAATAAACAAAAATTCATTACAAACTCTCAGGTTTTATATAAAAGGAGAAGGCAAATATATAATAAGACCCGATAGGAGATTAACTGATGAAGAAATTGAAAAAATTAAAAAATTCTTAATAGATGAAGGATTTATAGAAGTACCCTCAGAGGAAAACAAAAAAATACAAGCAATAATAGAAAATTCAGGATATGGAGAAAAGCCTAAGAGGAGATATAGGAAATTTGGCATTAACAAAAGGGAGAGAGTAGAAGCTGTTAAGCTAATATTAGATGAATTAATAAAAGAAAGAGGAGAATTAATTCAAGATCTAATTTCTGAAGTCAAGAGAAGGTTTGAGGATTTATTTAATGTAGAAGACTATCCTTATCTTGAAATCTTAACTGCAGTAAGAAATATTTCTGGATTTGAAATTACAAAGGTTAACAGAAGATTATTTAGAGTAAGAAAATTAGAATCTATTTCTTATGATAATTTAGAAGAAAACGAGCTAATTATATGGATGAATAATTTTGTTAAGCTATTAAAAAATTCAAGGTTTAAGGATATAATAGGACTCATTAGTTATATAAAAGGCCTAGATGAAGTGGATAAAAATTTAATTAAAAAATTTTTATTATTGATAGTAAATGAGATTTAAAATAAAAAGTGGGGCAGGGAATTAAAACCTGCCCCATTATAATTATTTTATGGAGAGTTACATTTTAAAAACATCGGAAATTATATTAAAGGGCAAAAATAGAAAATATTTTGAAAAAATTTTGATAGAAAATTTAAAAAATAAGTTGAAAGATAATCTGATTTCTATCCAAAATTTAGGAGGTGAATTTTTAGTAGAGACAGAAAATGATTTATTAGATAAGCTAAAAACAATACTTGGTATTTCAAAAATAGTAAAAGTTGAAAAATTAGAAAATTTAGAAGATGTTATAAATTTTTTGAAAAAATATGATTCTATAAAATTGAAAGTTAAAAGAGCAGATAAAGATTACCCTTTAACTTCTAAAGAAATTTATGAAAGGATAAAAAAAGAATTAAAAGAAAAAATAGATAAAAAGGGAAGGGAATTAATTTTAGAATATAGAAAGGGTATTTTTTATGCAGGAGAAGCTCATAGAGGATTTGGTGGTTTGCCTGTTGGTTCTAGCGGTAAAGGTATTGTTTTACTTTCAACGGGATTTGATTCTCCAGTTGCTAGTTTTTTGATGATGAAAAGAGGATTAAAGCTTTACTTTTTACATTTTCATTCTTATCCACAAATTTCAATAGAAGATATTGAAAAAGCAAAAGATTTGGTGAAAATTTTAAATGAATATAATATAGGATCAATCTTATATTTAATAAATATTCTGGAAATACAAAAGTTTTATTTTAGTAATATACCTTCTAAATATTTGGTAATTTTTTACAGAAGAACAATGTTTAGGTTAGCCTCCAGGCTGGCCAAGGAATTAAATTGTGGCTGCATAATAACTGGTGAAAATCTAGGCCAAGTTGCTTCTCAAACTTTAGAAAATATGAAAACAATTGAAAATGCTACAAATTTACTTGTTTTAAGGCCCCTGATTGGATTTAACAAAGAGGAAATTATTAGTTTAGCAGAGATTATAGGAACAAAAAGAATTTCAGAAAAACCAGGAGAAGATTGTTGTTCATTATTCATACCCAAAAGTCCTGCAACAAAAGCAAAATTAAGCGAGATTTTAGAGATAGAAGATAAAATAAAAGAAAAGCTTTTCGAGTTAGAAGACTTTGCATTTGAAAATAAAGAAAAAATTGTTTATCACTAATGGTTCGTAAAAGATATATTTTGCGAACCAATTAAAAATAATTATTTTTAAGTAAAAAATAAAACCTCCCATAAAGGGAGGCGCTTCTTTTAAATAATTATTTTTATAATTCAGCAATAAACTTCTCTGTATTTATTAAATCAATTACCTTACCAAAATAATAATAACCTGTATTTTCGTTTATTTCATTCCTTTCTATTTCATCTATAATCTTAAAGTTAAATATTCTATTAATAATAGTCTTAATCCAAAATCCAGGATATACCAATAAATCGTTAATTTTCAATAAAATCATAAGCTTATTATCTTTAACCCAACATTCTAATTTTATTATTTCTTTCATATCAGGATAATTGAATATAACTAATATAAAATAACCGAAATCTTCGCTTAATATTTCTCTAAATCTTCCTTTTAAAGAATTTATAATCCTACTAAATTCTACCTTTTCTAAATTCACAATAGCATAAATTTCCTTGTACATCTTATCCACCTCCTTGCTCCTTGAAGTTTGCTTTTAATTATTATAACATGATAAAATTAAAATAGAATCCTAAAAGGAGGTGTTGATAATGGCTAAAAATCTAAATTCTAAGATTGTAAGGATGTATTCGATATTAAGAAAAATTCAAGAATTACAAGAAAAATATAATAAAATGAAAGCAGAAATTGAAAAGGATCTAGAAAACCAACCTAATAAAGAATATATAGCAGTAGATCCTAAAACAGGCATAAGGATAGAAGCAAAATTAGTAACAAGAGAGATTTGGAGCATAGAAGATGTACAAGGTTTTATCGATAGGTTCAAAGATAAAACAAATATATATGATTTTTTGAAAGTAGATGGTAATAAAGTAAAAACAGCTAGTGAGAAATTTGGATTATTTAACCCAGAAGAGCTTAAGGGTATATTAAAAGTTAAAGAAAGTAGATATGTGACTCTAAGAGAGATAAAAAGAAAGTAAAAAATAATAGGGAGCTTCTTTAAAGAAGCTCCCTATTATTTTATTTTTCAATGTACTACTTTATAAATTTTTAATAACCTTCCTCTACTAAAATAATACTCCCTTACCCTTTTAATTTCTTTAATTTCTATATCCTCAGTATTTTCTAATAAACATAAAGCTACTATTTCTTTAATTATTTTTTCATATCTTTCTACATTTACAGTATAAGAATCTATTATTAAAATTTTTACTTCGAAAACTAAATCTATATCCTCCCAAAAACAAAATACTTCTATTATTAATTTTCTATTGTCTGGGTCAATTAACTGTATAAGATTTCTGCTACCAATCTCTTTTTTAACTCCTTCCATACATCCTATTAATTTATCTAAAAGATCTTCAATATCTAAAATAGGGGTTAATTCCATCTTTCTCACCTCCTTTAGATTTCCTATTCAATTTTAACATAATTTTTAGTATAATAAAAAATTGCAAACTTAAAGGAGGTGAGAAAGGATGAAGTATATGCTAGAATATAAAGGTTATGAGGTGAGAGGGTTTGAAAGAGTAAACTATATTCATTCTAAAGTGAGATTGTATGTAGTTAATGTTAAAAATAATAAAATAATAGATGTATATGGCCCTGAGTTAGAAAAGACACTCCAAGTTTTAAAATTAGTAATTGATGTATTAGCTGAGGAAAACTTTGAACTAGAGAAAATAAATTATGTAGTACCAGCATATTTCGAAGAATTAGTAGATATAGGTGAAGAAGGATATCCTATGTGGCATATTTATTTAAGAGATAAAGAACAAAACTCATATTTAGCTTTAGCTACTTATATAAATTCCAGGAAAGATGTAGAAAAAGCTATAAAGCACTTGTGTAAATTAAATTAATAATTATATTTAGTAAAGGAGCGTAAATAAAGTGGCAGGGTACTTCCCTGCCCTATTTTTTTATCCAAAATAATTTTTGATAATAAATAATCCTTTTTTTAATTTTTTCTACAACTTTATCTAAAATTTTATAAGGAACATTGGTTTTATTCTTAAGACTCTGGGCTAATTCTTTTTTCCAAATAACTCTAAATTCTGTATTTATATGAATAATAGATATACCGCTTTTTATTGCAAGCAAAAAATCTTTTTTATTTAAACCTGAACCACCATGCAATACTAAAGGTATTTTTACTTTTTTGTTTATTTCTTCTATTCTCTCAAAATCTAATATTGCTTTTTTATATTCCCTTCCCTTAAATCTAATTTTTTCTGGTATTCCATGAATATTGCCAACTGAAATTGCTAAAAGATCAACTTTTGTTTTATTTACAAATTCTTCTGCGATATCTGGGTCAGTAAAATATTCTTCTTTTAATTCAATAATACTTTCAATATCAGAATGGCCAGTTAAATAACCAATTTCTCCTTCTATTAATGTATTTTTGCTCTTTTTATTTCTATAATTTACAATAATTTTGGTTCGCAAAATATTTTCCTTAAAGTTTAAGTCGCTTCCATCAAATAATACTGAATCAAATCTATAATCAATTGCTTCTTTAGCAGATTCTATACTTTTACAATGGTCTGCATTTAAAAAAATATTAATTCCCTTCTCTTTTGCTTCATCTACTAAGTCTTCTATATAATTAATTCCCAAATAGTTTCTTTCACCTTCAGATACTCCTATAATTAAAGGTATTTTTGTTTCTTTTACAGCCTCAACTCCAGCTTTAAATTGCTCATATGTAGCTACATTATAATGAAGCAGAGCCTTTTTTTCTTTGACAATTTTTTCTAATATCGATCTTAATTCCATTTATTTTATTTTAAACTATCTAGAAAAATTTTAAAAATTTTAAATAGTTGGTCTTATCCGGACATATGTCCTGATAGCTCCATTAAATATTTTGAAGCAATGTAATTTTTATAATCTCTGTTCATTTTCATTTTTTCCTGTATCTAGATATTATTTTAAATGGGTTAATTTCATAGATAGATATTTTTACAAAATCAACTATAAAATTTTCAATTTTTATAATATCTCTTTTAATTGCTTCGAATAAACTTTTTCTTATTTCTAAAGGCTCTTTAACAAGAAACAAAAGCATAAAACTGAAAATAAATCTTAATATACCTGATATTACAGAAACGAACATAATTGAATTAAATGGTAAAATAAATTTGAAAATTTCTATCAAAGCGCTGCCTAAAAAAGCACCAACTAAAGTGCAAAAACCCGCAATTAAACTTGAATAAGCTGAACATAAATGTCTTTTAGGCCTACTAACTGCTGTATACAAAAAACTAGTTGTAGCTAATCCATAACCACCCCAGCCAATACCTGCTATTATATGCACAGGAATGAGAAATATAAAGATTAGATAATTATTATCAATAAAGATGGTGAAAAACCATAATAAAGGAACTAAGGAAATTAAAAAAGAACTTGCTCTTAATACATCTACTGATCCATAATGATCAATAATTTTCCCCCATATGCTGAATGTAAAAAAGGAAGCCAAAGAAACAACTATATTTAAAATCAAAAATTGTATATAAGAAAATTGCAAATCTCTAAAAATATATAAATTATAATAGGGTCCAGATATGTTAACTGCAAATGAAATTAGACTGGTGATAATTACAAATCTTCCAAAATTTGTTTTAGGCAATTTTTTAATGAAGCTAATAAAACTAAAATAGTTTTCAGGCTCAATTTTAAATTCAGGTTCATAATGCTTGTTAAAATAAAAAATTCTTAAAAAATGTAAAATGCTAGTAAATAGAAAAATAAAAGCAAAACCAAGCAGAATGAATTCTTTAAAAAATAACTTTAAGCTATCTAAAAATAAACCAGTCAAAACTCCTGCTAATGTGCTTGCAATTATTCCTATACTATTCCTAAAGGCAAAAAACTGTCCGAGCTTTTCTTTTTCAATTATGTCTCCTATTAAACTGATCCAAGCAGGTCCACCTAAACTTCCTAAGCCTACATACATGCTGAAAATTAAAATAAGCCAATATATATTAATTTCAAGTTTTAAAAAAATTAAAACAGTTAATATACCTAAAAGAAAATAGCTTATAGATTGAAATAGAACAGATTTGATGATGATTTCTTTTCTGGGTTTGTTTTTCATTAAATAGCTACCTATGATTTGGAAAATAGGGCCTATTATATTTGAAATTGCACTTAACAATCCTAAACCAAAAGAAGAAATTTTCAGGGTTATAAAAAAAGGTGAAATAAATGTATCTGATGAACCTATAGCTATATTTGCTATTACTCCTTCTTTAACAGAATATATTTGTGTTTTATTTTTTTCTTTTTCATTCATTTCTTTTAAATTTTATTAATTATGTTTTATAATTTCAATATCATGTTAGGAGGTGCTCATATAATTTTTTCAAATGGATTAGCAAGTAATTTAACATCAAATCCTATTTCTGGATTTATTTTAGGAGCCTTAACTCATCATTTAGTTGATGCTCTCCCCCATATTGATCTTAATATATTAAACAAAAAAACAAAAGGGGAAGAATTTAATTTATATCAATTACCACTTAAGATTCAAATTATTGTTTTATTAGAACTCATTTTGGGTATATTTTTTGCTTTTTATTTCTTTGTTTATCTTAATAATAAAAATATAGCATTAGTTACATCAATAATGTTAGGTAGCATAACCCCAGACATTTTGACAATGTTTTTTAGCAAACAAATTTCTAAATATGAATTAGGTAAGAAGTATTTAAATTTTCATAAAAATTTTCACTTCAAATTAAAAAGCTTTAACAAAAATTATATAATTTTAATTGCATTGATAGAATTATTTATTTTATTTTTAAGCTTAGCATTCTTTAAGGCTTCATTAAAATTTATTTGATATTTTTTATTTTTTGGTTATAATTTAATATTATGTATAATGTTTTATTTTTAATAATTTTAGGTATCCTTTTGATTGTAGGATTTTTGAATTATCTAAGTTGGAATTTAGTAATTTTAGGTATTATAGTAATTTTTGTTATATGGTTAGTGTTAATTTATAACCAACTAATCCAATATAGTCAGAGAGTAAAAGAAGCAGAAAGTGATATAGAGGTACAACTTAAAAGAAGAGCAGATTTAATTCCGAATTTAGTAGAAACGGTAAAAGCTTATGCTGGTCATGAAAGAGAGGTTTTAGAAAAAGTGACAGAAGCAAGATCTGCTTTATTAAATGCACAATCATTAAAAGATGAAATAGAAGCAGATAATATGATAACTTCTGCATTAAAAACATTATTTGCTGTAGCAGAAAACTACCCAGACTTAAAAGCAAATCAAAACTTCTTAGAGCTTCAAAGAGAATTAAGAGATGCAGAAGATAAAATAATGGCATCCAGAAGATTTTACAATTCTGTTGTAATGGAATATAATTCATTTTTGCAATCTTTTCCAACAAATATTTTTGTTAAATTGTTTAACTTTAAGCCAGTAGAATATTTTGAATTAGAAAACGTAGAAGAAAAAGAGGTACCTAAAGTTCAATTTTAAAAATGGCAACACCTTATAAATTTATAGATGAAAACAATTTTAAGACCTGGTTTTTGATGACATTATTTTTAATTTTTGTTTTCGGCATAGGATATTTAATAGCATACTTAACAGGACAAAATTGGATATTTTATTTTGCTGTAATATTTGGACTTTTAACTAATATTTGGAGCTATTATTATGGAGATAGAATAATTACATTCTTGACAGGTGCAAAAGAAGTAAATAAAAATGACCTACCAGAAGTTTATAGAATATTAGAAAATTTATCAATTGCAGCAGGACTTCCTAAAACACCTAAATTATATTTAATAGAAACTCCTGCAATGAATGCGTTTGCAACAGGGAGAAATCCAGAAAATTCTATCGTAGCTGTAACAAAGGGCTTATTAGAGAAATTGAATAAAGAAGAATTAGAAGGGGTTATAGCTCATGAAATAAGCCATATTAAAAATAGAGATATAAAAATAATGATGATAGCTACAATTCTTGCAGGTATAGTTGCAATTATGGCTGATATTTTTCTTAGATGGGGTCTATGGTCCAGTTCAGATAGAGAAAATAAGGGCAATGTTTTATTCATTATAATAGGATTTATTTTAGCTTTATTAGCACCTGTTTTTGCTCAATTATTTCAACTTGCAATTTCAAGAAAAAGAGAGTTTTTAGCAGATGCTTCTGGTGCTTTAATCACAAGAAATCCTTTAGGTTTGGCAAGTGCATTAGAAAAAATATCTAACCAAGAAACAGAAATGAATGTTTCTCCCGCAACAGCAGGATTATTTATTATTAATCCATTTAAAAATAAAAAAAGCTTAACTTATTGGCTATCAAATCTATTTTCTACTCATCCTCCTGTTGAAGAAAGAATAAAAAGATTAAGAGAGATGGTTATATAAATTTAATGAGCCTGCCTAAACAAAAGGCAGGCTCATTTTTTCTCTTTTGCTTCTTTTCATCCCCCTTCCCTCCTTTCTCTACTCTCTCTTTACAGAAATTTCCACATACGGTACCCCAACATATCTCACTTCTAACGGGTGCCCCCTCAAGTTACACTTTACTACCACCACACCTTGAGATATAAGCTCCTTTATTTTTACCCTCGCTACTCCACCACACTCGCAATATACTAACACCTCCTCTCCTTCCCTACCCTTAAGCGGCTTAGTAATAATCAATGGCTCATCCATCCTTTTCACCTCCCTTCATCTTCAATTTCGATTGATAATCTATTATTATGTTTATTTCTAATATTTACAATAAAACTATGATTATAAGGGCAATAAACACGTGCTTTATCAATATTTTTTGGTATAACTATCAATACTTTTACACTGTAATTAAATTTCTTACAGATAGGGCAATCTATCATAAAAATATCCTTATAATTTTCTTCTTTATAAGGAACAGTTTTTCGAATCACTTAAATCACCTCCTTTAGGTATACTAATACTAATTTTAACATTGTTTTAAATTTCAAGTGCAATATAATAAGCTTTTTTAAAAAAATAAAAGTATATTAAAATTAAGTATAAAAAACTGCTAATATATGCTTAATATAAAACCCCCATTTTTGGATTTAATTATATTTTTATTTTCTAATTAAAAAATTATTTTGCTCTTTTTTCTATACGCCATTCACCACTATCACCCGGTGGTGAATCATAACCACTTATATATATTCCTGTTGAGTCTACTAATATTGCCCTAGGATAATCATCGCCATTAGAATCATTGCTGCTTCCATCACTATAGTCAGAAATCATTGACCATTCTAGACCGCAGTTTGTTAAATTCCTTTTCTCTATTCTCCAAGAAGTATCTGGATATCCAGGAGTAGATTGATATGCTGCTATATATAACCCCGAACTATTAAGATCTGCAGATTTGGGATAATCTACACCAGAAGATGGATTGGATGTAGCAACCTGCAATAATGAACCGTCATTTTTATTTCTAATTTCACAACGTATAATATAATCACTTGATATACTTTCATTTCCTATTATATATAAGTTGTTCTGAAAAATTAAAATTTTGTTGGCATAATTTTCGCTAGAACTTACATCAAAATAGGTGGTAGTAGCCCATACTAGTTCGCCAGTATCTTTCCGTCTTTTTTCAGTTCTCCAATAAAATTTCCCCCCAGTTCTATCTATTCCTGTTATATAAAGATAATCAGAATCCATAGTTAAAGAACGAGCCTCGTCTTTACCAGTAGATGGGTTAGAAGTAGCCACCCAAATTATAGAAAAATCATTAATAATTCTTTTTTCTATCCGCCACCAAAATTCAGAGTTAGTAACGGATTGTCTTCCTACTATATAAATTACGCCTTCTGTTTTATCAACTTTTAACTCATTAACCCTATCATCGCAGTTGTAACAAACTCCAAAGTCTTCAGCTACATATCCTAATAATTCACCAGTAAATTTATTTCTTTTTTCTATTCTCCATCGTGCAGAGGTTGTTGGGATTGTAGTAACATCAAATCCTCCTACATATACATAATTTGAATCTACATCAATAGTATGAGCCCAATCCCTATAACTACTAGGATTACTAGTAGCAGCCCATATTAAACTACCATCGCTTTTACTTCGTTTTTCTATTCTCCATTTATAATCATTATTTTCGTAATCAAATCCTGCTATATACAAATACTCTGCATCTTGAGCTGCGTCATATATAGCATCATGACCACTACTAGGATTACTAGTAACACTCCATATTAAACTACCTGGTTCTAATCTTGGACCAGATCTAGATATTTCAAAATTATCAGGAGTTAATTTTTTATCACTTCCTGTTTCATAAATATAGATGTTAGTTCCTTCATCTTTGGCTGAAATTGAATCTTCTCCTTTATTTTTATTATTTTCTAAATATGCTGTAAGTTCATAATCTTTTTTATTATTGTCTGCAGTATAACTATAATAATAAGGTGGTGAATTAATAGGATCAATAGGTAATTTTTGTATATTTACTATACTAGAAGAGGCAAAATTAATAGGCAACCATCCTGTACCATCTATATTTTGAGGATTAGATGAGCATTTATATTGATAGCCTGAAGGTAATTGATTTATCCAATTTGAGCAAGTAGGAGAATTGTCAGGTAATGATATGTATATTATAGAAGAGGAGCCTAGATTAATATTCGGGTTTTCTGTTAAGTATAGAGATATTGCTTTTTCTAAATTTTTAAGTTCTGCTATTCTTTTTGTATCTCTTGTTTGCTGGAATAATTCAGCTGGCTTTAATAGACCAAC
>JAGDVT010000017.1:1396-27619 GCA_023255765.1 Candidatus Paceibacter sp. | reverse complement strand
CATAAACATATTAAGTTTAATTTATTAATAGGATTTTTGGTATTTATTCTTGCAATATTTTTTAAATTCAATTATACAGAGTTATTGTTAACAATATTAGCAGTTATCTTAATTTTCTTTGCTGAAACTATAAATACATGCATTGAGGAAGTTTGCAATATAATAACGCAAGATTTTCATCCTAAAATAAAAATAATTAAAGACATGGGCAGTTTTTTAGTACTTTTGTCAGTAGTTTTTAGTATTTTTATATTTATTTTTTTATTTATAAAAAAATTTTTATAATTTGTTAAATTATGCTTAACCCTCTTTTTAAAAAAATTATTCAACTTATAGATTCTTTTCCTGAAATAGGGCCCAGGCAAGCATGGAGATTGTTTTTTTGGTTTTTAAAACAAGATAAAAAATTGCAAAAGCAGTTTGTAGAATATTTCCAGGTTTTAGTTGAAAACTTAAATTTTTGTAATTTATGCAATTTCCCAACCCTTAATGAAGAAATTTGTTTAATATGTTCTGATATTCGAAGAAATAAAAGTCAATTATGCATTGTAGCAAGAGAAACAGATTTAATTACGATAGAAGAGCTTAAAAGATATAAAGGTCTATATTTCGTAATTGGAGGGCTACTTCTGCCTTTTGAAAATAAAAATATTGTTAAAGAAAGATTAGAAAAATTAAAAGAAAGATTAGTAAAAGATAAAAATGTAAAAGAAATAATATTAGCATTACCATTTACAAAAGAAGCAGAGCCTCTTAGAAAAGAGATTATCAGAATATTATCACAATTTAAAATTGAAATAAAAACACCAAAGAAAGGTATTCCAACAGGAGGCGAAATAGAGTTTATAGATCCAGATACATTAAAAGAGGCGTTGGGTTTGTAAAAATTCTTTAAATTATTATTTATAATATATAATATAAATTAAAAAATGAAAGAAGAATTAGATAGTATTTTAAAAGAAGCACAGGAAGTTAAAAATAATATAAAAAGCTTGCAAGATTTAGAGAATTTTAGAATTAAATTTTTGGGTAAAAAAGGCCTTTTAAAAAATATATTAGATAAAATAGTAAATTTGCCCTTAGAGGAGAGAAAAGAATTGGGTAATTATTTTAATTTTGTAAAAGAGGAAGTTGAAAAAATATACAAAGAGCTTCGAGAAAAATTAGAGGTAGGTAGATTTATTAAATTCGATCTTCATCATCCTGGCAGAAAAATTTCTAAAGGTCACCTTCATATTATTACTCAATCTATTAATAAAATAATTAATATATTTTCTAAAATAGGTTTCGATGTTGAATTAGGAAGAGAAATAGTAACAGAGTATGAAAACTTTGATTCTTTAAATATTCCTCCAAACCATCCTGCAAGGGATATGTGGAGTACTTTATGGATTAAGTCTCAAAAAGAAAAATTATTATTAAGAACACATACTTCTGCTCATCAAGTTGAAATTTTAAAAAAGAAAAATCCTCCTCTTAAAGTTATAATACCAGGTAAAGTATACAGACACGAAGCTACAGATGCAAGACATGAAATGCAATTTCATCAATTAGAAGGTTTAGCGGTGGGTGAAGGTTGTAATATTCAGGAATTAAAAGGAATATTTTCTATATTTTTTGAAGAATATTTTGGTAAAAAACTAGAAGTTATTTTTAGAAGTTCTTATTTCCCCTTCACTGAACCTAGTGTGGAAGTAGATATAGAATGCGTTTTGTGTAAAGGAAGAGGCTGTGAAGTTTGTAAAAATAGTGGATATTTAGAAGTAGCTGGAGCGGGCATGATACATACATTTGTGCTAAAAGAGGCTGGTATAGATACTAATAAATATTATGGATATGCTTTTGGTTTGGGTGTTGAAAGAATAATTATGCTTAAATATAATATTCCAGATATAAGATTATTCCATTCAAGCGATTTAAGATTTATTAAACAATTTTAAAAAAATGAAATTCAGATTAAAAGATATAGAAGAATATTTAGAAAAAAAACCTAATTGGAGGCAAGTTGTTAAATTATTGAATAAAAAATCTTTTGAATCGATCTTAGAAAATGGGAGTATTGAAGTGGATATATTACCAAATAGATTTGCTGATGCAGGAAATATAATTGGGCTAGCAAAAGAAATTTCTGCATTAACTGGAATTAAATTTAAGCTACCAAAATTTAAATTCAAAGAGATTAATAAGAAATTTAGTGATTATATAAGTATAGAATGTAAAACAGATAAATGTTTAAATTATTTTGGAAGAGTGATATTAGATGTTAAAAATGATGAATCTCCTAAATGGCTAAAAGAATTTTTAGAAAATTATGGATTAAATTCTATTAATTTAATCGTAGATTTAAGTAATTTTGTAATGATAAAATATGGCACACCTCTTCATGTTTTTGATCTAGCTAAAATTGAAAAAAATAAAATAATAATAAGAGAAGCTAAAGAAGCAGAAGAATTTGTTTCTTTGAAGGGAGAAATTTTTAAGTTACCAAAAGGAAGTATTGTAATTGCTGATTCAAAAAAAATTTTAGCTTTAGCAGGAATTCAAGGTTCTAAGCTAGCTGAAATTACATTAGATACAAAAAATATATTTGTAGAAGCAGCAGTTTTTGAACCATCTATTATTTATAAAACCTCTAGAGCCTTAAATTTACAAACAGAAGCAAGTTATAGGTTTGAAAGAGGTGTGCCGGATATAAATGTATTAAGAGCATTAGAATATCTTTCTTATCTTGTAAGTAAATTCTGTAAAGGTAAAATCGCAAAAAAATATTTTCAGTTGAGACCTATAGAAAAACCCAAGAGAGTTATATTAAGATTTGCAAAAATTAAAGATTATTTAGGTTTCGAAATCAAATCTGAGTATATATTAAAAGTTTTAAAAAGCTTAAATTGCAATGTAATCAAAAAAACAAAAGAATATATATATGTAGAAACACCATTAGAAAGACTTGATTTAAAAGATGAAGTAGATTTAATTGAAGAAATTATTAGAATATACGGATATGATAAAGTACCTACTAGATTCCCTGTTATTTATAAAATATCTAAAATTAATGAATTTATTGATTTTGAAATTAAAATTAAAAATTTCTTAAAAGAGATCGGTTTAAACGAAATTTTAACTTATAACTTTATAGATGAAAAAGATTTTGAAAATTTTAATCTTTTTATAAATAAAAACTACTCAACTCCAATTGAAATTTTAAATCCTATTAGTAATTTATATAAATTTTATAGACCTTTTATTTTTATTAATCATATTAAAACAGTTGAAAAAAATTTAGGATATTATAATTGGCTTAAAACAAAAGATATATATATTTTTGAGGTTGGTAATGTGGGAGGATATGTAAACAATAAAATTAACGAAAAAAAGAATCTGTGTATAACTTTAAGTTCCGAAAATTTAGATAAAATTTTGATTGATGGTAAAAGTATTTTAAATTACATAGCAGAATCCTTAGGAATAGAAAAATTCCATATTTCTTCAGCAAAATTAGGTACAGAAGAATTTGATCTTTTTGGTTTTATTCATACTGAAGTTGAAAAAAATATAGGGTTCATAGGGTTAATAAACAAAAACATTTTAAATAAATATAGAATTGAACAACCAGTTTTAGTTATAGAATTATCTCTAGATGATTTATTTAAATATTTCAGAGAAGAAAAATATTATCAACCTATACCCCCTTATCCAGCAGTATTCAGAGATATTTCCTTGATAGTTCCTGAATACATACAATCTGATGTAATAGAAAACGAAATTTATGAAGTAGCAAAAGATTTATTAGAAGAAATAGAGCTATTTGATATTTATCAAGGTCCACCCTTGAAAGATAATGAAAAAAGCATAGCATATCATTTAATATTTAGAAGTCCTGAAAGAACTTTAACAGAAGAAGAAATTAATATGGTAATGGAAAAGATAATTAAAAGATTAAAAGAAAAATTTGGCGCTATTGTAAGATAAGTTGATTTTCTTTTTAACTTCATTTATAATTAATTTAAAATGACTTGTTATTTTTGTTCACAAAATGCAAAAGAAATAGATTACAAAGAAGTTGATATATTGAAAAAATTTATAAGTGCTGGTATGAAGATTAAAAATAGAAGAAAGACAGGACTTTGTGCAAGACATCAAAGAAAATTAGCTCAAGCAATTAAAAGAGCGAGACAGATGGCTTTATTGCCTTATCTTCCATAATGTATTCTGAATTCTTTAAAAATAAAATAAAATTTAAAGTTTTACCCGAATCTAAAACTAAAAGCTTAACTTTAATCGTAGATAAAGATGATAATATAGAAAATTCAAAAGGTTTTTTGTTTTCTAATCAAGATTTGAAGAATTTCCTTAAAAATACATATAAATATTTTAAGTCGCATGATAAATATTTATGCTATACTCCTTTTGGTGCTTTTGCTTATATAAAATTTAAAAAAAATAATTTTAGTTTTTACAATTTTTATGTGGAACTAAGAAAAATTTTTAATTTTTTAAAAACAAACAAGATTGAAAAATTTACTATTTATTTAGAAGATCTTCTGATTAACAATAATTTAAATTTAAATAAATTAGCCGAGGTTTTAGCCATAAATTTTTTGTTGGCTGATTTTGATTTTTCCAGAATATACAAAACTCCTCCCAAGGAAGGCTGGAATGAAATAAAAGAAATTGAAATTATGGTTAATTCCAGGCTCTTAAATGAAATCAAAAAATCAATAAATAAAGGAATTATAATAGGTGAAGAAATTAATAGAGCAAGATTATTATCTAATCTACCAGGAGGAGAGCTAACGCCGTCTAATTTTATCGAAATTATTAAAGAAAGCCTCAAAGATATAGAACTTAAATTAACAATCTTGGATGAGAATAAATTAAAGAAGATAGGAGCAGGCGGTATATTAGGTGTATCAAGAGGTTCAAAAGAAAAACCATATTTAGCTATTCTAGAAAACAATAGAAAGGGGAAAGAAGTGCATTTTATTGGAAAAGGAATTACATTTGACTCGGGAGGATTGCAAATAAAGCCTTCAGATTATATGAACGAAATGCATTTAGATATGTCTGGTGCGGCTTCTGTTTTAGCAGCTTCAATTTTAATTCAAAGATTAAATTATTCTATTAACTTTAAAACATTAATACCTTTAGCAGAAAATATGCCTTCTGGAGAAAGTTATAGACCAGGTGATATTTTAAAAACTATTTCTGGAAAAACAATAGAAGTTGGCTCAACAGATGCTGAAGGTAGGATAATTTTAGCAGATGCTATTGACTATTCTAAAAAATTTTTTAAACCCTCATTAATATTTGAGCTTTCAACATTAACAGGTGCTTCTATGATCGCACTTGGGAATAAAGCTAGTGCTTTATTTACAAATAAAAAAGAATTGCAAGATTTTATATTAAAGATTTCAGAACTTTCAGGAGATTTATTATGGCCTTTACCATTATGGGATATTTATAAAAAAGATATCGAAAGTAATTTCGCTGATATATTTAATATAGGTAAAACAAAATATGGTGGTGCAATTCATGGAGCTATGTTTTTATGGGAGTTTGCTAAACCGCTAAATTTTGTGCATATCGATATTGCGCCAAAAATGGTAGCTTCGGAAGAGGATGGCTTGAATAAAGGTTCAACGGGTTATGGAGTAAATTTAATAAGAGAATTTTGCGAAAATTTTGATGAAATTAAAGAAATTATTTAAAAATGCTTATTGAAGAGAATATTTTATTGAAAAATTTTAATACTTTTAAAATAGGAGGGCCAGCAAGATTCTTTACTACTATTAAAGATTTAAAAGATATTGAAGAACTTATTGATTTTATAGAAAAAAACAAAATAGAATTTTTTATTTTAGGAGGAGGTAGTAATTTACTAATTAAAGATGAAGGCTTTGATGGAATTATAATTAAACCAGCTTTTGATTATGTAAATTATTTTGAGGATGGCACTGTTATAGTAGGTAGCAGCAAAAATATGCCAGAATTAGTTTTTGAAGCATGTAATTTGGGTTATAAAGGATTAGAATGGGCAGGAGGATTGCCTGGTACAATAGGAGGAGCAATCGTAAATAATGCTGGTTGTTTTGGTTTCGAAATAAAAGATTTAGTTTTAGAAGTAAGTGCGATTAATTTAAAAAATAAAATATTTAAAGTTTTCAAAAAAGAAGATTGCGAATTTGAATATAGAAATTCTTTTTTTAAAAAGAATAATGAATGGTTAATTACAGAAATTAAACTTAAATTAGAGCCTGGTTTTGATAAAAATGAACTTTTAAAAATTATGTATGAAAAAATAAATTATAGAAAAGAAAAGCATCCCTTAGAATATCCAAACATAGGTAGCATTTTTAAAAATTTAAAATTAAATGATTTAAATGAAGAATTAATAGAATTAGCAAGAAAAGATAATGTTATAAGAGGGGATAAAATACCGGCTGCATATTTTATAGAGAAAGCAGGTTTAAAAGGAAGGCAAATTGGTGGTGCAAAAATTTCTGAAAAGCATGCAAACTTTATTATTAATGTTGGTAATGCAAGCGCAAAAGATGTTTTAAGTTTAATTGAACTTACAAAAGAGGAGGTAAAAAATAAATTTAAGATAAATCTTGATCTTGAAATTAAAATCCTTTAAGTTATCCACAATTCAGACTTGATTTTCAAAAAGTTTATATTATAATATATAAATAAAGTAATTGTTTGTAGATAAAGAAAAAATTGCACACGACAAAAAATTAAAACCAGGTTTGGTCGGCCTGGTTAAAATTAAATAAAAAACCAATGGCCAAAAAAAAGGCGGCGGCCAAAAAAACTATGGCAAAGAAAGGAGGTGCAAAGAAAAAGAAGAAGTAAGTAATAGCCCCCAGTCGGGGGCTATTACTTTTTTAACAAAAAATTCTAAAGAATAAAAGACTTTAAAAGTGGAAGCAAGGTGGATGAATGTATAAATAATCAGTATTTAAAAAGCTTTTGTAAATGTGCAAAGGCTTTTTTAATTTGCTTTTAAAATTTAAGTGGTATAAAATGGAATAAAAGTTAATTAAAGTGGTAAATTGTGGATAAAACAGTGGAAATTGTGGATAAATGCTAATAGGAGAATATAAACACAACTTAGATCAAAAAGGAAGAATATCAATACCTGCTAAATTTAGGCAAAAATTTGCTGAAGGCTTAATTTTAACAAGGGGTATCGATCAATGTATATTTGGTTTTTCGAAATCTGAGTGGGAGAAGGTGGTAAATAAAATTACGAACTTACCATTAAGCCAATCAAATGCAAGGGCTTTTGCAAGATTAATATTATCAGGAGCATTTGAAACAGAAATAGACAATCAGGGAAGAGTATTAATACCAGAAACTTTGAGAAGGTATGCAAATTTAGAAAAAAAAGTGGTAATTGTAGGAATGTACAATAGAATAGAAATTTGGGATGAGAAAAAATGGGAAGAATATAAGAAGCAATCAGAAGAAAGTTCAGAAGAAATTGCTGAAAAGCTCTCAGATTTAGGAATATAATGCACAAGCCAGTACTTTTAAAAGAAGTTATTTTTTATCTTGATCCAAAGCCTAATGAAAATTTTGTTGATGCAACTTTTGGATTAGGAGGTCACTCATTTGAGATTCTAAAGTATATATTACCTGATGGGAAAATCTTGGCTCTAGAATGGGATCCATATTTAGTCGAAATTTATAAAAAAAGTTATATGAAACATAAAAACATAATTTTAAAAAACGAAAATTTTAAAAACATTAAAAAGGTAGTTAGGGAAGAGAAGTTTACAAATATAAAAGGAGTTATTTTCGATTTAGGTATATCTATGTGGCATTATAAAAATTCAAAAAGAGGTTTTAGTTTTAATGAAAATTCATTTTTAGATATGAGAATAAATCCTTTCGATGTAAAAATTACAGCTTTTGAAGTTGTCAATTATTTTTCAAAAGAAAAACTTGAAAATATTTTAAAAACCTATGGAGAAGAAAAATATGCTAGTAAAATTGCAGAAGAAATTGTAAAAAGGAGAAAAATTAAAAAAATTGAAACTGCAAAAGAATTAAGTGAATTAATTGTCAGGGTTGTGCCTAGAAGAAAAAAAATACATCCTGCAACTAAAACATTTATGGCTTTAAGAAGTTACATTAATAATGAACTTGAAAATTTAGAGATAGGCTTAGAAGATGCTTATGAAATTTTAAAAAAGGGAGGAAGAATTGTTGTAATTACATTTCAAGGTTTAGAAGATAAAGTAGTTAAAAAAGTTTTTAAAAAGCTAAAATCAAAAGGAGCAAAAATTTTAACTAAAAAAGTTGTAAGACCATCTGAAAGCGAAAAATTAGAAAATCCTAGTGCAAGATCGGCGAAATTAAGAGCAATTTTAAAAAATGAGCAAGAATAAAAATAAAACTTTAAAAAGCAAGCCGCCTTTTTATTGGCCATTAATTCTAATGATGATAATACTTTTAGAGATAGGTATGTTGATGCATGAAAGAAGCTGGTCTCGGGCTATAGGTAATGTTGTTCTTGAGCTCAGAGACCAGCTTGAGAAAACTAAAAATGAAAACCAATTAATTTCATATTATATTTTTAAAATATATAATAGTTTCTTAGAATTCAAAAACTTAACTGAGGCAGAAAGAACATATTTAGTTAATGTGCGAGTCTTATCTTTAAATAATAATGTCAAAAAATACTAATTTAGGACATTTATTTTTATTAGCTATAAATTTAGTTTTTTGGAGTTTGCCCATAGCATATCTCTTTAAATTACAAGTTTTAGATGCTGCTAATTTCAAAAATGCTACCCAGGAATTTGAAATTACAAGAACGATACTACCTAAAAGAGGTGATATTTATGTTAAAGATAAAGATGGTAATTTATATTTAATTGCTACTACTAAAGAAGTTTATGATATTTATTTTAATCCACTAAAAAGTAAAAATACCAATGAAGAATTGAAAAAAATTAAAAATATTTTAAATTTAGAAGAAGTTGACTTAAATAGCAAAAATTCATTCATAATAGCAAAAGATGTAAATAAAGATATTGTAGATAAAGTAGAAAAATTAAAACTTGATTCTGTTTTTATTGAAAAAAAATATAAAAGAGTTTATTTAGAAAATAATTTATTGAGTACGATAATAGGATTTACGATACCAGAAGAGAATGGAATTTTAAGAGGTGTTTATGGGATTGAAAAATATTATGATGAATTTTTAAGGGGGGAACCAGGAATTTATTATGGAATTGGAAAAGTGCAAAATGCTATTCCAGGTTCTGATTTGGTTTTAAATATAGACTATTTTGTGCAAAAATATGCAGAAAAAATCTTAGATGAAGGCATAAAAGAATTTCAAGCAGAAGGAGGGTTGATTGCGGTTACTACAAATGATGGCAAAGTTTTAGCTGTTGCTGAAAGACCAAATTATAATCCAAATGAATATAGCAAAGAAAACCCTAAGTTTTTTGTGACAAAATTGGTACAGAATTATGAAGCAGGTTCTGTTTTAAAATCTATTACATTCTTTGCAGGGTTAGATAGTCAAGTATATAATCCTAATGATAAATATTATGATGCTGGATATGTTGAGGCTAACCAATGGAGAATATATAACTTTGATAAAAAGGGCAGGGGTTTAATTACTTTACAAGAAGCTTTTGAACAATCGCTAAACACTGGTGCAATATATGTTGAGAAATTATTGGGCCATGTAAGATTTTTAAATTATTTAAAAGAATTTAGATTTAATCAAAAGCCAATCATTGATTTACCAAATTTATCGGAAGGCAATTTAAAAAATTTAGAAAAACCAAATAGAGATTTAAGAGATATTAATTTTTATACAGCCAGCTTTGGTCATGGAATAAGTATTTCACCTGCGCATCTTCTTATGGCTTTTAATGCTTTTGCTAACAATGGAGCTATGTATAATTTGCTTATTGTAGATAAAATAATTTCATTAAATAATGTTGTAAATGAGCAAAAAACATTTCAAGTAACTAAAATAGGCTCTCCTAGTTCTTTTGAAAAATTTAAAGAATTATTGGAAAAAGTTACTATAAATGGAAGTGGGAAAAAAGCAAGAACTATAGGATTTAGAATAGGAGGCAAAACTGGTTCTGCATATATTCCTTATGAAGATAGGCCTGGTTATTCTGATAAGGTTATTAATACCTATGTTGTAATTTTTCCTTTAAGTAAACCTAGGTTTATAATATTAGTTAGGATAGATAAACCCAACCAGGGCTTAGCATTAGTTACAACAGTTCCTTTAGCCAAAAGAATGATTGATTTTTTGATTAATTACTATAACATACAACCTGATAATGAAAAAGAAATTATTGAATATTATTCAAAAAATAACAAATACTAACTTCGAAGAAATTAGCGTGCATGATTATGCTTTTGAAATTTTTTTACCTTTAATATTTTTTTCTTGGTTTTTTTGGCTTTTGAAATATTATAATTTTTTTATCAATATACTTTTGAATCTTTTAATTTTAACAGGTTGGGTAATTTATTTTAGGAGATTAAGCGAAGAAAATAAAAAAGAATGAAAAAAATAATTTTTTTTCTAATAGATGGAATTGCAGATAAGGGAGTTAATACCCCCCTTAGAAATGCTCAAAAAAATTTTATAAACTCAATTCTTAAAAGAAGTTTTTTAAGTTATATTTATCCTTTAACAAAAGAATATTGGCCAAGTTTTGGGGAATTTAGCGTAAGCGGTTTAGCAAATTTATCTATTCTAGGGTATAAGATAAAACCAGAAAAGTTTAAAAGAGGTGTATATGAAGCTATCGGTAGTGGAATTAAATATAAAAATGGATGGCTTGCAATAAGAGCAAATTTTGCTACAGTAGATGAAAATTTAAGGGTAATAGATAGAAGAGCAGGTAGAGAAATTTATGGTTTAAACAAATTAGCTAAAGATATAAATAGTATTAAATTTGAAATCCCTTTTAATTTTTATCATACCCTAGGTCATAGAGGAGTATTGGTGTTTAAACATAAATTATCGGATAATATAACTACTAATGATCCATACAGTGTCAATAAAAAAGTAAAAAAAATAAATCCATTGGATAGTTCAAGACTTGCAATTAAAACATCTTTATTATTGAACAAATTTTTAGATGAATGCTATAAATTGTTGAAAGAACATTCCATAAATAAAATAAGAATTAAAAAAGGCTTTCTCCCTGCTAATTATTTACTTTTAAGAGAAGCTGGTAGCAAAAAATTAAAACTTACGAATTTTTTTAAAAAATATAAGTTTAAAAATGGAATTGTTTTAGCAACAAATGGAGTTGATAAAGGAACATGCATATCTGTAGGTTTTAAAGAATTCACATTAGAAGAATCTACAGATATAGAAAACGAATTAAAGATAGCATCACAAGCATATAAAAAGGTTTACAAAAATTTTCAAGTAATATATATTCATCTTAAGAAAGCAGATGAAGCAGCTCATGACAAGAATTTTGAAAAGAAAAAAAATTTTTTTGAAAAATTTGATAAATTTTTAAGCAAAATTTTTAATTATAATGATATATTTGTAATTACCGGGGATCATATCACAGACACAAAATCAGGTAAACATAAATTTGGACCGGTGCCATTATTAATTATTAATTCAAAAAAAATAAATAATCCTAAAGAATTTAGCGAAAAAGAAGCATTAAAGTTAGGGATTTATTTTAAAGAAAATTCTAATATATGGAAATTTTTGAAAGAAAATGTTAGCTGAAAAATTAGAAAATAATTTAAAAAAAATAGCAAAAGAATATTTAGGCAAGGATCATATTTTTATTAGAAATGAAATCAAAGTTTTTACAACTAATGATTTAAATTTAGGTGATTTTTCTTCAAATCTACTTTTTTTAGCTTCCAAAATTAAAAAAAAATCAACAGAAGAAATATATAAAGATATAAAAGAATTAGTTGAAAAATTGCCTTATGTTGAGAAGACTGAATTTTTAAATGGATATTTAAATATTTTCGTAAATAAAAAAAATCTTCTTGAAAATTTCAAAACTATTTTATTAAAGAATTTAGATTTCCTTAAAAGCAACATAGGAAGAAGGCAGAAAATTATTATTGAATATGTTTCTGCAAATCCTACAGGACCATTGCACTTAGGAAATGCTAGGGGTGCTGTAATTGGTGATATCTTGAGCAAATTATTCAAATTAGCAAATTTTAAAGTAACTAAAGAATATTATGTTAATGACAGAGGAAATCAAGTTGAAATTTTAGTAGATTCTATTTTGTATAAATTAGGTCAAAAAGAATATAATGAAAATTATTATAAAGGTGAATATATAGAGGAAATAGCAGAACTAATTAAAAAGAAAGGTAATTTTGATAGAGATTATATTAAAAAATTTGCAGTTAGATATATACTAGATAAATATATTAAAAAACCATTGAAAAAATTAGGAACCCAATTTGATAATTTTTATTTTGAATCGGAATTGTATAAAAAAGGCTTACATAAAAAAATTTTACAAATTTTAAACAATAAAAAATTAATAGAAGAAAGAGAAGGTGCTGTTTGGCTTTTACTTAGCAAATTAGGTGAAAATAAAGATGAGGTCTTAATTAAATCAAATGGAGAATACACATATTTCTTTTCTGATATACTTTACAATTATGACAAATTTTTCATTAGAAAATATAAATATTCTATTATTTTAGTTTCAGCTGATCATCAAGATCATGCAAGAAGATTAATTAAAACTTTTTCTAATATATTCGGAATTAGCGAAAAAAATTTCAGAATTTTAATTTATCAGATGGTACATATAACTAGGGGCGAGGAACTTTTAAGAATGTCTAAGAGAAAGGGAGTTTATATTACTTTAGAAGATTTGATAGAAGAAATAGGGGTAAACCCGATTAGATTTTTCTTTTCTAGATATGCCTTAGAAAATACAGTTGAATTGGATATAGATTTAATAAAAAAAGAAACAGAAGAAAATCCTATATGGTATGCACTATATACATATGCAAGGTTTAATAGCATAATTGAAAAAGCTAGAGAAAGGAAATTTAAGCTGAGTAAAAACACTATTAAAACTAATTTAATAAAAGCATATAAATTTATTTCTGAAAAAGATGAATACATTAAAATAATAAGGAAAGTACAGGCATTGCAGATAATTATCTTTGATTCAACAAAAAATTTTAGGCCAAATCTAATTTCTCAATATTTAATAGAACTATGTAAAGAGCTTAATTCTTTTTATGAAAAAGAAAAAATTCTAGAAGGAGAAGGTAAAGCTGTAAAATATAAATTAATATTTGTGATTTATATTTTAAAAGTACTAGAAATGATATTTTATTTACTTTCTATTAAGCCTCAAAAACATCTTTATAAATTCTCTCGCGAAGCTTCCAATCAAAAAGCCTAAAAATAAACCTACTATTATATCTATCGGCCAATGCATAAGACTTATCCAGCTTAATAAGCTTACTATGACAGTTAGTAAATAAAGCAATATACCCCACTCTAAAAAATTGTTTAAAATTACAATAGAAATTGCAGACATAATTGTAGCATGTTGAGATGGAAAACTATCAAAAAGTTGTTCACCTGGATAGAAATAACTTATAGGTCTTATATGAGGATAATTAATTTTAATAAATTGAACAATAAAAATAGAAAGCAAAATAGCAAGTATAAATTCAGCAAATATATATAAAACTTTTTTATTTTTAAAGCTTTCTTTCAGTGTCCATAAAATTACTGAAAATATAACTATGAACAAAATTAAATCTCTTAGAAAATCAATTACTTTTAAAATTTTTATATTATCTTTAAAAATTTGGTATAAATAATAAGTTAACATGAAAAATTTAATTCACTTTCTAACTAAAAATATTTCTCCTTTACAAATTATAACAAAAAACAGCTTTTGGATTACAATAGGGAAAATATTAGGAGGTATATTAAGAGCATTATTGGTTATATTTTCTGCTAGAATTTTAGGGCCTGATTTATATGGTAGTTTTGCTTTAGCTATCAATTTCGTATTAATTTTTTCATTTTTGCCTGAGCTAGGTCTTACTGCCATATTAACAAGAGAGTTATCAAAAAGAAAAGAAGAAAAGGAAAAGATTTTTAACGAAATATTATCTTTCTCTTTAATCTTAAGCTTTCTTTCTTATATTTTGATTTTAATTTTGGGCAGAATATTTATAAAAGATTTCAAAGCTATTCAAATTTTACCAATATTAGGAATTATGATGATTTTTGATGTATTAAGAGAATTTTCTTATGCAGTTTATAGAGCTGAATTAAAAGCAGAGCTCCAAGGCATATTACATCTTATTACGAATTTTTTGCTTTTTATGTTTGGAATAATTTCATTAATTAAATACAAATCAGAAATTGCATTATCCTATGCTTATTTTATAAGTATTGGAATTGGCTTTATTTTAAGTTCTTTATTTTTAACAAAGTTCTTAAAAAGGTTTAAATTCATCTTTGATTTACAAACTTATAAATTTTACTTTAATTCAAGCTGGCCTATTGCAGTTGCGAATGCCCTTTATCTTTTGCTGCTTTTCACAGATTCAATTATATTAGGTTGGTTTTATCCATCTTATATTGTAGGTATATATAATTCTGCTGTTAAAATTAATGAATTTTTGATTCTATTTCCAACTGGAATTTCTTTAGCTCTCCTTCCATTATTTTCTTCAAATCTAAATAAAAATAATAAAAATGAATTAAAAGAGATGATGGAGTTTGGTATTTATCTGAATTATTTAATTACATTACCTTTGATTTTTGGTATTTTTGCCTTATCTGATAAATTAATTTTATTTTTATTTGGTGAAAAATATATTACAGCAATGTATGGTTTAAAAATTTTAATTCCTTCATTAATTTCAACTTCAATATTTATGACTTTTTCTCAGTTTTTAATAGCTATAGACAGAAGGGTGGAACTTTTAATATACGAATTTATAGGATATTTGATAAATGTAATTTTAAATATAATATTAATACCAAAATTTGATTTTATAGCAGCATCTTATGCTACAACTGTATCTAGTTTTATTACTTTTATGTTAGGCTATTTTGCTCTTCAGAAGTATTTAAATTTTAATTTATGGAGTGGTTTTATAAAACCTTTTATTTCTTCTTTAATTCTATTTGTATTTTTATTTGCTTTTAAATCAATTAATTTTATTCTGCTTATATTTTTAGGTTTTATTTTATACTTCTTATCGCTTTTGATATTAAAAGATAGAATTTTTTATGAAGTTAAACAAAATTTAAATATTATTAAGGGCTATTAAGAATAACTTTTTCTAACTTTAACAATACAGGCAATTGATAGGGAATAATTTTTTTCTTTGCTAATTCTAATTCAATATATTCTACTTTATCATTTTCGGGATATATTTTTTTAATACCTGAATTTGGCGGCCATTCCACTTCTATAGTTTCTTTACTTGAACCAAATTTATTTTTTTTAAAATCTTTTTCTAATATATAAATATGAACTAATTTCCCCCCTTTGCTTTTTACTCTACAGAAATATCTTAATTTTTTTATATCATTTTTAGTTAAATTTAAACCTGTTTCTTCTTCAAATTCCCTGATTGCTGTTATTAAATAATCTTCTCCTTTATCTACTCCACCCTTAGGTATATGCCAAGCTCCCCAATCTTTATTTTGCCAATAAGGTCCTCCAGGATGCACCAATAAAACTTCTATATTATTCGTTTTTTTATTCTTTCTATAAACCAAAATCCCTGCACTTACTTTTTCTATATTTCTATTTTCTTTTATATAATTACTATATGTCATATTTAATTTTTTCTTTAATAACATTTTTATATTCAGGTATAAATGTGCTTAGGTTGATCCAATTAAAAGAATATTTTTTCCCATCAATATTTGCTCATTTTGATTATCCATCAAGTTATAACATATTCTTTAAAAGAACAGAGCTTTTATTATGGATTTTATGGTTGCTTTTTGTGCTTCTTTCTATATACGGCATTACTTTTCAAATTACAGACAATTGGATCTTGATTCTATTAATAATTCTACTTTTTTTATTTCAAAAAAGGAAAGAGCAACTTCGTCTTATAAATTATACTCCAAAATCTTTATTTATCATATTCATTTCAATCTTAATTAATTATAGACTGATTTCTTACAGCAATGGAAGCTTAACAATAGCCTTGGTTTTACTTACTACCTCTTTTCAATTTACCTTATTTTTATTCTCTACTTATATAGCAAATTTCATTACAAAAATTTATGCAAATATATTATACAGAAAAACAGAAAAAAAGATATTAAAATGGCTAAGTGAAAATAAAAATAGAAAAGTTATTGGTTTAACGGGTAGTTATGGTAAAACATCTACCAAAGAAATTTTATCTCAATTATTAGTTAAAAAATATAAAGTTTTAAAATCTCCAAAGAGATTAAATGCAGAGATTGGTTTAAGCCAATTTATATTGAATACTAACCTTGAAAATTATCAAATATTAGTTTTAGAAATGGGAGCAAGGCAAATTGGAGAAATTGAAACAATGGTAAATATATTTCACCCTAAAATAGCATTTCTTACTGGATTAGCGCCCCAACATTTAGCAACATTTGGTTCTTTTAAAAATATAATTAAAGGTAAATTAGAAATTTTTAAAAAAATAATTCCTGATGGTATAGCATTTTTAAATGGTTCAGATGAGCTAATTTTAGAAATTTTTGAATCTCTTCCAATATCTAAAAAATATTTATATGCTACGGAAAAAGGACATTTTTATTCAAAAAATGAAATATACACCTTAGAAGGAACCGAGTTTGATTTTGTATACCCAGATGGAGTTATAAGGTTGAAAACAAATTTAGTAGGAAAACAATTTTTGGAAAACTTAATTGGTGCTTTAGCATGTGCCTATATTTTAGGAATTAAACCAACAGAATTGATAGATGAAATACAAAAAATCGAGCTTTTACCTCATCAATTTGAAATAGTTAAAAAAGAAAATCCGGTGATTATAGATGATTCTTATAATTCAAATGTAGTTGGAGTTAAAAGAGCAATTGAATTTTTCTTGCAAATTCCTTTAAATTATAGAATAGTATTTTTCGCAGGTATATTAGAATTGGGAGTTGAAACTAAAGATATTTATTATGATTTAATTCAATATTTCAAAAGTTTTGATAAGATTATCTTAACATTTAAAGATTTCACAGAAGTATTTTTTGAAAATATATATAACAAAGTTTCAATTTACAATAATGAGAGCATTAATGAAATTGTTAAAAATTATCCATTACAAGAAACAGGAATATTAATACTCGGGAGAATACCATCTAAATTATTAGAAGAAATTAGAAATCTATGAATAAAAAATTGATTTCCCCGGACTTTTTCCCAAATTTTGAATTAGATGATTATAAATTAATTAAAAAAACTTTAAAAGAGAGGGGGGATTGGATATTTGGAAAAGAATTAGAAATTTTAAAATTTGAATTAAAAAAATTTTTTCCTGATTCACAAATTTTTTTATTTTCAACAGAAAGAGGTGCATTAGAATTTTTTCTTAAATTTTATTTAACAAACTTTAGCAAAAATAAAAAAATTGCCACGCAAGCATTTACTTGTTTTGTTGTACCTAAAGCAATAATAGAAGCAGGAGGAATGCCTGTTTTTGTAGATATTAAAGAAGGTTATTTAAATTTTACTATTGATGAGTTATATAAAATTTATAAAGAAAATAGTGATATTGCAGCTGTAATCTTACAAAATACATTCGGAGTTCCTAATGATATTGAAGATATTATTAATTTTTGTAAAGAAAAAAATATTTTATTAATAGAAAATTTGGCCCACTCATTTAATTCAAAATATAAAGGTAAATATTTGGGTAATTTTGGAGATATTGCTTTGATAACATTTGGAAGGTCAAAAGTAATATCAGGTATATTCGGAGGTGCTTTGATTATAAATAACAAAGAGCTTTTGAATGGTTTTAATGAACTTTATGAGAAATTAGAAGTTATAGATAATAAGAAATGGATTTTCAAAACACTAATTTATGCATATTTGATGAAAAAAATTAGAGAAAATTATAGTTCTTATGGAAAAATTTTAGGATATTTATTAAGAAAGTTAAACTTAGGATCATTAGAAATTACAGAAAAAGAAAAAATAGGATTAAAAGATTACCACATATTAAAAAAAATGCCTAATGCATTTGCTAAAATTGCTCTAAATCAAATTAAAAAAATAATAAGATTTTCTGAACATAGGGAAAAGATTTCAAAAATTTATCTTAAGGAAGGCATCTTGCCTTATGGTGAAAAACCTAAAGATTTTGAATTTTATTATTTAAGATATCCCATTACATATATAAAACCCAAATTGCTTATTGAGAAATTAAAGAAATATAATATACATTTAGGAAATTGGTATAATTCTCCATTAGCTCCATTAGAAAAAAGATTAGATAGATTTGGATATTATTATGGAATGTGCCCCAACGCTGAGAAATTATCTTTAATTATATTGAATCTACCGACAAATATTTTGACCAAAGAAGAAGATGCTTATTTAGTTGCAGAATTAGTTAAGAAAAATATTTAAAATGATAAAGATAAAAGAAATAGAAGCGGAAGAATACAAAAATTTTATAAAAGAAATTAAACCTATATCCTTTTTGCAAAATTTTGAGTGGGGAGAGGTTGAAAAAGAATTAAAAAGAGAAGTATTTAGGTTAGGAATTTATGAAAATGAATTAATAGGAGTATGTCAAATTATCGGTTATAAAGCAAAAAGAGGTAATTTTTTAGCTATTCATCATGGCCCTATTTTAAAAGATGAATATAAAGAAAATTTTTTAGTTATAATTGAACATATCTTAAGTTACATTAAAACTGAAAAAATAAACAAAAATTATAATTTTCTAAGAGCAAATTTTTTATTTGAATTTAACGAAAATATTCTTAAAAAATTACTAAAATTAGGATTTAAAGTAGCGCCAAGGTTATTAGTTACAGAAAATTTTTGGATTAAGGAAATATATAAAAGCGAAGAAGAATTATTAAATGAGTGCACTAATCATCACAAAAAATTAATATTAGAAAGCCTGGAAAGGGATTATATTGAAATTGAAAAAACAAAAGATTTAAATAAAATTGAAATTTTCCTAAGTTTATACAAAGATTTGTCAAAAAATAAAAAATTTGTTCCTTATCCTGATGAGTTAATTAAAAAAGAATTTGAAATTTTTTCTAAAAATGACAAAGCCTTGCTTTATTTAGGTAAAATAGAAAACAAATATTATTCTTCGGCTATAATAATTTTTGATAGTGATACTGCTTTTTATCATCATGGAGCTTCAATATCAGTTAAAGAACCAATAAATTATAAATTACATTGGACCATAATAAATGATTCGAAAAGTTTAGGTTGTAAGTATTACAATATGTGGGGGATTACAGAAAAAGGACCTGAGCATCCTTGGTATGGGTTAACCCAATTTAAAAAAGGTTTTGGCGGTAAATTAATAAAACTTTTACCAACCTTAGATTATCCATTTTCAATCAAATACTATATTACTTATATTTTTGAAAAATTTAAATATTTAGTATAATTTACTTAAGGCAGGGGAGGGAAGGGGCGGAACTATATCCATAAGGGAAGGCACTACGCCACCCCTCCCCTGCCTATTTTATTTTATGTTCGATTTTTTTATTAACTTTACTTTTTATGTTATAATTTAATAAAGGCAGGGGAGTGGAAGGTCTTTGATATTACCCGTAAGGGAAGGTAATTTGTTTCCCCCTCCCCTGTCTATTTTATTTTTGTTTGAATTTTTTTATTGACTTTGCTTTTATGCTATAATTTAATTAAGGCAGGGGAGCGGAAGAATGATTACATTACCCATAAGGGAAGCGATGCATGTTTTCCCTTCCCTGCCTATTTTATTTTTATATTTAATTTTTTTATTTTCTAAAAACTTGATAAATAAAATTTTGTAGTTTATAAATTTATTAGGAATCTTCAAGGAGGTGAAAGAGATGGATGCACAAAAATGCGGGGTACTAGTCATAGGTAATGTATTCAAGCTGTATACAATAGTAGAATATCCAGATGATGTAGATATCAAACAAGTTGTTAATGATCTTTATCCAAATAGTAACATTGTAGAAAAATCAGAAGAAGAAACTAAGGGTAAGGGCAAAAAAGTAGAAAAGTTGGTAGTAGAGGAACAAACTAAAGAAGTAGAAACAAGTGAAGAAAAATCAGGAGAGCAAGAAAAAGTAGAAAAATCAGAAAAACAACGAAAGTACAAAGTAGATAATCAAGAATATCCGGTAATCGAAAGAAAGATATATAAAGTAGACGGTAGAATAGTTGTAGTTGAGAAAACTTTAAGAAAGACAAAAAATGCTACTTCTTATTTATTTATCATTAGTGAAGAAGTAGAAAATAATAAAGATGGTGTAGAATTTGTAGCTAAAAAAGATTTAGAAAGATTAATTGTAGCAGGAAACTATAGGTGGGGATTACCATTTGTAGTTACATTAAGATCTCAGAATCCAGATTTAGAATTATGGTATCATCCTCGGCCTAAAATAGAGGTAGGCCAAAGAGCTAGTTTTGATTCTGTAGCAATTGAGATCATACTAAAAATTTTAGTAAATAAGCATGTAAAATTAAGGAAGTATTTCGCTCATAGGAAACGTGTAGAGCAAGCTGTACCTTCAGTACCTACTACTTATATTTTAGCTAAGGAATATCTAGATTGTACAAATAAAATAAGGATAGTTAAGCATAAGATTTATCATATTATAAGATTAATAGCACCGGAATTATTAGAAGAGGCTAAAAAAGAATTGTTGAAGCATCATGTATTAACTGATTATATATTTAGTGAATTAGAGCGTAGGAAGAATGATGATACGACTTTATCCTATTATGTATTTAATAACAATAAAGATTGGTATGAAGAGCAGGTAAAGAAATTACGAGAATTTAATGAAGAATTAAAGAGGTTAATAGATAATAAAAATGATGCTTTTAAGAAATTAAGATCAGCAGTAGGGAATAATCATCCATTCTTAATCTTTTGTAAGAAGTTTAAGAAGAGAGCAGGTAGTGTACCAGATACTGCTTATATTTTAGTAGCTATGTTAGGATGGTATAGAGGTTGGAATTACCATAAAATGAGCGAATTTGTAGGAATAGCTACTCATGGCAATCCTCATATATCAAGAGTAAGACCAGAGATTAGACAGTATATTTATCTGTTTATGAAAGGTACTAAATTAGGAGAGTTTATATTTGATTGGTTTAAGAATGACTATCCCGTATTAAAGGCGATTATTGTAAAAATAAAAAAGGGTGCTAATAAATTTAAGCAACCGGAGGTTAGTAATGTATCGATATCATTGGCTACTGAAATTGTTAGTAAGATGTCGATATCATTGGTTACTGAAAATAAAGATAAGAAAAATAAAGATAAGTCTACTGGAAATAAAGATAAGTATATAAAAGAAATTAAAATTAAAAAAGCAGAAGATTTTCTAGAAGATCTGAGAGCAAAGTGTAAAGAAATTAAAGAAAAAATAGAAGAAAAAGTTAGAAAGCATAAAAATTTAATGTTAATAGAAGCATTTGTAAGATTTGTTAATATTTATAGATTATTCTAAGTATAATAAGGTCTAACAATAGTAATTATTCTCAAAATTCTCAAAAACGGCAGGGGAGGGGAAGGTTAATGATATTGCCCAATAAGGGAAGATGTGTGATCTCCCCCTCCCCTGCCTATTTTATTTTATGTTTTGAATTTTCTTGGCTTTATTTTTCTATGTTATAATTTAAATAAGGCAGGGGAGTGGAAGGAGGGGTGAATTTACCCTATAAGGGAAGAGCGTTTTGTCCCCCTCCCCTGCCTATTTTTAATTTATAATTAATTTAAAGCCCCTGTAGCTTAATAGGAAGAGCGCCTCCGTCCTAAGGAGGAGGTTGCAGGTTCGAGCCCTGCCAGGGGCATTTTTAAATTTAATTCACTTTTTATTAACTTTTAACTTATTTGACTTTTTGCTCTTATTTTTTATAAACTTTTAATAATGGAAGAAAAAATATTTAAAACCTTGCCACATAATATAGAGGCAGAAGAAGCACTTTTAGGTTCAATTCTTATAGATCCAGAAGCAATTTATAAAGTCGCTGATTTAATTACACCTGAAGATTTTTATAAACCTGCTCATCAAATAATTTATTCTGCTATGCTTTATTTGTTTGAAAAAAGAGAAGCAATTGATATTTTAACTGTAACTAATAGGTTAAGAGAGGTAGGAGAATTAGATAATATAGGAGGAGCTTCATATTTATTTGAACTTATTAATAAAACACCTTCTGTAATGAATGTAGTTCATTATGCAAAAATTATTAAAGATAAAAAAGCAAGAAGAGATATGATACAAGCTTCATATGAAATACAAAAATTAGCATTTGAGGAAGAAAAAGAACCAGAAGAATTAATAGATGAATTAGGATCAAGAATATTTAAAATAGCAGAAAGGGTATATCCTAAAGAATTTTTTCATATTTCGAAGTTTTTAGAAGAAGCATACCAAAGAATAGAAGAACTTCATACACAAGAAAGGAAATTAAGAGGTATCCCCACTGGCTTTCCTTTATTAGATGAATATTTAGGAGGTCTTCAAAAATCGGATTTAATTATTCTTGCATCAAGACCGTCTTTGGGGAAAACAGCATTAGCCCTAACATTTGCAAGAAATATTGCTATTAATGAAAATTTGCCTGTAGCTATATTTAGTTTAGAAATGTCTAAAGATCAAATTATAGATAGATTGATTGCAGGAGAGGCAGGAGTAAGCCTATGGAGATTAAGAACAGGTAAATTAATGTATGAAGGAGATATAAATGAATTAGCATTAATTTCTGAAGCATTAGATAGATTAAATCAAGCGCCAATTTATATTGATGACACACCTAACTTAAATCCTTTGCAAATTAGAACTATGTCTAGAAAATTAAAACATCAAGTAGGAGATATAGGCTTAATAATTATTGATTACTTACAATTACTTAAGAGCCACAAGAGCTATGACAGTAGGGTACAAGAAATTACAGAAATTTCAAGAAGTTTAAAGGAGCTTGCAAGAGAGCTAAATGTACCTATTTTAGCAATTTCTCAGCTTTCAAGAGCACCGGAACAAAGAATTTCTCAAATACCAAGACTTTCTGATTTAAGGGAGTCAGGATCTATAGAGCAGGATGCAGATGTTGTTTTATTTATTCATAGACCAAAAGAAAGTGGGCAAATTGTGCCCTCAAATCAAGCTGATATTATAATTGCAAAACAAAGAAATGGACCATTAGGGGTTGTTACTTTGTATTTTGATCCTGAAACTACTTCCTTTTACTCAACTGAACAAACAATTGAAGAAATTGAACTTCACTAAAAATTATGCGTTATAATTTAAACTGAAATGTTAAATAAAATTTTTGATTTTTTCAAAAAAGATTACATTAAAGAATGGATGCCAATTGTTGAGAAAATAAATTCTCTAGAAAAAGATTATGAAAAATTGGGTGATGAAGAATTAAAAGAAAAAACTAACGAATTTAAGGAAAGACTTAAGAAGGGGGAAACTTTAGATGATATATTGCCTGAAGCATTTGCTTTAGTTAGAGAAGCAGCTAAAAGAACATTAAAACAAAGACATTATGATGTACAGCTTTTAGGTGGGATAGGATTGCATAAAGGAATGGTTGTAGAAATGATGACAGGAGAAGGTAAAACTTTGACTGCTACTTTAGCAGCATATTTAAATTCTTTAACAGGAGAAGGAGTACACATTGTTACAGTTAATGATTATTTAGCAAAAAGAGATACTGTCTGGATGGGGCAAATTTATAATCTTTTAGGAATAACTGTGGGTTGTATTGTTAATGAAGCAAGTTATTTATATGATCCGTACTTTACTTCAGAAGAAATAGATAGATTAAGAGATCAGACTGCTAGTTTCCAGGTTTTTTATGAATTTTTAAGGCCTGTAAGTAGAAAAGAGGCGTATGAAGCAGATATAGTTTATGGTACTAACCATGAATTTGGCTTTGATTATTTAAGAGATAACTTAGAAATTGATAAATTTAATGTAGTACAAAGAGGCTTTAATTATGCAATCATAGATGAAGCAGATAGTATTTTAATAGATGAAGCAAGAACTCCTCTTATAATTTCAGGTTACCAACAAGAACCGGCTGAGACTTATTATTTATTCGACTCAATTGCTAAAATGCTTCAAAAAGATATTGATTTTGTTATAGATGAAAAGAAAAAAACTGTTTATTTAACTGAAGAAGGACAAAATAGATTAGAAAAAATTTTAGGATACAACCCATATAAAGTTGAGGATTTACATTCTATACATCATTTAGAGCAAGCATTAAGAGCAAATTATTTATTTTTCAGAGATAAAGACTATATAGTAAAAGACAATCAAGTTTTAATAATTGATGAATTTACTGGAAGAATAATGTGGGGCAGAAGATGGTCAGGAGGATTACATCAAGCAATAGAAGCCAAAGAAAAAGTTCCTATACAGCCAGAAAGCAAAACTATAGCAGAAATTACTATTCAAAATTTATTTAGAAAATATAAAAAGTTAGCGGGAATGACAGGAACTGCGGCTACATCTGCAGAAGAATTTTATAAAGTTTATGGTTTAGAAGTTGTAGTTATTCCACCAAATAAGCCATGTATCAGAATAGATCACCCAGATAAAATATTCTTAACCGAAAAAGAAAAATGGGATGCAGTTGTTGAAAAAATAAAAGAATTATATGAAATAGGGAGACCTGTTTTAGTTGGTACAACTTCAATAGAAAAAAATGAACTTTTATCTAGAAAGCTTAAAGAAAAAGGAATTCCCCATCAAGTTTTAAATGCAAAAAATCATGAAGAGGAGGGTAAGATAATAGCACAAGCAGGAAAATTGAAAACTGTTACAGTTGCTACGAATATGGCTGGAAGGGGTGTTGATATTATATTGGGAGGGAATCCGCCTGATCCAGAAGAAGCTAAAAAAGTTAAAGAATTAGGAGGATTATTTGTAATAGGTACTGAAAGACATGAAGCAAGAAGAATAGATAATCAATTAAGAGGTAGGGCTGGAAGACAAGGTGATCCAGGTGAAACTCAATTTTATATTTCATTAGAAGATGATTTAATAAGAATTTTTGGAGGTGAAAAAATAAAACAAATTTTAGAAAAATTAAACATTGAAAAAGGACCTATTGAGCATCCTTTAATTTCAAAAACTATAGATGAAGCACAATCCAAGGTAGAAGGGTACAATTTTGACATTAGAAAACATCTTTTAGAATATGATGATGTAATAAATGCCCAAAGAGAAAAAATTTATAGCGAAAGAAGAGATATTTTATTTGATAAAGTAGATTTAGAAAATTTTGTTAAAGAAGAATTTGATAAGTTTTTAGAAGAAGATGATAATCTAATAAAATATTCCTTAAGCTTAAAAGAAGAAAATGAAAATATTAAAGAAAAAGCAAAAGAAAGATTTTGGAATCATTATAATTACCTAAAAGAAAATTTTGATGAAGAAAGTTGGCTTAATTTATTAAAAATTACTATTTTAAGAATATATGATTATTTATGGTCAGAACATCTAAGCTATTTAGAAGAACTAAAAGAAAGTGTTGGATGGAGAGGGTATGCTCACAGAGATCCATTAGTTGAGTATAAAAAAGAGGCATTAGAAAGTTTTGAAAATTTCCATAGGCTGTTAAGAATAAATTTAGTTCAATATTTAGCTAATATGACCATCAAAAAAGAGACACCTAAAATAGGAAGGAATGACCCTTGCCCTTGTGGCTCAGGCAAAAAATGGAAAAAATGTGGTATGCTTAATACTCCCGAACACCAAGAAAATATGAAAAAATTAAAAGAGAAAGTGAAGTAAAATTAAAATTTTTTAACAAAATTTACTTTTATATTTAATTCCTAATCTGATAAAGTTTTATTGCTTATCCTACACCGAATTCTGTTCTATTATGAGGTTTACGCTGCATAGAGCTTATCTGTTACAGGTTATATCTGTATTTCATTGATAAAATAAAATAGGGGAATATCTTTAAAAATATTATTTCCTTAGTAAATTGATTAAATTTTCTAAATACAAAACAT
>JAGDVT010000017.1:0-1296 GCA_023255765.1 Candidatus Paceibacter sp. | reverse complement strand
CTTTAAAAATATTATTTCCTTAGTAAATTGATTAAATTTTCTAAATACAAAACATACTAATATTCTGCACCCGCCTTGACTGGCGAGGTAAACCTACCTGCCGGCAAGGCAAGGAATTTGGGAATATTGCTGTCCTATGGTAGAGCAAAGCACACCACAGGAAAAGATTTGTATTTATAAGGAAATTTTCATTTTTTAATTTTCTTAATTTCTTAAGAAATTGAGAAATTAAAATAATCAATTGATTCGCGTTAATCAGCGGCTCTAAAATCTATCTGCATAAATCCACGGTTTATTAAAAATATCCGTGTTAATCCGCGGCTTTTTCAATATTCGCGCACATCTGCGGTTCATTATTTATCCGCGTATATACGCGGTTTATTATTTATCAGTGTTAATCCGCGGTTTTTAAGTTTCTCTAAAACAAATTTGTTTGTTTTTAAAAGAAAATCTTTAGCTTTAATAATTTCCATATAAAGAGGCTTTAATTTTTTGTCTAAATGAATAATAAAAACTCCAAGTCCAATAGTATCATAAAATTCCCTTTTCTTTTCTAAAAACAACTCTTAAAATATGTTTTCCTCCATTGATTTTTGAGTTATAAATAATAGATATTGGGAATAATCTATTGATTCAGGAAATTTTAGGGTTTCTTTTTTAAACTTCCTACTTTCTAAATTTTATAAACATCCTTTCTGTGGCTAATGGTTAAAATAAAAATTTTTTTTCTCTTCCCAATCAATTGAATAAATTATTCTATAATCTCCAATTCTTAATTTAAATAAGCCTTTTAATTCTCCTTTCAAAGGTAAATGAGAAATGTTTTCAAAATTATTTTTAAGCCATATTAATTTTCTTTTTATTGATTTGGCTATTGGCTTAGGAAGTTTTTGAAAATCATCAAAAGCAGTTTTAGTAAGCTTTATTTCCCAATTCTCCATTAAACTTTTAAATCTTTAAGAGAATAAGTTCTTTTTTTATTTATCTCTTTTAAGGATTTCTTAACCTTTCTGATAAAGCTTTTTTTGTATTCCAAACCAAAATCAGGATCAGACATTATTTCAGAAATAATTAACAAAACATTCTTTTTAATCAATCTTTCCAAATCTTTAGTAGTCATAGTTTAATTATAACATAAGTTAGCTTCCAAGCTTCATATCTTCTCAGACAGATGGGGTATTTCTAAATATAAACTCTTCTAATGTGGAGCCCAGTCAAAGGCTGGGAGGGTGGTGGGCGGGTTGTAGTCTGCAGAATGTTAGAATATTGTTTTGTATTAAAAATCAGTTAATTTAG
>JAGDVT010000044.1 GCA_023255765.1 Candidatus Paceibacter sp. | reverse complement strand
TTATATTTCCAAAGTAGGTATAGCAAGTGAAAGAATAATGGTTGTTAAAGGTTTAAAACATTACGAAAAGGCTGAATTAGGATTTGGGAAAATAGCTTTCATTTTTCTCTTTATGTTTTTAAATCTAATACTTATTCCTTTTTCAGATTTTACCTACTTAAAATATATATTTATAATAAATTTAACATTAGTTATATTATTATACTTCTGGATATTTGGTAAAATTTTTCATCCAGTTTTTATTTTTATTGGAACCCTTACACTATTTCAAGGTGGAGATATAATAGCCTGGTTCTTTAACGACGATATAGATATAACCTACGTATTTTTAATGGGAGCGGATTTTTATTTAAAAGAATATACCGTAAGACTTACCATATTACTTATATCGATAAGTTACTGGCTTGCATTATTTGGAGCTTACATAGGAATGAGTGGATACAAAATAAACAGAAACTTTAGCAATATTCAATACGATGAAGATTTTCTTAAAAAATTTTTCTTGATTATTTTTGTATTAAGTTTACCATTTTACGCGTATAAGCAGTATAATTACTTTAGTTATTTCTTGCAACATGGCTATATAGCGTTTTATCAGTCTCAGGAATATTTAGAGAATGTAGGATTTTTAATAAGAGTCATAAGCTTTTTTTAAATATATCCTTTTTAGGGTACTTTTTCTTGGAAAGAAATAAAATAAGGATTCTATTAGTTTCCTTAATATACTTTCTTTTAAGTCTGCCTACACTTTTATCAGGTTTTAGAGGAGCGTTTTTTTCCTTTTGGTTAACTTTCTATCTATTCTATAAATATAAATTTAACCACAAAATATCCTTTAAAAGCCTTGTTATAATTATCATTTTAGTTTCGCTGGTTAGCTTATATATATCTTATATACGAGAAAATCCCAGCACAACTGCGATAAGTTTAAGTGAAAATTTTCTTTTAGAGTTTTTAAAACAGTAAGGTGTGTCCTTTTTCGTTACCGCTATGGCGATTGAATTTTATGACGAATTTGCTGATAGGATACTTAACTACCTGATGTGGGAGCCTATAGGAAATATTTTCCCCCATCTTTTATCCTTACCCGGAAGAACTTTTGCTAATGATTTAACAATAAAAATAAATTACAATGCATTTTCATTAGGTTATGGAACGGGTTCTTCTTATCTTGCAGAAGCTTACTTGTTAGATGGACCATTTGTTGTTTCACTTATTTCTCTTTTCTTAGGTTTTATTTTGAGTAAGCTATTTATTAGATTTAGGTATTCTAATGTTTTCATAAAAATTCTTATTTTTACTCTTATACAGTTCATTATTTATCTTCCAAGGGATTTATTATTAATGCCTTTAAGTGTTACTTTAAAAACAGAGATCTACGTATTAATAACTTATATTTTGTTCACTGTATTTAAAAACATATTACTTATCAAAAAAGGAGAAAGTAATGAAAATACTTTTAGTATCAAATAATACCTTTTCCGTATTTGGGGGATACGAAAAAGTAATATACAATGTTCTTAAAAATTTGGTAGAAGGAAAAAATTATGAATTTTCGATTTTATCAGTTCCCCATTATATGTCACTGATAGAATCAGAGATTTTAGAAGAATTTAAGAGTTTTAAAATTTATAGAGGTTCGGATTATAGAAATAAATTTCACTATATTTCTACAATTTTGATCAAAAAACTTTTAAACAGAAGGCTTTTTATAAACTATAAAACTATTAACCATTATTTTAGTATTGTTAATTTTGATTTTGATATAGTCTTAATTACCGATCCTTTACTTATAACCAGTGTCAGAAAAGTTTTAGAAGAACACAATTTAAGAAATAAGAAAATTGTATATTGGGATCATGGAAGTTTAATGGGATATTTAAGATTAAGAACAAGAAGAGCGATGTATGAAAAAGAAATAATATCTTCTATTAGAGAGGCAGATGCTTTCTTGGCTATTTCTTCAGAAATTGCAGAAGAAATAAGGAGATATAAAGAAAATGCCGTTATTTATCTTGTTTATAATCCATGTAAAAGGTATGAAGGTCCATTAATTAATAGACCAGCAAAGCCTGTGTTTATATACGTTGGAAGGCTAGATGATAAACAAAAAAATATATCCTTTATGCTAAAAGGGTTTTCTATGTTGAGGGATAGAGAATGGGAATTAAAAATTATTGGTTCAGGTCCCGATGAGAAAAAACTTAAAGATCTTGCAAAAAAACTGAAAATTTCAGATAAAGTAAGTTTTGAGGGTTTTAAAAAAGAACCTTTTAAAGAAGTTAAGGAAGCAACTGCACTTATTTTAACCTCAAGATGGGAAGGTTTTCCGCTTGTATTGGTAGAAGCTATCCAGAGGGGGATACCTGTTATATCCTCAGACTGCAAATCCGGTCCAAGAGATATCGTTATAAATGGCAAAAATGGTTATTTGTACAAAGAAGGAAATTTAGAGGAATTTGTTAGCATAGTAGAAAGTGTAATAGAAGGGAGGTTAGTTTTTGATAGTCCTGAGAATATAGCTAAAACTGCCAATAAATTTTCTGAAGAAGTTGTTCTTGAAAATATAGACAAAGCTTTAAAGGAGGTTTTAGAGAAATGAGCCAGTTTGGAGTTCCGGTTTTATTTATCGTTTTTAGACGTCTTGACACAACTCAAAGGGTTTTTCAACAGATAAGGAAGGTTAAACCAGTAAGACTATATGTAGCATCCGATGGACCAAGAAATAGTGAAGAACAAAAACAGGTTGAAGCTGTTAGAAGATATATAATGGAAAATATAGACTGGGACTGCGACCTAAAAACAAGATTTAGGGAAGAAAACTTAGGCGTAGGATTTGGACCAAATGATGCTATAGATTGGTTTTTTTCCCAAGAGGAAGAAGGTATAATTCTTGAAGATGACTGCTTGCCATCTTTATCTTTTTTTAAATTCTGTGAAGAACTTTTAAAATTATACAGAAACAATAAGAAAATAGGAGTTATCCAAGGGTTTAATCCTTTTCCCGAAGAAGACTATCCGTATAGCTACTTCTTTTCAAAATATGATTTAAAGTGGGGGTGGGCTACTTGGCGTGACCGCTGGCAATATCAGGATATGTATATGAGGGATTGGAATGAAATGAAAAAAAGCGATTTCTTAGATAAAATATCTGGCGGAGACAGATTAGTAAAGTATTATTGGAATGCTGTATTCGAATTAGCTTATCGTGAACCATGGATAGCATGGGATACTCAATTTACGTATCAGATGCTTAAGAGAGGAATGGTAGCTGTGGTCCCAAAGAAAAATATAATTTTGAATATAGGTTATGGAGAGATGGCATCTTCAACCAAGTGGGGAATACCAAAACACATTAGCAGATTAAAACTTGAAGAGCTTGAATTTCCTTTAACCCATCCTAAAGAAATAAAGATAAATGAAGAATACGACAAAAAAGTTGAAAAGATTCATTTTGAAATGAATTTTAGCACAGTCTTTAGATTTAATTTAAAAGTTTTTTTGCAGTCAAATAATATAACCAAAAAAGTATTTTTACCTATTCTGATAAATTTATACAGAGGATACAAAAAGGTTAAGGTTAAGTTAAGTAGATAAGTGTTAAGAAAGAAATTTTGGATTGATAGGTTTTAACTCCGATTCAAATCAGGGCTTAATAGAGGGTTAAGAAATGAGAAGAGAAAAATTACTTTGCATACTTCCTCAAAATCCATATCCTCCGATTGATGGTGGTAAGATAAGCTTGTATTATCCGTGCCTTTACTTAAAGAAGTATTTTGATTTATACTGCTTTTTTAGAGATAGTAATATAGAAAAGGCGCAAAACACAGTGGAACATTTCAGAAATCTTGGAATAGGTGCGTCATACTTTATAAAAGACATAAAGGACACTCCATTGATGGTTTTAAAAAATATAGGTAAGAAAATACCGTTTAAATGGCATAAGTATTTTGTAAGAAATGTTTTAAAAGAACTAATAGAAATTATAGAACAGAAAAATATAAAGCATTTACTTGTTAGTGCTCCTCATATGATGGAATACGCCGTGAATTTAAAAAAACTCTTTCCAGATTTGAAAATAATCCTACGAGAACACAATATTGAAAGTGAATTGGTTAAGAATTTTATAGATTTAGTTAACAATCCACTATTGAAAGTAATTGCTTTATGGCAGTATAAAAAAAGTTTAAAAAGAGAAGTATTTTACTGGAATTTTAGTGATAAAGTATGCTTTATTTCAGATTCCGATTACGAACTTGCTTTAAAGATAAGACCAGAGTTAAAAAATAAATACGAAATTATTTACGATGGATTTGAAATAGAAAATAAAAGCTGTGATTATGATTATTATAATAGGGAAAAAGAGGAATTTAGCTTTATCTTTAGTGGAAGTGTGAAAACATTGCAAAATAAATATAACTTAGAATGGTTTATAAATAGTATTTGGAAAAGATTTATATTGTCCGATTTTGGAAGAAAATACAAACTTTATATTACTGGTAATTCTCAATTAGAGTTAGAATGTATTATAGGATTAAGTGTAAATGACTTAGAAAAATATAATATCGTAAATTTGGGATTTGTAGAAAATATTAATGAAATTTTGAAGAGTAAGATGTATTTTGTATCACCTACTATTATAGGGTCTGGGATTAGATTAAAGGTATTGCATTCTATGTCTTTGGGACTTGTGGTTTTTCTGACAGAAAAAGATTATAGGATGGTAAAGGATTTCAAAGATATGGAGAACGTTGTTTTATTTAGCAGCTATGATGATTTTGTTTATAAATTAAAAGTTCTTGAAAAAAATCAAAATGTAAGAGAAAAAATATCGAAAAATGCTATTGATTTAATTAGAAACAAAATGAATTGGAAGAATTATGCAAGAAAAACGTATGATATAATAATGTCCCTAGGGGAATAAAAAGAAAAAAATTTTTAATATGGCATGGAGAATAAAATGGAAAAAAAACTTCTTTTTCTTTCGTCAAGGTTGCCATATCCACCAATAGGGGGAGATAGATTAAAAAATTATTGGCTCTTGAAAATCCTATCTAAATATTACAAAATTCATCTTGTGTCAATTGTTGAAGGAACTGAGATACCTGAAGAGTTCTATGAATTTGCAAGCCAAATAGAAATATCGTATAAACTCTTTCCAAAAAGAAAAATTAATTTTTATCTCAATGCATTTAA
>JAGDVT010000050.1 GCA_023255765.1 Candidatus Paceibacter sp. | reverse complement strand
TTTTCAAGAAGATTTTTAATTAAATTATAAATTTTAGAGTTATTATAAAGCATGAGGAATTTTATACAATATCAAATTTAAAAATTCTACAAATTATCAGAAACTTGTATACATAAGGATTTATAATAATTAAAATAAGAAGGAAATAGTGATTATTAATTAAAAAATTATTAAGAAAAAAATGAAAAATCAAGAGCTTGCAAGATTATTGAGGATGATGGCTGCATATTTAGAAATGAAAGGTATTCCTTTTAAGCCTCAGGCTTACGAGAAAGCTGCTTATTCTATAGAAGCATTAGATGAAGATATAGAAGAATTTGCTAAAAAAGTTGGAAAAGAAGGTTTGAAAAATTTACCTGGAGTAGGTGAATCAATTGCAGAGAAAATTATAGAATATTTAAAAACAGGAAAAATTAGAGAATTAGAAGAATTAAAAAAAGAAGTCCCTGTTGATATAGAAACATTAACTTCTATAGAAGGAGTAGGGCCTAAAACTGTTTATAAATTATATAAAGCTTTAGGAATAAAAACATTAGAGGATTTAGAAAAAGCTTGTAGAGAGCATAAAATAAGAAGATTACCTGGTTTTGGCCCTCAAAGCGAAGAAAAAATTTTAAAAGGTATAGAGTTTTTCAAAAAAGGAGGTGGTAGATTTATTTTAGGGTTTATTATACCTGTAGTTGAGAAGTTAGTTGATTATTTAAAATCTCATCCTAGTGCTAAAAAAGTTGTTCCAGCAGGCTCTTATAGAAGAAGAAAAGAAACAGTAGGTGATATTGATATTTTAGCTATTTCTGAAAATCCAGAAGAAATTATGGAGCATTTTGTTAATTTTCCAGAAGTAGAACATATTTATGCTAAGGGTCCCGCTAAAACAATGGTTAGATTAAAAATAGGCTTAGATGTTGATTTAAGAGTAGTTGAAGAAGATAGTTTTGGAGCAGCATTAGCATATTTTACTGGTTCAAAAGATCATAATATTCAAATGAGAGAGATAGCCCTTAAAAAGGGTTGGAAATTAAACGAATATGGCTTATTTGACGAAAAAGGTAAAAAAATAGCAGGTAAAACAGAAGAGGAAATTTATGAAAAATTAGGCTTAGAATGGATACCACCTGAATTAAGAGAAAATCAGGGTGAAATTCAGTTAGCTTTGCAGAAAAAATTACCTAAATTAATAGAATATGGAAGTTTAAAGGGCGATTTACAAGTACAAACAAATTGGACAGATGGAGGAAATAGTATAGAAGAAATGGCGGAAGAGGCTATTAAAATAGGTCTTAAATATATATGTATCACAGATCATACAAAATCTTTAGCTGTAACTGGTGGCTTAGATGAAGATAAACTCTTAAAACAAATGGAATATATAGATAATTTAAACAAAAAATATAAAGGAAAAATTAGAATATTAAAAGGCGCAGAAGTCAATATCCAAAAAGATGGAAGTTTAGATATTTCTAATGAAATTTTGGCAAAATTGGATTTTGTAGGAGCAGCTATTCATACTCATTTTAACTTGCCTAAATCTGCACAAACAGAGAGATTAATTAAAGCTATGAAAAACCCTTTTGTAGACTGCATTTTTCATCCTACTGGTAGAATTATAAATAAAAGACCGCCATATGAAATAGATATAGATAAAGTAATAGAAGAAGCTAAAAAAACAAATACTATTTTAGAAATTGATGCTTATCCAGATAGATTAGATTTAAAAGATGAACATATTAAAAAATGCGTAGAAAAAGGCGTAAAATTAGTTATAGATTCTGATGCTCATTCATTTTTACATTATCAATTCCTAGATTTAGGGGTAGCACAAGCAAGAAGAGGCTTTGCAACTGAAAAGGATATACTTAATACTTTAGATGTAGATGAGTTTTTAAAAAGTTTACCTAAGAGAAGAAAGTAGTGGAAAACTTGTATTGAATTATTATTATTTTAGTTTTAAAATAATTAAATGAAATTAGTTTTAAAATAATTAAATGAAAAATGTTTTAATGATAGGATGGGAATTACCTCCATTTAACAGTGGGGGGCTTGGAGTTGCTTCCTATTATTTGGCTTCTCATTTGTCTAAAAAAGTTAATTTAATATTTACTCTTCCTAAAAAATTACCAATCAAGAATTGTCCTTTTAAAATTTTATTTGCAGATAATGAAATTAAAATAATTGAAGGTTATCGTAAATATAAGGGAATATTAGTTAATGGATTTTTAGAAGAAGTTCTAACTTATGGAATTAGGTTATTACAGAAAATTAAAGAATTAAATTTAAAAATTGATATAATACATGCCCACGATTGGTTAGGGGGAGTAGCAGGTATTTATTTAAAAGAAAAACTAAACAAGCCTTTTATTATTCACGTTCATGCTACTGAAATTGAAAGAACAGGTAATAATCCTAATCCTATTATATTTAAACTAGAAAAAGATTGTTTTGAAAAAGCTGATTTAATAATTACTGTAAGCGAACTTACGAAAAATATTGTTACTGAATTTTATAACATACCAAAGAACAAAATAATTTCTCTGCCTAATGGAATTGATTTTGAAATTCCTCATAATAAAATACCTCAATTTATTTTAGAACTTAAAAAACAAGGTTACAAAATTGTATTATTTGTAGGAAGATTAGTTTTACAAAAAGGACCAGATTATTTTGTTAGAACATTAAAATATGTATCTGAATTTATACCTAAGATTAAATATGTAATAGTTGGCAGTGGTGATATGTTACCTGAAATTATTAAAATAGCCTATTATGATAATGTGTTAGATAAAATAATCTTTGCTGGATTTTTAAGAGATGAAGAGTTGTGGGGTGTTTATAATTATTCTGATTTATTAGTAGCTCCTTCGGTTTTTGATCCTTTTGGCTTAGTTCCTTTAGAAGCTGTTAAATTCAATTTACCAGTAATTATATCTAAAACAACAGGGGTTGGCTATTATTTGAACCATTGTTTAAAAGTAGATTTTTGGGATGTTAAAATGATGGCTAATTATATAATAGGAGTATTAAAATATTTACCATTAAAAAACGAACTTATTTTTAATTCTAGTAAAGAATTATATAAATTTGATTGGGAAGAAAGAGCAAATAGATTAGTAGAAATTTACTCAAAATTATAAAAGATGCCATCAATTTGTTTTTATTTTAAAGTACACCAACCTTTTAGAATTAAAAATTATACTTTTTTTGATATTGGCAGTGAAGAAAATTATTTTGATGATGAAAAAAATAAATTTTATTTAACAAGAATAGCAAATAAATGTTATATTCCTACATTGAAACTTATATATGAATTGATTAAAAATACAAATTTTAGATTTAAAGTCACTTTTGGTATAACAGGTACTTTAATAGAACAATTAGAACTTTGGGCTCCTGAAGTAATTGAACTTTTTAAAAAAGTAGCTAGTACAGGTTGTGCAGAATTTACAGGTGAAACTTATTACCATTCTCTATCTTGTTTATATTCAAAAGAAGAATTTATTGAACAAATTTTAATGCATAAAAAATTAATAAGGAGTTTGTTTAACCAGGAACCTAAAGTATTTTCTAATACAGAGCTTATATATTTTGACGATTTAGAAGAAATACTTTACGAACTAGACTTTGAAGCCATAATAACAGAAGGCGTGGATTGGATTTTAGGATGGCGTTCTCCTAATTTTATTTACCAAATGCCTAAAGGTAAAATTAAAGTTTTATTAAGAAATTATAAATTATCTGATGATATAAGTTTTAGATTTTCTTCCAGGGAATGGGACGAATGGCCATTAACTGCTGATAAGTTTGCTTACTGGGTTTCCCAGTTTAATGGGAATGGAGAGGTTATTAATTTGTTTATGGACTTTGAAACATTTGGAGAACATCAATGGCCTGAAACTGGTATATTTGAATTTTTATCTGCTTTGCCCTTCGAAATTCTTAAACAAAAAGATTTAAACTTTCTCACCTTATCTGAAGCAATTAAAGTTTACCCAGTAAGAGGTATATATTCTTCTTCGTATCCAATAACTTGGGCTGATACTGAAAGAGATTTAACTGCCTGGTTAGGAAATGAAATGCAGAAGGACGCTTTAGAGAGAATATATTCTTTAGAAAAATATATTAAAAATAAATCACCTCAAATAAAAATAATATGGAGAAAATTGCAGACTGCTGATCATTTTTATTATATGTGCACTAAATGGTTTGCTGATGGCGATGTTCATAAGTATTTTAATCCCTATGAAAGCCCTTATATAGCTTACCTCAGCTACAGAAATATTTTGGAAGATTTTTATTTAAGACTAAAAATATCTTAAAATTTTAAAATAATGGATATTAGAAGTTTAAAATCAATAATAGAAACTGAAGCTAATAAATCATTAGAGGAAATTTCCATTATTGAACTTGTACATAATTTAATAAAATATTCTTATAAAGCAAGGGCTTCTGATATTCATATAGACCCTCAAGAAAATGAAATTGTAGTTAGAGCTAGGATAGATGGTATATTGAATAAAATATTTACCTTTAAAAAAGAAATACAAGATGAAATTATTACCAGAATTAAAATATTATCTGGATTAAGAACTGATGAACATAACACTCCACAAGATGGAAGGTTTAAATTTTTTGATCCAATTGAAAATATAAAATTTGATATTAGGGTTTCGGTTATGCCAACATATTATGGAGAAAATGCTGTATTAAGACTTCTCACCTCAAAAGAAGATTCTTTTACATTAGAGACTTTGGGGTTTTCGGAGCAAGATTTAGATAAAGTTCAAAAAGCTATACAAAAACCATATGGAATGATATTGGTAACAGGGCCAACTGGCTCAGGTAAAACTACAACTCTTTATGCTATTTTAAAGGCTTTAAATAAGGAGAGTGTTTCTATTGTAACATTAGAAGATCCCGTTGAATATTCTATACCAGGCATTACACAAATTCAAGTTAATCCTCAGGTAGGATTGGTATTTTCAAAAGGTTTAAGGGCTATTTTAAGGCAGGACCCAAATATAATTATGGTAGGTGAAATAAGAGATCAAGAAACTGCAGATATTGCCGTAAATGCCGCATTAACAGGGCATCTACTTCTTTCTACTCTGCATACCAATGATGCTCCTACTGCATTACCAAGACTTTTAGAAATGGGTACTGAACCTTTTTTAATCGCATCTACCTTAAATATAGTAATAGCGCAAAGATTAGTTAGAAAAATATGTGAAAAATGTAAAACGGAAATAAAACTTAAAAAAACAGAAATTCTATCTGTTTTAGAAAGCATTGGATATGATTTAACTATTGAAAATATAAAGAAAATCAAAGATTCAAAATTTTACAAAGGAAACGGATGTGAAATTTGCAATGGTACAGGATATTATGGAAGATTGGGTATATTTGAAGTTTTAAATATTAGCGATAAGATTAGAGATGCTATTATGAAAAGAGCAAATAGCGATGTGATAAAATCAATAGCAATTAAAGAAGGTATGACTACTATGGTTCAAGATGGTTTTTCAAAGGTTTTAAAAGGTTTAACCACTATTGAAGAACTCTTAAGAGTAATCCATGAATAAAGACGAAAAAAAACCTTTTATATTACACATTTCTTTGGAAGATAAAATACTTTTTTGCAAAAATTTATCTTTACTCTTAAAAAGCGGAATTACATTAACTGAGGCAATTAATATTTTAAAAGAAAATACTAAATCAAAAGCACTAAAATACATCCTCAATACAACAATAAAAGATATTGAAAGAGGACAATATTTAGCAAATAGCTTAGAAAAATTTAATAAAGTTTTAGGCCAATTTTTTATAGATATAATAAGAATAGGAGAGCTTACTGGTACTTTGTCTGAAAATTTAGATAGATTAGGAGATGAATTAAAAAAAATAGGAGATTTAAGAAGAAAGGTAATTACTACAATGATATATCCCTCTTTTATTATAGGTACTATGATAATAATGACTATTTTTTTGTTATATTTTGTTTTCCCTAAAATAACACCTATATTTGAAAATTTGGGCGTAGATTTACCTTTACCTACTAAAATATTTTTAAAAATCTCTAATTTCTTCCTAAATTATGGAGTTTATATATTTATTTCATTTTTAATATTGTTTATTTTATTTTTATTTTCACTTAAAAATAAAAAAGTTAGATTCTTGTTTCATTATATCTTGCTTAGGTTACCTATAATTTCTACAATAATCAAAAATTATACGCTGGCACAAATTTCTAGAATATTAGCATTGCTTTTAAGAAGTGGCATTAAAATAGTTGAATCTTTCAAAATTTGCTCAAATAGCATAAGTAATGAAGTATATAAAAAAATATTAGAAGAAGGATCAAATTTTATAATAGCAGGCCATCCTTCTTATGAATTTTTTAATAAATATCAAGATTTATTTTATTATAATTTTGTAAAAATGATTGAAATAGGTGAACGTACAGGGAATTTGGAAAATAACCTTATATATTTGACAAAATCTTTAGAAGAAAATGTAGATACTTTCCTAGAAAGATTTGTAAATCTTTTAGAGCCTATTATTTTAGTTGTTATAGCTATAGTAATAGGTTTTATGGCAATTTCAATAGTTTTACCAATATATGAATTATCGGAAAAATTACAACCTTAGTTTTAGTTTAATTGAAGTTTTAATAGGGATTTTATTTATAGCTGTTTTAGGGTATTTAATTTATATGGGTTTTATTAATTTTTTAAGATTTTCTACTTCTATTAGAATGCAACTTCAGATTTTGAATGCTTTGGAAAACGAGATGGAGATTATTAAGAATTTAAAATATGAAGATATAGGTATAATAGATGGATATCCGAGAGGTAAATTACAAGCTAAAAAAATTATAGATTATGGAAATTATAAATTAGAGATTAGAACATATGTAAGAAACATAGATGATCCATTTGATGGTACAGTAACATCTACTCCAAAAGATACAGCTCCAGCAGATTATAAATTAGTAGAATTAGAAGCTGATTGCTTGAATTGCTACCCTAAAATAAAAACACAAAGATTAACTACTATAATTGCTCCTAAAACCCTAGAAGCTACAACTAATAATGGATCATTATTTATACAAGTTTTTGATTCAAAAGGTAATTCTCTGCCAGATGTTAATGTTTTAGTAATTAATAACAAAATAAATCCCCCTATTAGAATAGAGGATGTAACAAATGTTAATGGATTATTACAGCTTATAGATATTCCAACAGGCACAAATGCATATGAAATTTATGTATCTAAACCAGGTTATTCTTCTGATAGAACATATCCTCCTAATGATCCAAATAATCCTAATCCTGTTAAACCTAATGCAACTGTACTTGAGCAACAATTAACTTTAGTTAGTTTTTCTATTGATAAATTAAGTAATTTAAATATATATACTCAGAATAAATTTTGCAAACCACTCGGTAATATAGATTTAAAAATTACGGGAAGTAAATTAATCGGAACAGATCCTAATATTCCTAAATTCACTACAACTACAATAACAGATTTAAATGGTTATAAATTTTTGCAAAATATTGAATGGGATGAATACAATTTTGAAGTTATAAAAGAAGGGTATATACTTAAAGGAGCTTTACAGGATTTACCATTTAATTTACCTCCTGATACTACAAAAACAATTAATTTAATAGTAACAACTTCTTCGCCTAATTTTGTATTAGTAAGCGTGTGGGATGAAAATAACAATCCATTAGATAATGCTACAGTTACTTTGTCTGGCTCAAACTATAATAAAACCTTAATAACAGAAGTGGATTCTATATCAGAAAGCAATTGGCTTAATAATTATTCTGAAAAAACAGAAAATATTGATGTTTCTTATGGAGATATAAGATTAAAAAATTATGATGGCGTATATCCTACTAACACAGAGGAGTATTTAATATCTAACACAATTGATCTAGGAACCTCAACTGATTCAAAGATTATAAAAATTGCTTGGAATGCAGATGTTCCTCTAAACACTTATCTGAAAATACAAATAGCAGTAAATAATGATAATTATAGTTGGAATTTCGTAGGGCCGGATGGTACTTCTCAGTCTTATTTTACTATTTCTCCCTCAGAAAATATAGAATTTTCAACTAATTATAGATATTTAAGGTATAAAGTTTATCTTTCTACATTGGATGAAAATTCAACACCCAAATTATCAAAAATTACTTTTACTTATAAGAATTTATGCTTGAGCAAAAATTATGTCCTTTTTGATAATATACCTGGTGGTACTTATACGCTTACAGTTAGAAAAGATGGCTATTTAGATTATTCTTATCAATTTGATCTATTTGTAAATTATTATTATATTAAAGCTAGATTAAATAAACAATGATATTTTTGATATTCTTTTTATTTACAATTTTACCAGATTCTATTGCTTTTTCTCAAAGTTATGAATATTTTTCTTTTGCTCCCTTTACTGAAAATTATCTTGATTTAAGTTTAGTGAAATCAATTGAACAAAATTTAAAGATTTATGATGATAATTTATATTCTATAGGAATCTGGATCAAAAATGATGTAGAAGAATCTAAAATCAAAGTTAGTTTATATAAAGAAAATTACTTAATTACTTCTAAAGTTTTCAATATACCTCTCTTATTATATCCAACTAAATTTGCGCTTAGTTTAGGAAATAATTACAAAATTGGGAGTGGAGCTAATTATAAAATTAAAATAGAACATATAAGCGGAAGAGGATTAAAAATATTTTATTCTAATATAATTCAACTTCAGCAACATACAGAAGAATATTCTTTAACGGAAGATATTGTTGGTTCTTTAATAATTAATAATAATACAACTTCCTTGGCTTTGAATTTTACATTAAATGAAAATGAAGAAAGTGACTTGCCACAAATAAAAAATGTACAAATCCAAACAATTGATCCATATAAAACTATAATTTATTTTCAAACTAATGAAAACACTAAATACAAAATTATTTATTGGACTTCAGATATGAAAGAGATCAAAGAAACTAATTTTACCGATTATTTAGAAAAATGTTATAAACCAAATAGGTGTAAATTTGAAATTTCTACTAAACCTAATACTTTATATATATTTCAAATAGGAGTCCAAGATTATTGGGGAAATTTAAATGCTTATCAAGGCTCATTTTTAACACCTATAGATCCTAATATTCAAACCGCTACAGCTTCTACACCTACTCCTATTTATACAGATAAAGAGCCCCCTATTCTTACTTATTTTAATATAGAAGAATTAACAACAACTAGTATTACTGTAAAATTTACTACTAATGAATATACAATAGCAACTTTTGATGTTTATACTACAACAAGTAAATTGGTTTTAACTAAGAAAAGCCCAATATTTAATAATTTACATATCTTAAGTACGAAAAATGTTTTAGCGCCTTTTTATTATTATTATGGCATAATTAAAATAGAAGATATGAGTAATAATATTAATCAATTTAAATTTCATTTTAATACTTATCCTCGGACAAAAATTACTACAACTTCTGAAACTAGTACAAAATTAGAAAATATATCCCTATCTACAATTTCAACTACTTCCCTGCCCCAATCTACTGAAGTATATTCTAAATCTCAAAAAGAAGGTCCAAAAGTTCGTCCAGAAGAAAACAAATTACCAATTACAACTACTACTCAAGAATCTAAAACTCCTCAAGAAATTATTATCTTTGATAATCTTACTAATAAACTTTCTTTAAGTTTAAGCAAAGAACAGTTACCTCAATTTATTTTGGAAATATATGACAAATATGGCAATCTTATCAAAAAAATTGAAAATATAAAGGAAAATCAAATATTTTTGAAAGATTTAAAAAAAGGAGAATACGAATTTATTTTGAGAAGAAAAGACAATAAAGAAATAATAGCTAAAAAAAATATTAAAATTCCTTTTGATTATAAAGAAGGAAAATATGTTAAATATTACTTTTCTAAAAAAATATTTCATATCCTAATTATTTCAATTTTATTAGTTTTATTTATTTATGTTTTATATAAATCAATAAAAAGAAAATGAAAGCATTTACTTTAATTGAAACTTTTGTTTCTATTTTAATAATAACTATAATATCAGCATTTTTGATTTTTTTTGTAATTTCCTTATCGAGCTACAGCCAATTTTTTATATTTAGCATGGGCAGCCAAAGAGAGGTTGATTTTGCTTTAAATAAAATGGCTAAAGAGATGAGGACAATGAATTATTCAAGTAATGGAGCTTACCCTATTGAATTTGCAACTTCTAACTCTATTATTTTTTATAGCGATGTAGATAATGATGGTATTACCGAAAGGATTAGATATTTTGTTGAAAATAATATTTTAAAAAGAGGCCTTACAAAAGCATTTGGAACTCCTCCTGTTTATGATTTATCTAAAGAAAAAATTTTAAATCTTGTGTATAACATAGAAAGTTTCCAGATTTCATACTATGATGAGACATTTAATCTTCTTATTCCTCCTATTGAAAACTATAAAATAAAAATAATAAAAGTAGAAATTAAAACAAAGCCTCTTTTTAATAAACCTTCAATTGGTAGTTATATTATAGTAAGCCCAAGAAATTTAAAAACAAAATGAAAAAACAAAGTCAAATATCAATTTATTTAATAATATATAGTTCAATTGCGATATTTTTACTTTCTGGTTTAATAATTTGGATTAATTACTTTATCTTAAGCACAGCAAAAGATGTTTATAAAAAAAGAATTTTACAAATAGCAGAAGCTGGTGCTGAATATTATAGGTGGCATTTAAATCATTCTCCTAAAGATTATACTGATGGGACTAATCAACCCGGTCCTTATGTTCATAACTTTTATGATAGAAAAGGTAATTTGATTGGAAAGTTTATACTAGAAATAACCCCTCCACCTACTGGCTCGACTATTGTAAAAATTAAATCTAAAGGCATACTTAATGAATATCCTGATTTAGAAAAAATTGTAGAAGTTACACTAGGTATACCTTCTTTTGCTAAATATTCTTCTGTTTTAAATGATAATGTAAGATTTGGCCAGGGTACCTATGTTTATGGAGAGATTTATTCAAATAAAGGAATAAGATTTGACGGAGTGGCATATAATTTAGTTTCCAGTGCATTGACTACTTATGATGATCCTGACCACGAAGGACCAAATGAATGGGCGGTTCATACCCATGTAAACCCAATTGATCCGTATCCTCCTACTCCTTTACCAAATCGGCCTGATATTTTTAAAGCAGGAAGAAAAGTAGGTGTTCCAAATGTAGATTTTAATGGGATTACTAAAAATTTATCTGAAATTAAGAATATAGCCTCTACTTCAGGTAAATATGTAGGTCCATCAAATGCCCAGGGTTATGAAATCGTATTAAAAACAGATGGTACTTTTGATTTATATAAAGTAACACAAAAATATCCTGCATGTTATACATATTCCTCATTTGGTTATGTTGATACATGGAGTATAAAAAATAAAACTTTTATAGGCAATTTTCAAATACCAGCAAATGGTGTTATTTTTGTAGAAGATAATTTATGGGTAAGTGGGCAAATTAATAACAAAAGATTATTGATAGGTTCTGCAAGATTTCCTGACCAAATTACTAATAGAACTAATATCATTATTAATCAAAGCTTAAAATATACAAATTATGATGGTAAAGATGTAATAGGATTAATTGCTCAAAACAACATATTAATTGGACTAAAAAGTGAAGATAATTTAAGAATAGATGCTGCTTTAGTAGCCCAAAACGGACAAGTAGGTAGATTATATTATTCTTATAATTGTGGAGCTGAATATAAGAGGAATTCTATAACAGTTTATGGAATGATAGGTTCAAATCTAAGATACGGATTTAGTTGGGTTTGCGGTGATATATATTGCTCAGGATATAAAGATAGGTATTTAATTTACGATGCAAATTTACTTTTTGGACCTCCTCCTGAATTTCCTTTAACTACTGATTTTTATGATATTTTAAAATGGCAAGAGATAAAATAATTATCCACAATTTTAGCAGCTTGATTTTATTTTTATAGTATAATTTAAATATATAAATTACAATTTAGAAGGTCGTAATTATTTATTATTTTAAATTAATAAGCAAATGAAAAAAGCTTTTACATTAATAGAGGTTCTTTTGGTCATAGGTATTATTATACTTTTAGCAGGTGCTATTATAGTAGCAGTTAATCCAGGTCGTCAATTTGCAAAAGCTAGAAATACTCAAAGAGCAACAGATGTAAATGCAATCTATAGTGCAGTACTTCAAGTTATGACTGATAATCAAGGTAGCTGGAAATGCACTGCCGTACCAGATCTACCTACTGTTACTACAATGATTGCTACTCCAGGAGGTGTAGATTTAATGACTTGCCTTGTTCCTACCTATTTGCCTAAGATACCTCTTGATCCTCAACGGGGCACTTTTGATTCAACAACAGGAGCTTATAATACCGGTTATAACATAAAGTATGATGCTACCTCAGGCAGAATTACTGTTTGTGCTCCTTACGCTGAAATTAATCAAACTATTTGCAGAGAGTAAATTTGTTTAATCTTTTATTAAGCTCTTAAAATACAAATAGTTTAACAAAGGATCACCTTCACCAAATATTGCTTTTCCTAAAATAATATAATCTGGTTTGTATTCCATTATTTTATATATATTTTCTTTATTAACACCTCCATCTACGATTATTTTAAATTTCTTTATTTTTTCTTTATATAGGACAGCTTCTTGTAATCTTTCAAATGTTGATTCTAGAAATTTTTGTCCTGATTTTCCCGGATTCACTCCTAATATTAATATACCATTAAAAAATCTTACGAATTCATCTATAAAATCTTTATCAATATTAGGAGACCATGCAATTATAAGTTCTTTCTTAAGCTTTTTAGCAAATCTTATTAAAGCATAGGGCAAATTACTACCTTCAAGATGCAATATTAAAGTTTTTATTCTTTTATTAGACCATTTTAATATTTCTTGAGGTTTTAATTTAATCATTAAATGGAGGTGTAATTTTAAATTTTCATCTAATCTTTCTAATTCCTTAGGATTATTCCATGTTTGATAATTTGCAAATTCTAAACTTGAAATATCTAAATGAAATTCATTTGTGATATTTTTTAAATAATCTATTCTGGATTTTGCTTCATCAAAAGTTTGAGTGTTTATAGAAGGAAGTATTTTCATTTGCTTAGATCATACAATAAAGGTGCGGCTAAGCAAATTGAAGAATATGTTCCTATTATTATACCTACCATTAAGGTAAGCAAAAATGGTCTTAAAAATTCAATCAAAAATAAAAGGGGTAAAATTGAAAGTATAGTGGATAAAGATGTGTTTATTGACCTTGTCAAAGTTTCTTTTATACTCTTTTCAAAAATTTCTTGGTTTAATTTACCTTCTTTCATTAAATTTTCTCTTATTCTATCGAAAACTACTATAGTATCGTGTACAGAAAATCCAGCTACTACTAAAAATGCTATTATTATACTAATATCTAGATCATAATTAAAAAAGTGAGAAAAGAGAGTATATAAACCTAAGCTACCTATTACATCATGGAATAAGGTCAAAATTGTAACTAAACCAAATAAATATCCTGGGATCAATCTTTTTTTGCCCCAAAAAACTATTGTTATATATGTACCTATACCCATAAGCACAAAAATTATAGCTAAATAAGATTTTTTTGCTAACTCCCCGCTAAAAACAGAACTCACTTCTTCTTTTCTTATTATTTTCGCATTAGGATCAAATTGTTTTATTTTTGATATTATATAATTTTCATCTAAATTAGGGGCTTTTATTATTATACTATTTTGGGTTTCTCTTATCTTGAATTTACTCTTATCAAAAATATTTTCTAAATTTTTAAGATTAGTTTGTATTTCAATCATTTCACCTCCTTTCAAATCAATACCTAAATTTAAACCTAATAAATTTACAGAAATTCCTCCCCACAACAAAAGTAAAATTGCTAATATATAAAAATAAATTCTATATTTAAGCATTTTCTAATTTTTTAATTAAAATTTCTTTTGTTAAGTTAATATCGGCCTGACCTTTTGTTTTTTTCATTATATACCCTATTAAAAATTGTATTGCTTCTTTTTTACCTTTTTTAAAATCTTCAATTGCTTTAGGATTTTCAAGGATAGCCTCTTCTACTGTTTTCTCTATTACACCCTGATCTAATATAATTTTTTTATCTTTTAATAATACTCGAATTTCTTTGTTTTCTAAAACTACTTTTTCTAATATGTCCTTTACAATTTTTATATTAATTTTATTTTCGAAATATTCATTAATTAATTCAGCAAAATCTGATGGAGCAATTTTAATATCTTCAAAATTTTTATTATATTTCATTAACAAACCCAACATATCATTTACTAATAAATTGTAAACTATTTTTACTTTATCTTTTTCGTATTTTACTTCGGAAACTACATTCTCAAAAAATTCTGCTAGATGTTTGTTTTTTATTAAAATATCTGATTCTTTAAATTTTAAATTAAATTCTTTTAGATATCTTTCTCGTTTCTGCATCGGCAATTCTGGTAATGGTATATTGTTTATATAATCATCAGATAATTTTAATAAAGGTAGATCTGGTTCTGGAAAATATCTATAATCCTGTTCGTATTCTTTAATTCTTTGAGTATAAGTAATTCGTTTATTTTCATCAAATCCTCTCGTTTCTTGAATTATTTTTTCTCCCTTTTTTAATAAATTCATTTGCCTTTTAATTTCGTATTCTATTGCATCTTTTAAAGATCTTATAGATCCTATATTTTTAATTTCAACTTTAGTACCAAGTTTTTCTTCTTCTCCTACACTTAAATTTGCCTCAAATCTTATTTCTCCTTTCTCAGGACTTGCATTTGAAACTCCTAAATATCTTATTATCAATATAAGTTCTTCTACAAATTCTTTAGCTTCTTCTGATGACCTTATATCTGGTTCTGTAACTATTTCCAAAAGCGGCACTCCTGATCTATTAAAATCTACCAATGTATAGTCTTTATAATGAATTAATTTGCCTGTATCTTCTTCTAAATGGATTCTTCTAATCCTAACCTTTTTAAATTCTCCTTTAAGATAAAATTCTAAATAACCATTTGTAGCTAATGGTAGTTCGTATTGAGAAATTTGATAATTTTTAGGCAAATCTGGATAAAAGTAATTCTTTCTTGCAAAATAACTAATATTATTTATTTTACAATTTAGTGCTTTTGCTAATTTAATTGCGTATTCAATTGCTTTTTTATTTACAACCGGCAAAACCCCTGGTTGTCCTGTGCATATTTCACATATATTAGTATTTGGATGAATTTCGCCAGAATCATTAGGACAACTGCAAAACATTTTTGATTCTGTATTAAGTTCTAAATGTATTTCTAAGCCTATTTTGGGTATAAGTTTCCCCATTTTATATAATTTTTAAAATTTCCTTTATTATTTCTTGATGAACGACTTCTATCGGCTTTGAACTATCTATTATTTTCCATTTTAATTTTCTAGAAAAATATAAAAATCCTTCCCTTACTTTTTCTAAATAAGCCTTTTTTTCGAATTTTCTTATTTCACTTTTTTTATTTTTTATTTTTAATCTTTTTATAGCTAATTTTGCTTCTATATCTAAAATTATAATTAAATCTGGATATATATGATTCATTGCTAAATGGTTTAAAAATATGGCTAAATCTTCTTTAATTTCATTTTTTAAATTACTTGCATAAAATTGGTATGCTAAAGTAGAAGGGAAACCTCTATCACTTATTACTATATAATTTTTTTCTAAATATTTTTTAATTAATTCAAAGTGCTTTACTCTATCAGCTAAAAATAAAAATAAATCTATTAGTTCGTTTTTATTCTTTGCTAAAATTTTTATTATTTCTTGATCATAGGGCTCTTTTGTTAAAAAAACTTTCAATTTATTTTCTTTTAAAAATTCATATAATAGTTTAGTTTGAGTAGTGGTACCGCTTCCATCTATTCCATCTATTATTATTAATTTGCCTTTCATTTTTAAATTATAACAAAAGTTTAAATAGTGTTAAAATACTATTTAGATATCTAAAACTAAAGGAGGTGATAAATAATGATAGAGTATGATGCATTGTATGAACATATAAAAATATTATCGAAAGCTCCGAGACATTTTAAAAGCTTTAATTATTTTGAAGCACAAAATTACATTAAAAAAATATTAGAAGACAATAGATATATAATAGAAGAAGACAAATTTCCTTATTTTGATGAAAATTTTAACAAGCAGTATGGTGTAAATATAATTGCTAAATCTGATGAATTAAATAAACCTATCATTTTAATAGGTGCTCATTATGATAGTGTAATCAATTCACCAGGTGCAAATGATAATGCAAGCGGAGTTTCTGTTCTTTTAGAAATTTCGAAAATTATAACTCCTTCTTATGTTGCAAATAAAGATTATTCAATATGGTATGTATTTTTTGATTTAGAAGAATATGGAATGTTAGGAAGTTATTATTTAGTAAATTCTATAGTACAAAAAAATATTACTGTAAAATATGTTGTAATATTAGAAATGATAGGTTATACAAATACAAAAAGGGTAATTACTACTATACCGAAAATATACTTGTTCAAATATTGGAAATATTTATATAAATATCTATTCTTTAAGAATGATTTCATTGCTATAGTAGGCAATAAAAATGCTGAAGGAATTTCCAATATTTTTTTACAAGAATTCAAAAATAAAATTAAAGTTGTGAAATATATAACGGAAAATAATGGGCGAGAATTTCCTATAACAAGACTAAGTGATCATGTGCATTTTTGGGACTATAACATCCCAGCTATAATGATAACAGACACTTCATTTATAAGGAATGAGCATTATCACAAAGAAACAGACACAATAGAAACTATAAATTTAGAATTTTTAACTAATATAGCAAATGGGGTTTTAAATGCAATAAAATGGTTATTCAAATAAATAGGGGGTTTAACCCCCTATTTTTTATAAAAAAAAATTTATTCTACTTTAATACCCATACTTCTTGCTGTTCCTTCTACTATTTTTATTGCTTTTTCGATATCGTCTGTATTCAAATCTGGCAACTTTTCTTCAGCTATTTTTCTTAAATCCTCTCTTGTTAGCTTACCTACAAATTTTCTTCCTGTTTCTCCGCTTCCTTTTTCAATACCTAAATATTTTTTAATTAAAGAGCTAACAGGAGGTTTTTTAAGAACAAATTCAAAAGAGCGGTCTTCGTAAATTGTAATTTCTACAGGTATTTTTATTCCTTTAAATTCCTTAGAAGCCTCATTAAACTTATTACAAAATTCTCCAATATTAATTCCATACTGAGCCAAAGAAGGACCAATAGGAGGAGCTGGAGTTGCTTCTCCTGCCGGTATAATTAATTTAACTTTCGCTTTTATTTGCTTTTCCATTTTAATCAAGTTTTTTTATTATAATTTTTTAACTTGTAAAAAATCTACTTCAACTGGTGTTTCTCTATTGAATATAGAAACTACTACCTTTAATCTTCCTTTCTCCTTATCTACTTCAGCTACTTTACCTTGTAAACCCTTGAAAACTCCTTGTGTAATTTCTACCAAATCGTTAACTTTAATGTCCATTTCAATAGGGGCTTCTTCTGACTTTACTCTTCTTAATATTTCTTCTATCTCTTTTTGATCTACAGGCAAAGGCGTTGTCCCTGCACCTATAAATCCTGTTACTTTTGGTGTATTTCTAACTAAATACCATGAATCATCAGTTACTATCATATCTATAAAAACATAGCCTGGATAAAGTTTTTTTTCTACAAGCTCTCTTTTACCGCCTCTTACTTCCCACACTTTTTCTTTTGGTACTAGTACATTAAAAATTTTATCTTTCATATCAAAAGCTTCGGCTCTTTTCATTATAGCCTCTGCTACCATATCTTCAAAACCAATGACTGTATGAATAGCATACCAAGCTCTACCCAAATTTAATTTCTGTTTTGGCATTTTTTAAAATTTAATTAATTTCTTAAAATTCAACTAAAATAATTATAAACAAAAAATAAATATGAAGCAAGTAGAGAAAAACAAAATTATAGAAGTAGAATTTACAAAAATAGTACCTGAGGGAAAATCATTGGGTAAATGGAATGGTAAAGTTGTCTTCTGCTATGGTATCTTACCAAATGAAGTTGCTAGGGTTAAGATTTTAAAAGAGAAAAAAAATTATATAGAAGCAGAGCTTATAGAAATTACTGAAAGCTCTCCATTTAGAATAAGGGAACAGGAGGAGCATTATCTTTCATGTTCTCCCTGGCAAACTTTTGATTATGAATTTCAAATTCAACTTAAAAAAGCCCTATTAAAAGAAATATATTATCAAATCGCTAGAGAAACAATAGACATTGATAAATTTATACCATCACCTTTGATTTATGGGTATAGGACCAAAATGGAATTTTCTTTTAGTACAGATAATAAAAAAATTTATTTAGCTTTTTACAAAAGAGGAAGCAAGAATGAAAAATATATATTAGAAAAAGGCTGTATTTTAGCAAGTGAATTTATGAATAAAATAGCCTTAAAAATTTTAGACTATCTCAACATTGAGAAATATGCAATAAACTATTTAAAAGGTTTAACAATCAGAGAAAGCAAGAGTTTTAACGAAAGAATAGCTGTTTTATTTTTAATGAATAAAGAAAAAATTCCAAAAATAGCATTAGATAAGATAGAAAACTTGTCAGGATTAATATTTGTATACAGTGATCCTAAAAGTCCGGCATTTGTAGTATCAGAAATTATAAAAAAAGAAGGGCAAGATTTTCTAAAAGAGAAAATAGGCGAATTAGATATATTTTACGATTTTAGATGTTTTTTCCAAAATAATATTCAGCTATTCAATGAATGCTTAAAAGATATAAAAGAAAATATAAATGAAGTTAACAAAATAATAGAATTATATAGCGGCGTAGGAAGTATTATTTTAAACTTAAATAAATTTGCAAAAAAAATTATAGGGGTTGAAATTGAGAAAAACTCAGTAAATTATGCAAAAATTAATGCCCAAATTAATGAAATAAAAAACTTTGATTGTCTAGAAAGTCCAGCCGAAAAATTATCAATTGAATTTTTAAAAGACACAGATATATTAGTTTTAGATCCACCTCGTTCTGGTTTACATAAAAAGGTTATCAATATAATTTTGGATAATTTACCCAATTTAATTGTTTATTTATCTTGTAACCCCATCACTCAAGCTAGAGATTTTCTTTTTTTAAAAGATAAGTATAAAATAAAGAAAATAATAGGATATGATTTTTATCCTAATACCCCACATATGGAATCTTTACTAATTTTAGAAAGAAAGAATAAAATTTAAAAAGTTTTCACATGTTTATACCTTTCTTCTATTTCTTTTTCTATTTCTTCAAGAGGTCTACCATATCTAAGAAAACTAATTTCTTTTGCTCTTTCTGCTAATTCTAAATTTGGTGTTTTAGGAGGTAAAGTTTTTATATTAAAAGGATCAGAAACATATCCATCTATCAAGAGCTTTAAATATAGATGGTAATTGGGTATATTTACTAAATCAACTTTGGTAAAAATAGGAGCAAATTGTTTTTCAAGAAAGTCAGCATCTTCAGTACCTACTCTAAAGCACATTATGGTACCAACATTACCAAAGACTGCTGCTGCTATTTCTTCTGGTAATTGCTTTATATATTGATGCGCTAAAACCATAGACAATCTATATTTTCTTGCTTCAGATAAAATTGATGATATTCCTTTAAAAGCGAAGTTTTGAAACTCATCAATAAAAAGATAAAAATCTTTTCTTTGTTCTTCTGGTATATCAACCCTGGAAAATGTAGCAGAAAGTATTTTTGCAACTAAAATCATACCTAATAAATACGCACTTGTTTCTCCTATTTTACCTTTTGAAAGATTTACTATTAATATTTTTTTGTTATCCATTATCTGTCTAAAATCTAAACTAGATTTTGGCTGTGCTATTATAGGCCTTACAAAATCATTAGTAATAAATGGATTTAATTTAGATGTTATCCAAGTTATCATATTTTCTAAAGAAAGCTCTCCACCTACAACAGGTGCTTGTTTTGTCCAAAATTCTACAACAGGGTAGTTTTTGCATTTAGTTAATAGTTCTTCTCTAAATCTTCTATCTACAAATACACGAGATACTTCAAGTAAGGTAAAACCCCAAGAAGGATCATCCATTATTAAAAGCAAGGCATTTCTTAAATATTGTTCAAACATAGGTCCTCCTGTTATTTGTAGGTTATAAAGCTTGTCTATTATTTCAATTAATGTGTTAATAATAAATGTTTTTTGCTCTGGGTAATTTGGATCATATTCTAATATATTTAAACCTATAGGCCTCCTAATATCTCCTGGGGAGAAATAAATTAAGTCATCTATTCTATTTGTAGGAATTAATCCTAATAATTCTTGGGCCACATCTCCATGGGGATCAATAAAGCAAATTCCATCTCCATTTTCCATATCTTGCATAGCTATATTTTTTAACAAAGTTGTTTTACCGGTACCTGTTTGCCCTATTACATAAATATGCCTTCTTCTGTCATTTCTTTTAATTCTAACCAATACTCTATTTCCTTGATAAGTGCTCTCTCCCAAAATTACTCCTTCTAAAGGTAAATTGGAAGGCGGAGGCGCACTTCTTGCTGCTAACCAATGAATTATAGGAGATTTTGAATGAGACGTAGGAAAATGTATAATTGATGCTATTTCTTCTGAATTTAATATTACTCTTTGTGCTTTGTTAAATAATCTAAAGGAAAATTCGTATATAAGATTTGAAAGTTTTCTACCTTTTACTCTATTTATTACAAATTCATTAATACCAGGATTTATAAATTGATGAAATGCTGATTCTACTGTTGATATTATTTCTTCTCCATCAAATATATTATTAGCAGACATTAAAATCCTTATATTAACTTCAAAAAAGGGTTTTGTCATTTTATTTTCTATGTTTTTTATAAGATATTCATCAACCGGTTTTTTCTTCTCTTCCATTTCTTTCTTTTCTTTCTCCTCTTTGCTTTGAAAAATTTCAAGATATTCTTTGTGACTTAAAGCTTCCTCAAAGCTTTTACCTTCTTTCATTTTATTTATTATTTTTTTAATTTTCTTCACTTCTTTACTCCCTAATGGTTTTATAATAACTTGATAAGCCAAACCTTCGCCTTCTTTTTTTAACTTATTAAAAGCTGCTAAAAAGGAATCTAATGTATCAATATTCCCTAATGCTATTTCTTTATAGGTTTTTATAGGCCTAAAATAATGATTTTTTAGTGTGACATAAGAACCTAAAACCACTCCTTCTGGATTAAATATATTATAATCTTCTTCTACTAAAATAACTTCTGATCCTGGCCAAAAACTTCGTATTGATTTTTGCATTTGTTGAACATGTTTTTTGGGCACAGCTACATAAAAAAATATTTCTTCTCCAGAGTGTGGAGTGGCTATTTCAAAAATAATAGGATTTTTTATATTACTTAAAGAATTTAAAAAGTTTTCGAAATCATTTATTTCTTCTACTACTTTTGTTGGTGTTTCTGTTTTTGGCAAATAATGATATTTGGGTAGTTCAACTAAAAGCAGAGAATAATTTAATGATAATTTTATTTTTTGATATTCTAAATATCTTTTAATAAGCAAAAGGCCAAAATATATTACAATAAAACCTAAAATTCCTGTTAAAAAACCAGATAAGTAAACTATAGTGGGAGAAAATGCTATTTTATGGCTTGTAATAAATTCCTGAATAAAGTTCATTTATTTTATTTCTTTTAATTTTCCAAATTTTATTAATAAATTATAAAAATGCCCAGCTAATAAATCATGAAATGCATCTAGCAAATACGGACTTTTAAATTTCTTAATAAAAGCAATTCCCTCTAGTATTCCTTCTTCTAATGCAATGTGTACTGCATGTGCTAATTTAGAAGATATGTTTTCTAAAGACTCATGATGTATTTCTGCCTCTTTTTTGATTTCTGGTAATTTTTCTATTTCCTCGGTTAATTTTTTAAAGAAATCAGATATTTCTTTTTTTGCTTCCTCTCCAGGCTTACCTTCCTTTCTTAATGTTTCAAAATGAGGGTGTTCTTCGAAATGTTTTAAAAACTCTTGTTCTCCTTTTTTCAATTCTTGAAATTTTTTATCCATTTATTTTAAAATTATAAAACAAAATGATAAAAGTTTATAATTCTCTTACAAAGAAAAAAAATTATATAAAAAATAAAAATTTAAAGCTTTTTGTGTGTGGTCCAACTGTTTATGATTTAAGTCATATAGGGCATGCTCGTATTTATGTTTTTTTTGATTCTTTTGTAAGATTTCTAAGAAATAAAGGGTTTAAAGTTAAATTTTTAATGAATATAACTGATATAGATGATAAGATAATTAACAGAGCAAAAGAATTGAATAAAAGACCTTTTACTGTAGCTAGAAGATACGAAAAAGAATTTTTAAGGGATATGCAGGCTTTAAAAGTCAAGGTTGATATATTAGCAAGAGCTTCTGAGCATATAGATGTGATCATTAAACAAATTCAAAAACTAATAGAAAAATCGTATGCATATATAACAAAAACCGGATCTGTTTACTTTAGAACAAAAAAATACAAAGATTATGGTAAATTATCTGGGCAAGATATAAATCAGCTTAAAGATATAGAAAAAAGTGAAGAGAAAGAAGATCCTCTTGATTTTGCTTTGTGGAAAGGTAGAACAAAAAAAGATAAATTTGAACCGGTATGGAAAGCTCCTTGGGGATATGGAAGGCCAGGATGGCATATTGAAGATACAGCTATTACAGAAAAATATTTTGGGGTACAATATGATATTCATGGAGGAGGAATTGATTTAATTTTCCCACATCACGAATGTGAAATTGCTCAACAAGAAGCTGCTTCTGGTAAAAAACCTTTTGTAAAAATATGGATGCATGTAAACTTACTTTATGTAGAAGGTAAAAAAATGTCTAAATCTTTAGGAAATTTTATTACTATAAGAGACTTCATTAAAAAATACCCACCAAGATTTTTGAGATTTTTCATTTTATATCACCATTGGAGATCAATTATAGATTACAATCAAAATACATTAAATGACATATGGAATAAATATTTTAAAATAAATGAATTTGTAGCAAAATTTAACTTATTTGAAAAAGATTTATCTATTAATTATTCTAAATTTTTAAAAGAAATTAATAAAAGTCTAGAAGATGACTTTAATACTTCTAGGGTTATTAGTTTAATATTAGAAGAAATAAATAAAATTGAGAAGGCCAACAAATATAATGAAAGCTTTATAAAGATTTTGAAAGAACTAGATAGTTTCTTTTTATGCTTTTTCCCGTGGGAACGCTTAAATAAAAAAATTATTTCTTTAATCAAAAAAAGAGAGAAATTAAGAAAATCAAGAAAATTCGAAGAAGCAGATAAAATCAGAGAAAAGCTCAAAAATAAATTTATATATTTAGAAGATTTACCTGGTAAAACTATTGTTATAAACTTAAATTAAATTTTAATTTCTTTTGCGTGTTTTTTCCTCCATTCTTCTATTTTTTTGTGATTTCCAGATAGCAGTACTTTAGGAACTTTATATTTTTTGCCATTATCTGTTATAAATACTTCTGGTCTTGTGTAAACCGGTATGCTTAGTAATCTATTAAACCTTTTATCTTCAAGAGATAAAGGATTTTTCAAAACTCCTTTTATATATCTTGATACTGAATCTACTATCACCATAGCAGCTAGTTCTCCTCCTGTTAGCACATATTTCCCTATAGATATAGACATGTCTACAAATTTTTTCACTCTTTCATCAACACCTTCGTAGTGCCCACAAATAATTATTAACTGTTTTTCCTTAGATAACTCTTGCGCTAACTTTTGATTAAAAATTTTACCTCTTAAGTCTGTAAGTATTATTTTTCTTTTTCTTGTTTTAAATTCACCTTTAATAAATTTTAAAGCATTATAAATAGGCCCTACTTTTAAAACCATCCCTGGTCCTCCACCATAAGGATAATCATCTGCTGTTTTATGCTTATCATCAGTAAAATTTCTTAAATTCCAAATTTTAATTTGGATTATTCCTTTTTCTTGCGCCTTTTTTAATATAGATTGATTAAAATAAGAAAATGAATCAGGAAAAAGGGTTATTATATCAAAACGAATTTGAGGCATTTAAGCTTTTATGATTCTTTTAGTTCTTCAATTATTTGGTCAGTAGAAGTTTTAATTTGGGAAATAGGTTCTGGTTCTTCTATTTTAATATTTATTCTTGCATAATTTTTAATACCTATAGCTCTCATTATAACTTTTATAGCTTTTATCATTTCTCCCTTTCTTCCTATCAATAATCCCATATCTTGAGGATGTACTTTTATTTTTAATAGTACTCCAAGCTCATCTAACGACCTTGTAATTTTAACTGCTTCAGGATGATTTACTAAGTTCTTAATAATTGTTTCTAATACCTCTACATAGGCTGGTTTTTCCATTTTTTACTTAATTATCCTTAATTCGACCAATCCCTCTTTATTTTATTTTAACATTAATTTTAGAAATATCAAGGGGTAGATAATTAGCCCAAAAAGGTTTAATTATTAGTTCTGCTTTTTCAATTACAGGGTAATTGTTAAATATTTTTTGAGCTTCAGCCAAGTTTTTACCTGCTAATTCTTGAGTTAATTTTTTAACATTTAAACTACCCTGAATAGTTAATTGCCCAGATATTGAAACCGTAGCAGTTTTAGATTTTATATCCATATTCAACAATTTAACTTTATCTATTTTTAACTCTACAACATTATTCTCTTTATTCTCTTTAAGATTATTTTTAGAAATTAAATCTTTCACAAATTCTATTAATTTATCTTTTTTAACTCCTACAACTTGTACTTTCCCGCTACCTGTTAATATTATCTCATCCGCAACTTGGCCTATAGAATGTGAAATATCTGTAACTTTTACTTCAACTAAGTTTATTCCTTCCGGAAATATATAATCTTTATACTTAATTGCTAATTCTTGCAATATTACTTCTTTAATTTCTTTTTCGAGCTTTATTTTACCTTCATTTATATCATCAACTGTAACAATTTTAGAACCCTCACCAGTTACTATAGGTTCAACTAATTTTACTTTAATTAATTTTTCCCATCTTGTACCAATTAAGCCTGGTATTTCGAATTTTTCATTTAAATCATCAATTTCGTAATCAGAACCAGTATTATCAGCAACTACATATACTTCCTTACTAGCACCTGGTTCTAAATTTATTCTTTCCATCGTTCTATATATATAACCTTTTGAAGATTTTATTCTAGTACCTTGTATTATTGAAATTGAGTTCTCTCTATCTTCATTAACAAACATCACTTTTCCTGTAGGCTTTGCTTTTGATGTTTTTAAACCCGAAGTTTGTTGTTTAACAGTATGATTCTTAACTATTTCTATAAATTCCGCTGGTAATACAGCTTTATCTATATCTGGGTTATTAACATTTGGATCTAACATTACTACTTCTTCAAAAGGTAAATCTTGTTTTTTTAAAGAAATCTCTATTGTTGCAGAGGTAGTTAAATTATTAGTATATAAGAAGACTGTAAATAATATAAATCCTATTATTAAGGATAATGTTACAACTTTTTTATAGTTAATTTTCTTTCTAGATGTAGCTTTGGGTTTAATATCTTCTTTTATCTTTATCTTAGGTTTAATTTTAGAAGGAGGCAAAATATCGGTTACAATTTTTGTAGCCTCTTCATAAGTAAAATCTTCTAAAAATATTTCTAACCCTTCAGATTTAGCTAAACTTATTAATTTTTCATCATCAGTGCTTATATAAATTTTTTTTCTATGCTTGTTTGCTTCATGTTTTAAGATTTCAAGATTTGTAGGATGAAGTAAGCATCTAGTATTTCTTGGCACCACTAAAATTATCTCTTTGCTCTCCACGCCTTTTATAGCATCAATTATATCTCCTAATTCTTCTGTGCCTTTTAAATATAGATATTCTCTTTCTTCTGATTGCATTTTTAAATATTTTTTGAAATTTTTTGATGCTCTTTAAATAATTTATTAAATATATTAATCGAATTCTCTGTTATTTCTATGTTCATATTTTTTAGAAGCTCTTTTGATATTTCTAAAGGTAAACCAAAAGATGTATACAAAACAAACAATTTTTCTCCTAGCTCTTCTTCTTTTTCGTTCCCATTAATTCTTTTATTAAATTCTCTCAACCCTCTCTCCAATGTTTTTTCAAATCCCCTAAACTCTTTATCTATCACTTCTTTAATTTTATCATAATTATCTATCTCTTTGTATATATTCTTAAACTTATCAATAACTGCCTTTATAAAAACATCTTTTTTGCTTAAAATATCCCAAATTTTCAACTTTAGCATCAATCTCCTTAAAATTCTTCTTAAAATATATCCTCTTTCCAAATTGCTTGGCCTTACACCATCAGCTATTAAAAACACAGCCCCTCTTGTATGATCTAATATAATTCTTAAATCTCGTTCAGCTATATCTGGTTTTTCATTTAAAACATATGTTCTAAGTGGTTCAAATAAATCAGTCTCAAAAATTGTAGGAGTTTTTTGCAATACTTTCATTAATCTTTCGAATCCCATTCCCGTATCTACTCCTGGATATTTTAATTTTTCTAATTTTTTATCTGCTGTTTGATAATATTCATTAAAAACTAAGTTCCAAACCTCTATATTGTCTATATATATTTCAGTAGTAGGACCGCAAGGTCCCTCTTCACCTGTAGGTCCCCAAAAATTATCTTCTTTGCCAAATTTTTTTATATCTTCTTTTTTAAAACCTAAACTTATCCAAACATTATAGCTTTCCTCATCAAAAGGAATATTATTCTCACCCTTAAATACACTTACATAATCAATTTTTAATCCTAAAGATTTCAAAAATTCATACGCCCAATTAATTGAAGCTTTTTTGAAATAACCTCCTATACCATAATCATTAGGGTCATCATTAACTATAGGGCCAAAAGAAAAGTTACCTAACATTTCAAAAAATGATAAATGTCTTTCATCTCCTATTTCTTCTATATCTGTTGTTCTAAAACATTTTTGTATAGATGCTACTCGTTGAGTACCAAAATCTTTAATAGGGTCTTTTTCTCTGGTAAAATATTTTTTAAATTGTTGCATGCCGGCAGTAGTTAAAAGAACAGAAGGATCATCTTCTGGTATTAAAGATGAGGAGGGAATTATTTTATGGCCCCTTTTTTCAAAAAACTCTAAAAAATATTGCCTTATTTCTTCTGATTTCATTTTTAACTATTATACCATATTTATACTAGTTTTTTATATATAATACCTCCTCCAATCAATATATCTTTATAATAAAAAACAGCACTTTGTCCTGGCGCAACTGCTTTTATTGATTCTTTAAATGTTAGTATTTTATTCTTTGTATCTAATATAGCTGGCATCAAAGGTTGTCTATATCTACATCTGGCTGTAATTTTTATTTTATTATTAATGCATAATTCTTTTAATATCTTCTTGCTTATTAAAAAATTTAAATTTTTTAATTTTATTTTTTTAGTATATAAAATTTCTTCATTTTCTTTTGCGACTACAATTATATTTTTCTTTGGATCCTTTAAAGCAACATAATAAGGTCCTCCTCCTGTTTTAATATTCAATCCATGTCTTTGTCCTTCTGTGAAAAAATAATAACCAGGGTGATATCCTAAAATATTGCCTTTTGTGTCTAAGATTAAGCCCCTACTTTCTGGTAAAAATTCTTTCAAAAAATCAATAAGTCTAATAGGTCCTAAAAAACAAATTCCTTGACTATCCTTTTTTTCTGCTACAGGTAAGTTATTTTCTTTAGCAATTTTTCTTACTTCTTCTTTTGTATAATCTCCAATTGGGAATAGTATTTTTTTTAACCTACTTCTTTTAATCCCCCACAAGAAATAAGTTTGGTCTTTATTTTTATCTTTTGGAATTTTTATCACTTCTTCTCCTTTAAAAATATCTTTTTTAGCATAATGACCAGTTGCTATTAAATTCATCCCTAATTTTTTTAAAAAATCATATATATATCCAAATTTAATTAATCTGTTACATAACGCATCAGGATTAGGAGTATATCCTAAAGCATAATTTTTTATAGTATCTAAAACTACAGTACTTTGATACTCTTTAGTTATATCAATTACATAAAAAGGTATATTTAGAATATTTGCTACTGCCCTAGCATCTTCTTCATCTTGAGGATTACAATATTTAGAAATTTTTAAATGAACTCCAATAACATCATAACCTTCTTTTTTTAGTAAGAAGGCTGCCACAGATGAATCTACTCCCCCTGACATTAAAACAAATACTTTCTTCATTTCAATTTAAATTATAAAAAATTGATAAAAAATAGGGTAAGTTAATAGATTTAGTTTCATTATTTGATTTTTTTTATTTTTGTTTTATAATTACTCCAATCTAATATATTCTTTTTCAATTAATTGTCAATGAAAAATACAAACCCAATCAATAAAATGAAACCAATAACAATATTCTTAACTATCCTCTTTTTTATTTTTTCTTTATTTAACCTTACCTATTCTCAAACAACAACTCAATATAAAGGTAAAATAGGAAAATATCCTATTACTATAGAATACCTATACT
>JAGDVT010000003.1 GCA_023255765.1 Candidatus Paceibacter sp. | reverse complement strand
GCATTTGCATCTAAAATAGGGATTTGATTAGCCAAAGGAGAAGCTGAAGCATTTAACCAACCTGTATTTATCTTTCCATTTGCATCTGCTTGAGGAATAGCATTTGGCGTAGGAGTAGTTGTTGCATTTATCTTTAGCCAACCACTATCTAATTTCCCATCTGCACCTGCAACTGGTATAGTATTTGCCGCTGGAGTTTGACTCGCATGAAATCCATCTACTTTGTCTGAATTATCCGCATTTTTAGCTATACCAGTAGTAGGATCATTATTAACAAAACAATTTCCTAAAATCTCAAAATTATCATTTGCTTGTTCTAAATCTTCTAAAATTTGATTAGCTGATGTCCCATAATAATCAAATGGCCTTGATATCCAAGGCATCTAAATCCCCCCTCTTTTTTTATTCCCAATTTTTTAAAATTCCTGTAAAATTACCTTCATAATCATAAACTAAATATATATTACCACATTTTTTAATATATGCATAACCTAAATCTTTTTCTAAACTTTTTTGTTCTATCTTACCTTCTTTTATTGCATTGTCAATAATTTCATAAACTTCATTATCATTTAAAATTCCAGCTTCATAAAACTCTATAATCAAATCTAAATCAATTTCATTCAAATCAATTATTTTTCTGCTAAAAATATAACATTTTGTCAAACTAATTTTTCCTTCTTCCAATCCTTTAAAAAGATAATACCTTATTCCTTTTTTATCAGCTTGAACAAAAGCTCCTTCTAATTTAGTTTTTAAAATTTCCCATAATAATTTCATATACACCTCCTTTAAAAGGGAATATTTTCATCATTGCCCGGTACAAGTTTATTTTTAATATCTTTTCCTTCTTCTTTAAGTGCATATCTTCCACGACCAACTCTTACAACTTTATTTGATTTAACAAGCCTTGCTAAAATGGTTGCAACTATTTTATCATTAAGCTTATAATAATTTGCTATCTCTTCTATACTTGCTGTCTCTTTTTCTTTAAGATATTCCAAACATTTTTGAGAAATAGTAGATAATTCTAAACTTTCATCCACAAGCTCAACAAATTTAATATCAATTAATTCTTGGCTTTCAATTCCATCTTCATTTTCTACAAATTTACTTTTAAAATTTACAGTAAATTTATAAGATGTTTTATTCAATCCTAAATTGTCTTTTATAGATTTGATTTGTATTTGAAAACCATTTTCAAATTCTCCTATTCTATCTAATCCCCACACTATTCTTGGATTTGCCATATAAATTGTAGGTCCTTTAGGTGTTATTAACTCTTCTCTAAGATCTGCTTTTGAAGGATGCATAATCAATAAAATGGCAATATTTCTTGGCTCTAAAATTGTTTTAATATAATTAAAAAGATAATCAGCTTGCTTAAGCTCACTTTGAGCAAGCAATGCCGTGGTTACGCTATCAATAATAATTAAATCTGGCTCTATAACAGAAATTATTTCTCTCAATCTTTTTCTTGCTAAATAAGAACTAAAAGGAAACGTAAAATATTCATGATAAAAATCTTCTATCTCCTTCTCAAAAAGAACCTTTTCATTTTCTTCATAACCTCTTTTAATAGCTCTAATCTTTTCTTCTATCTCTTCTTCATTTCCCTCAAAGCTTAAATAAACTACTCTTTTAGGCTCACAATAATTATCAAAAATTTGATCTTTTAAAATTAAAGGAAAACCATTTTGTATTCTAAAAGCAAGCCAATAACAAAAAATACTTTTTCCTAATCCCATCGGAGAAACAAGTATCACAGGTGAACTATGCAAAATAAAAGGCTCATACAAAAATTTAGTTTTGTAAACCTTTAATTTTCTTTTATCAATTAAATTTTCTATTAATTTTTGCTTTGCAAAATTTAAAAGCGGAACAAAATCAAATTTCGGATCATCAATCTTAAACTCTTCTTTTAATTCATAATTCACTTTATAAAAATTATTTTCAAAATTCTTCACAAAAGCTATATCTCTATAAAATCTACCTTCTTTATCACAAGCCCTCCTTATATGCAAAAAATTCTCTTGCTCATCCCAAGTTATCTCTATAATCCCAAGCGGTACCTCCCCACTCCATAACTCAGCATCAAAACAACAAAAATTAGGCTCCACCCAAGGCTTCCTAAACTCCCTTTTTATATAACTTTTGTCAAAAATCTTTAGCCTATATTCTCTATACAAAACTTCAATCATTATTCATCCCCTTTAGGAATTACATAAATTTCTAATTTTTCTAAATTTTCTAAAATCAAATCCAAAGGTACAATCTTTAAAATTTTCCCTGTTTTCTTAATCACAAATTTCTCCCCCTCTAAATCCTTCACCCAATCCTCAGGAATTGGCAAATAATAATAAGTTTTGTTAAAAGTTTTACTGTGATGTTTCCTTAATTTACAAAATTTGTAAGACTTCATTATCACTTACCTCCTTTTTGTTTGATTTTTAAACAAAATCTACTTTAACTTATTTTTTAAAAAAGTCAAGAGAAAAGTTAAAATTTTGGTTCATTTTTAAAAATCAAAAAAATATATAGCATTTCTTTCCTTTGCTAAATAAAAACTTGGTTAAAATCCTTTTTATTGATTAACTTAAGCCTTTGATATTATGTAAATTTTTTATGTTAAAACGCGAGTGATGAAAACTTGATGAAAACTTGATGAAAACCTGATGAATTAGTGATGAAAACTTGATGAAATTGCGACCGAAACATATAACAAATGCTACTAAATGCAACCCAAAATTAAAAAATGCTATTAAACAAAAAAATCCCCCAAAATTTTTCCCTTCCATTCTTTAGCAAAACAGTCAACTTTGCCACTAAAACGCCCATCCGCCCAAACTTTGAACCCTTTGCCCAACCTCAAAACGCACCAAACCCTTGCCAACCCTTCACTACACGAATTTTTCCACCTATTTTTCCAACTATTTTCCTTAACGATATAGTTGTTTTATAATAAATAATAAATAACTAATAAAAAATAAAAAATTAAAAATATAAAGAGAGTTATATAAAAAATATGTAGATAACGGAGGGCAAAAAGCCTGAAGCTTGTTCGTTGCTTTGGACTGTGGCTTTGGACTGTGAACTTTTGGACCGAAACTTTTATTTTCCTACCTAAATACTTTTTCCTTTCGTATCTTTACATCCCTCTTCTTCACTTTCCCTTCTCTAATCCATCCTCTCCTTTTCTAACCTTCACTCGCCTTTACCAATTCACTCCTTAACCTCTATCCCTTTTATTATTATCTGCCTCTCATCTCCCTCAAATTTCACAAATTTGTAATTTTTCTCTATCCACCCTACTTCCTCCAAAAATCTCTTAGGTAAAGTTATTTTCCAATACCTACCATTAGGCGTCTTTAAAATCCTCGTAATATACTCCTTCTTCACCTAATCACCTCCTTATTTGAAATTTTTATATTGAAAAATTAACACAAAATTAAAAAATGTCAACCCTATTTTAAAATTTCTCCTAAAAACTCAAACCTAATTTTGCCACAAAAAGTCCCAAAAATTTTTGCTACGGGGGGAAAGAGATTGACGCCCACGCCCACGCCCACGCGACTTGCCCATTGTCCTTGATTTTTCTTGCCTTGCGGCAATCCTTACACACCACATTTTGTCTTGCTTAGGGGAAGCCTGCCTGCAATTTGAAAAGTTCTTATTTTAGAATTTTTCTAAAATTGGACCAATTATTGGTTTAAACATAAACCAATTTTGTTTTTGTATTTGCTTAAGGTTTGTTTTTTGCTTAAGCTTTTTTGTTTTGCAAAAATCTTTTGTTCTACTAAAGCTTTTGTCTTGAAAAGCTTTTTCTTTTAGCAAGCTTTCCTTATTAGCAAGCTTTCTATCCTGCTAAACCTTTTGTGTTGCTAAATCTTTTGTTCTACTAAATTTTTTGTCTTGCCAATTACTTTTTGCTTACAATTACTTTTTGCTTGGATTAACTTTTTGCTTGAAAAAATTCTTAACCAAATTTAGAACAGTTCTTACTTAAAAATTACTTAAACCTGAAAATTGCTTGAACTTTGAAATGATTTTAGACACGGAAAAATTTTTGGCTTGGCGTGATTTTGAAATAAAAAATTTTCAATCAAATTTAAAGAAAATTTCAGAGAAAAGAAAGCTTGAAGGTTGCTTAGCTTTACTGATTGTTTTAATAATTTAAATAAAAATAAATAAAAAAATAAAATGCAAGGTTTAGTAGTCAAGTTAAATTTATGCAAAAATTCAAGAAAATTTAAGAAAATTAAAGAAAGTAGGAGAAAAGATAAGGAAAATTTAGGAAATTTAGGTTTAATTGGATTTTTCAGGACTTGACAAATTGTGAAAATGATTTAATATTAAAAATAGAAAAAATAAAAAATAAGGGGGGTAAAAATGAAAAAATTTAATTTAATTAAAGGAAAATTTTATTATAGTGAAAACTTTGAAAGTCTGGGGAACACTTTACCCTATTTTAGAATGGGTGGTTCTCATTGTTGGTTTCAATTGGATCAGATAAAAGGCCCGGCGGTTTTCTGCTATGCAGAGATTGCCGGGCTTTTTGAATTTTTAAATGAAAATTGTTTGAATTGTGAATATGCAGGAACAAATTATGAAATTATAGATGAAGTAACGGATGATGTGATTTTTGACTGGAATGATGTTAGAAGGAAATTAGATGTTGCAAAATGCAAATTGTTTTTGAACAAAAGGGAGGCAGGAATAGTTTGTAGGAGATTGCAGTTGCTTCATTTAACTGATTTCACACACACTGTAGAGGGTGTGGGAATATTGAGAAAGTTTTTAGAGAAAACAATAATTCCTGAATGGGGATTAGAAAAAATAAAAGTCTCAGTATCTACCCCTAAAATTACGATTGGGGTAGATGTTGAGTTTGAAGAGTTAGAGGATTTCAATAACTACTCTCCCATCTCTGCTACTATTTCAGGGGGAGTAGAGGAAAAAATAGGAAAAGATGGGGCCGGTGATCAGATTGAGTTGAGGCCTGATCCGGCCTCAAAGCCTTCTGAATTGATCAAGAATATAAAAAAATTATTAAAACAAATCAATGATTATCCCATTTCATGGAGAGGGGATAGATATCCGCTGGGAGCCCACATTCATTTTGGGCTTCCAGAGGAGATAAAATCTCATATTAACTATAGAATTATTTCAGAGTTCCTAGATGAACTGATAGGAAAATATGTATTGGATCTTTCCGGCCGTGCACGTGGCCGCTATAAAGTCCTC
>JAGDVT010000043.1 GCA_023255765.1 Candidatus Paceibacter sp. | reverse complement strand
TCAGTAGCAGTAGATAGTACAGGTATATATGTTGTAGGATATGATGAAATACCAGGTAATCGTGAATGGAGAATAGAAAAAAGAAGAAAGATAGATGAAAATAAGCCATCTATTTTAGTTTCAAATAATAATTTATTAACAAAATTAGATGTATTAGGTACAGCTTTAATTAGAGGAAGTGAATATGGTTTAGGATTATATGTTAATGAATATGGATATGTAGGAATAGGTACTAATAATCCATCTAATTTAATAGAAGTAAAAGATTTAATAAGATTCTTAAGCACTAATACATTTTTAGGTTATAAAACAGGATATAGTAATACTACAGGTGGTTATAATGTAGGAATAGGATATAATGCTTTGTATAGTAATACTACAGGTGGTTATAATGTAGGAATAGGATATAATGCTTTGTATTATGCTTCGTCTACTAATTATAATGTAGGAATAGGCAATAATGCTTTGTATTATAATGTTACAGGTTCAGCAAATGTAGCTATAGGAAGTGGTGCAGGATATGGAGCTTATAACACTTCTTTTTCTTCTTCAACAATTATAGGTTATAGAGCAGGATATTCAAATAGAGGCTCAGGAAATATATTAATAGGATATCAAGCAGGAGATAATATTACAACAGGTAATAGAAATATAGTAATAGGATATGATATTGATGCACCTTCTTCTACGGCTTCTTATCAATTAAATATAGGAAATATAATATTTGGAACTAATATAGATGGTACCGGAACAACAATTTCATCTGGTAATATCGGCATAGGAACAACTACTCCTTCTGCTAAATTATATGTTTATGGCTCTACTACTTTAGGTGCAAATACTTCTACTCCTATTAATTTTGTAGGATATATTAATTCAAATATCATACCATTTAGCGATAACATTTATTCTTTAGGTGCTCCTGAATTTAGATGGGCCAATTTATATGCTGCTACTACAACTGTAGGAGATTTAGTATTTTCAAATATGTTTAGGATTACTGAATCAACTTCTTCTCCTTTGGCTTTATATATTAAAAATCAATTAGGAGAAAATATTTTAGAAATAGATGAATATGGTAATTTAAAAGTAAAATCTAATGTTTATGCTCAAAGTTTTAATGTAGTATCTACTAAAGAGGAAAAGAAAGATATAAATGAAATTGCAAGTACTACAGAAATTTTAGAAAATATTAAAAATATGAAGTTTTATAGTTATAGATATTTAAATGAGGGTAGCAGTTCTTTACATATAGGATTGATTGCTGAAGAAGCACCTAAAGAAATTTTAGGAGAAAATAAAAAATCTATTGATTTATACAAATTTATTTCTTATATAGGATTGGGAGTAAAAGCAATTACAGAAAAGATACAAAGCTTAACAACTTCTACTATAAATTTTGTTAGTGATACTGTAAATTATGTTAAAGAATTGATTGTTGAAAAATTAAAAGTTAATAATGCTACTATTGAAAATCTTGAAATTTTAAATAAGATACAAATGAAAGATCAACTTACAGGTGAACTTTATTGTGTATGGATCGAAAACGGAGAATGGAAAAAGATAAAAGGAGAATGTGAAAACTTAAACAATAGTAATATTAGTAATACAAATAATATTAATCAAAATACTACATCTACCAATACTACCGCAACTTCTACTAATTATGCTTCAAGCACAGGTTCAAATAAATTAGAAAATACAAAAATAGATATCGCTACAGATACTCCTTCTCAATTAGACAACATTCCTACAAGTTCATCTAATATTACTTCTACAAATACTGAAAATGGCAATATAAGTACTACTAATGATTCGAATAATGAAACAAGCGAAGATAATAAAAATGGAATAGATTTAAACAATAATTTACAAAATAATGAAATTAAAAAGGAAGACAAACAAAGTACATCTTCAAATACTCTATGAAAAGTTTTTTATTATTAACATTATTTTTAATACCGATTTATGTTTTTGGTGCTACTAATTGTAAATCTATAGATGGAAATTTTAAATTTGCTTGGGGAGATTATATTGGCTGGGTGAATTTTGATCCTGTTTATGGTAATGTTAGAGTTTGCGATGATGAATTAATTGGTTATGCTTGGTCAGAAAATTATGGTTGGATAAATTTAAGTCCAACAAATGGTGGGGTTTTTAATGATGGTAACGGCAATTTAAGTGGTTATGCTTGGGGAGAAAATTTAGGTTGGATTGATTTTAATAATGTAAAAATTAATCCAAATACAGGAGAATTTTCTGGTTATGCAATTATTTTAGGTGGTCCTGGAGGTAAAATAAATTTTGATTGTAGTAATTGTAAAGTTAAAACAGAATGGAGAAAAGTAAGTGTTAGTTTGCCTCAAGTTTCAGGAAGTTATCTTCCTCAAACTATAGCTTATCCTACTAAAACTACAACCACTACTGATATTAATAGCTTATTAAATTTATTAATTCAATTATTATCTAAACCTCCGGAGGTTGAAAAAGAAATTACCTCTCCTCTTTTAAAACCTGAAAAAGAATCGAAAATTATAATTGAATTGCCTGCGAAAGAGGAAATAAAGCCTGAAAAAGAAATTAAACCTATATCTGAAATTTCTTATTTGGCCCTGCCAGATAAAATTCAAGATTTACTAAATAAGTTTACTGCCTTAAAAAACTTATTTAACATATTAAAAATTAAAAGTTTGGAAGATTTAAGAAAAATAAGCGAAATTACCTTTAGATTACCTTCTATCAATGATTTTAAACAAATTCCAGAAGAATTTATTTTTGCAAAAATTGAAAAAATCTATATCAAACCTTATTTAATTATAGAATCTGATTATATTCCTTTAATTTACTATAACTTGCCAACTGATAAAAAAATTACATTCATAGTTAAACCTAAATATGAAGTAGAAAAAATAATAGGAGATATTGAATTAATTAACTTATCAAGCAAATTAAATTTATTTAATTACATAAAAGGTCTTATTAGCAATATCACAAAACAGAATTATAGTCATAATAAAAATACTCAGGAAATCAAATTTAACGGACCTTATGAAGATGGTACTTATAGAGCTGAATTTATTACCCCAAAAGAAGAAGGCTATTTTAAGGTTTTAGTTGACATTTATTATAAAAAATTGCACAATAAAAAAATTGAAGTAGGATTAAATATCAAAGAAAAAGGTAGTATAAAAGAAAAAATTTTATTTTTAATTGAAAGAAAAATTTCTAATGCTTTTGTATATCTTTATAAATTTAATGAAAAAAGCAAAGTATTTGAATTATGGGATGCAAAAGAATATTTACAAAATAATCCCCAAATTACAGATAGGGAAGGGAAGTACAGTTTTATCGTACCAGAAGGGTTTTATTATTTAGAAGTTCAAAAATCAGGGTATTTTCCATTTAGAACAAAAATATTTAAAGCATTCGATGGAGATTTAATTAATTTTGATATTGAACTTGTAAGTATATATAATTTGATTTTGTTTGTATTTGTGTTTGCATTTATTTTAATATTGGTTTCTTTAATCGTTTTCAGGATCATAAATAAAATTCTTTAAAACAAAAATATAATAAGAAATAAATAAGATGACCTATCCGGACATATGTCCTGATAAGTCAAAGATTGTATTATTCGGACATATGTCTTTATTAGTCAATAAATTCAATAGATGTAATATAAGTATATATGTTCGGCTAAGACTACTAAAATTTTTTTTATATTAAAAATTTATTATAGAGAAAGTTATATAAAATAATAATTTTATACTTTAAATTTTTCTCTTAACTCTTTATCTATCTCTTTTTCTTTTTCTTTTATTTTTTCTTCTCCTGTTAAAGCTAATTTTTGTAATTCTTCATCTGATAATTTTCCTAATTCTTCAATTCTTTTAAGTAAATATTCTCTTTCATTTTTCTTCGGATCATCTATTACTTCATTTAATAAAGCTTTCAGAACCCATCCTACCTTAGGACTAGATGGTATTTTTAAGATTTGCATTACATCATTTCCATTTACTTTCAGCATTTTAGGGGTTATAGGTTCTACTTGTGCTTTATGTATTAAATATTTTAAATATCTTAATCTATATGGAACTGCTTTAGGTACTCCTGAACCTATTCTATCTGCTTCTCTTAACTTAAAAAAGTCTTCCAAATGTTCTAATCCCAACCTTCTTGCTAATCTTCTTACTGCAGACATTGTTACTTTATCTATTTCTAGATAAAACATATGATTTTTAACTAAATGAACTACCTTATCTACAATATTTTTGGGAAATCTTAGTCTTGTCAAAATATTTTTCGTCATCTTAGCACTTACAAATTCATGGTTATAAAAAGTACAATCAGGACCTTCTCCTTGTTTTGTAAGAGGTTTACCTATATCATGAAATAATGCAGCTAATCTTATTTCTAAAGAATAATTTTTCTTGACTGCGTATTCTAAAGATTTAAGAAGATGAGTATATACATCATATTTATGGTGTTTGTTTTGTTCAACTCCATAACATTGTATAAGTTCTGGTATTATCTCTAATAAAAGGCCTGATTCTCTCATTAATTCTATTCCCTTTACTGCGTTTTTGCTCATTAATATTTTTATAAATTCATCTCTTATTCTTTCCTTTGCTATAAATTGGATAAAATTTGAATTCTCTTTAATTGCATTAAATGTTTCTTCGTCTATTTCAAAATCAAATTGACATGCAAATCTTATAGCCCTCATCATTCTTAAAGGATCTTCCTTGAATCTATCTTCTGGTTTGCCTACTGTTCTTATAACTCTTAACTTTATATCATTTAGTCCGCCGTATATATCTATTATTTTTCCATTTATGTCCATTGCCAGTGCATTTATTGTAAAATCTCTTCTTTTTAAATCATCTTCTAGTTTTTCTGCAAATCTTACTTCATCTGGATGTCTATAATCTGAATATTGTCCTTCTTCTCTAAATGTTGTAATTTCTATTACTTTTAAAGTTGGATCTTTAGAATTAGTTTTTACTCCTACTGTAAAGAATCTATTTTCATAAAAACTATTAGGAAATATTTTTTGTATCTCTTCTGGTTTAGCATTTGTTGTTATATCCCAATCTTTTGGTTTTCTTTTCAATATTAAATCTCTGACACAACCACCTACTAGATATGCCTCAAAACCATTTTCAATTAATTTAAACCATACTTCTTTCACTTCTTTTGGTATTTTGCTCAAAATTTTATTTTCTTTTTTCAATTTTTGTTTTTCTGGATTCATATATATTTGAGCGGCGGACGGGATTTGAACCCGCGACCTCCTGCTTGGGAAGCAGGCGTTCTACCGCTGAACTACCGCCGCATATACCTCTTGACCTGCCTCGCTTTGACGCGAG
>JAGDVT010000027.1 GCA_023255765.1 Candidatus Paceibacter sp. | reverse complement strand
ATTTTACTTTAATAAACATATAAAAGATTTAAAAAGCAAAAATGAATTAACAAATGATATTAAAAAATTTTTAATAAACCGCATATTAATTCCTTTCATTTCTGACTGGGATAATTTATTTAGTGATGCAACGGTTATTAAAAAATTTAACGAAGAATATGCCAAAGAGGCTAAAGTAAAAGAAATTATTAGAAAATTAAATTTAGAGGAAAACAAAGAATTAGATTTTTTTAAAGGATTTATTAGTTTAATTACTGATCTAGAAAATTATTTAGAATTTCATCAACATAGCGGAATATCAGTAAGATCTTTAGAAGATATTGAAAAAGATATAATAAGATTAAAACATGGAGTAAAAATAGACTGTGGTAAAACAGACTTATATCATAAATTAGAATAAAATGTCTAATTTATACCTAAAAACTTACAAAAATTTAATAAGAGCAAGGAAACAAGATACAATGTTTGGGATAAAACCCAATTTAAAGAAAAACAATTTAAAAAACATAAGGGGCAGCTTAATAAATTTTCTAGACTCTCTTTATAATTTAATAAAAAATCCAAAATTAAAGTACTCTGATATCTGCTTATTTGTAATAGACCATAAATTTATCTTTCCTCATAAAAATTACAAAATGATTATTGATGATTATGGGCCAACTTTAACTATTAATACTAATGGTTTATTATACGAAATTTTCAAGGCTTTTGATTTAGAGAATAATTTTGATTATGTTTATAAATTACAAGATTTAATATCTGATTTGCACTTCTATCTTTCAAATGATAATTTAAAAGGAGCAGACAAAATTAAAAAAGAATTATTAGATTTAGTATCAAAAATTAAGAAAATAGTTACTTAAATAATCGATACTCAAAGCTAAAACTTTATTATCACCAAAATTTTTAATTCTCTTTATTTATGTTATAATTTAATCAATAATGGCTATAACAAAAATAATTAAAACAAAAACATCTTTAGATAGGAATTACTTTATAAAAAAAGCTTTTGGCATTTTAAAGAAAAGTTTTGGGAGCGAAACATCCTTAGCCTATATTAAAAGAATTAGAAGAAATTGGAGAAAGAAGAATTTTATTAGATAGTGATATTTTGATAGATTATTTAAGAGGTAAAAAAGAAGGACGGAGGTTTATTTTATATGTTTTAGAAAACGCAAAATGTTTTATAACTTCTATTAACATAGCTGAGATTTATTCAGGTAAAGAACTCGAAGATCCAAATAAAGAATTTATTGTTAGTAATTTTTTAAATAACTTCACATTACTTACTTTAGATAAAGAAGTGTCTAAGTTAGCTGGTATAATAAGAAGAAAATATAATTTACCATTAGCTGATTCCTTTATCGCTGCTACTGCTTTGATCTATGATCTTGTTTTAATAACTCGGAATATTAAACACTTTTCTAAAATAGAGGGGCTAAAATTGCTACTTCCTTATTAATCAACTAAAAGAAATAGATGAAAAACTAAGAAAATTTTATGAAAGAAAAATAAGATAATTGTGGATAAATATTAAAAATTGGCTTTATTGCGCGGTTTTTTGATGGTATACAATCTTGACTTTTGAAATTTTGAATATTTATAATTTTATTAGGAAGCCTAAAAGAAAGGAGGTGAAATGTCGTGGCAAAGCCCATAAGGGCAGAGATCCATAAGGAAAGGGAACCCTTAGACCCCATAGAGGTCTTTATGACCATGGGGTTAGCCATTCCAATCCACCTCCTGCTCTCTGAGGAAAGGTACAGAGCGAGGGTTGAGTGGGATGATGGAACTGTCACTGAAGGCTACGGTGACTCTGAAGCTGAGGCTCGAGAGCGGGCAATGGAAAGATAAAAACTCGAGCCATCCTCAAGTCCTGCGTGGGATTCTTGAGGATAACGACCCAAACATGGGAGCCAGTTGAGGGAGTGGAGGGCGGCTAATTTAGCCGGCTATATGCCGGCTAAATTTTTTATAAAAAACATTCCTTAAATTCCTAATAGCTTTTTAACTTGTGGATCAATATCTGTTGTAAAATAATTTTTTAATTCTTCTGGTTTTACCCATTTTATTTCTTCTATTTCATGGTTTTCTTCTGGTTGCTGTATTTGATTTTCTTCTAAAAGCTCGCATAAATGATATATTAATAAAACTCCTGTGTCAGGATGTATCCTTAAATTTATTTGTTTTACTGCTTTTACTTTATACCCTGTTTCTAATAAAACTTCTCTTTCTACTGCTTGCTCTCTTGTTTCATCTTTATCTTGCCTACCTCCAGGAAATGCCCAGGTCAATATTTTACCTGTTTTTCCTTTTTCTGGTATTTTTCTTTTAATTATCAATACTTCGCCTTTATTATTTATTACAACTCCCAAATTAACTACATCCATTAAAAATTATTATAATGCAGATTTAATACGAATTTTGTACTAGGCAGAACAGAATGAACACTGATTGAACAAAGACAAATAATATGTCTGAACTGTCTGTGCTAAGTCCGCAAAAGTCTGTGTTTATAGAAATTTAAATAAGGGCGCGGCTTAAATGCCGCACCCTTATATTTTTTAAGGGATTTTATGGAGGTTGATTAGGTTGAACTGTTCTCGTTTTTTGATCGGGGCACTGCCTTCGGGGATCCCATTCGGGATGCTTATCAGGATCTGGACCTCGCTTTGGTGTAGGCTTAACAGGTGTTCGGGGCTTAACAGGCGCTCTTGTCTCACGTCTCATTTTTATCACCTCCTTCCCATAATTTTTTCAGTCTTTCTATCTCGCTATTTTCTCCTTCTTCTCTATTGCTTAATAAAGCATTCTTAGCTTTTATCATTAATTCTGCTCCTACTAAATTTCTATTTTCATCTACATCTCCAAAATTTGATACTGCTAATATCGCAATTAGATGCCTTTCTTCTATCTCAATAACAACAGTCATTTTATCTAAGGTATATATATCTTCTGGTTTATTAATTTTAGGCATACTCTTTAATACTTCTCTTACAAGTTCATAAAGTTCTACTTCTTCTAATAATCCATTTTGATATGCTAGTATTATTCTAGAATGTACATACTTAAGGCAAGCGAGGCTTATGTGTAAAGCTAGAATCATTATTTTTCACCTCCCTTCAAAGACTCAACAAGTTCAATAAAAGATATTAAACGATGTTTAGGCATAGGATTCTCAACTCCACTTAATAAAACTGGCATTTCTAACCCTCCAAATTTTTCTATAATACTTTCCCCTAAAGGCAATCTAGAACATTTACTAGGTTCAAACAGAATACCATTTCTATATCCTGTAATCACGCCGTAGTCATAAATTAGAAATCTCCTCCAGGCTGCTATAAATAATTTCATCCTGTCTGATAAACTAACTAAATCATAGTCAACAGCTGGCTTGTATATACCTTGTCTTAATTGATATTCTTGTATATCTCTTAAAAGCTTATTCGCAAAATCTAATGTAGGCATTTCTATATTTACTGGATATCCTATTGCTTCTATCAAGTCGTTTCCGAATCTTAAACATAAAGTTAGAAAATTAATAAATTCTTCACCAACAGGTCTTAAGACTAAAATTATTTTATCTTCTCCTTCTATATAGTATGAGTCTTCAATGCGTGTACAAACTAGGTCTACAACTTCTTTTATGCCATTTTTGCCTTTACTAATAATACCTATAAAATCTTTTTCTTCTAACATAAATTTTTTATTTAAGATATTATAAACCACCCATTTATAATTGTCTTTAATTGCATACATAGTTGATAAAATTATTCTTTGCATTTTAGAATTACCGAGTATATAAAGATTTTCATATAGCTTTCTTGCTATACTGTTTTGGCTTATTTTGTATTCGCCATTAATATACTGAACTTCGTAATTTTCATAATAAAATTTCAAGGCTTCATACATTCTTATTTCTTCTGCTACAGTCAATTTATCGGAGAAATGGAATAATTTCATATTTTTTCACCTCCCTTTAGTGTGCTTATTAATATTATAAAAATAATTTGAAAATTCAAGATGTTGACTTTTTCAAGTTGATGTTGTATAATTATATGCGGAGGTGATCTATAATGGAAAAAGATGTAGATGTAAGACAAATTATTAGTACAGATATGTGTAGCGCTGTACGTAGGGTACGTGGAGAAGAAGAGAATATGTATATTATATCCTGCGAGTCCCCCGATAGCGGGGGTTCGTGGGATACAGGTGTAGAAATTTTCACAAAAGAAGGAAAATTAGTTATAAAATATGAATGTAAATTTTGTAATAAAGAGCATAGAATTATTATAAACTTAGAAAACTTAGAATAGAATAAGAATATATAATATATAATATTAAAAAGCAGTGGGCCGGCAAATAAAAAAATTGCCGGCCTTTATTTTTTATGCTAAAATTATTTAATGCAGGTTCCTTATGAAGCAGAATATCCAAGAAGAGAGCATAGAGTTGAATTTCCTTATTCTTTTTTAAAGGGTAGCCTTAGAGAATATTTTGAAGATATAAATCAAAAACTTGGAGCTGGGGGATATTCAAGAAAGACCTTTCTTCAATCAACAAAAGAATTTTTTGATAAATTAAGTAAACAAATCACAAACTTGCCTAAAATAACTACTATAGAAGAATTTGAAAATATAATAAAGGCATTTAATAATGCAATTAATGAAACAAGAAAGGTCAATGGAAATGATGTCATAAAAGAACTTTTAAAAATTTGGTCAGAAGAGCAATTAGAAAAACAAAAATCTAGAGCTACCAGTGATTATGGAAGAATAAAAGCTGTAGAATCTTCTTCATTAGGGCAAATTAAAGGAAAAGGTGTTGAAAATTTTATTAAAAATATTTTTACCACACTAAATTTTGAGAGGATAAAATTTATAGAAGCGCCGGTTTTGGATGATTTAATTGGCGCAGCAGATATTTATATGGTAGTTCAATTAGAAAATGAAGTTGTAGTTTTTGCAATAGATATAACTGGGGCTTTAGACAAAAGCTCAAGCTTAATTAAATTAAATAAAGAAGATGGAAATTATCCTATTTCTTTAAAAATTTTGCAGCAAAAAATAGATGTTTACAGAATTGAATTTGCATTAAATGATCCGAATATGAAATTAAGTTTTGAAGAGATTGAGGGTATTTTAAAATATGCTGTGAGGATTTTAAAAAATGACTTTTTACTTAACTATTTCAAAAGATACAAGAATGACCCGAGGTATAAAGATGGAATTGGATTTAAAGACTTTGTAGATTTTTTAAATTCTAATCTTTATGACCAGTATTTAAAAAATATATTATTGGGAATTTTTAGTTTTATTTTGTTAAAGAATATTATTTTAGAGGCAGAGTACATTACCAAAGAAGATATAATAAAGCTCGGAAATTGTGTTAAAATAATGGATCAAGAATTAAATAAAATGCAACAAGTGTCTGGTACTGTTCATTGACATTTGAAAAATTTAGGCTTTTTAAGTATAATAATATTAATACGCAGAAAAACGCAGACTTAACGCGGAACTATGCAAAAATTGTTTATATAGAAGTTAGAAGGAGATTGAATCTCATCCTCCTTGTGGATATAAGGGATAGACTTCAGAGCTTATGGAAATAAGGCAAAATAGAAATTATATAGCATTTGCCTTTAGGTCATCCCCCGAAGCTCACAGCCCAAAA
>JAGDVT010000025.1 GCA_023255765.1 Candidatus Paceibacter sp. | reverse complement strand
AGGTATAACAGGATGGGCTCAGGTAAACTATAGATATGCAAGAAGTCTAGAAGAAAGCAAAATTAAATTTGAATATGATTTATTTTATTTAAAGAATAGGAATTTATTTTTAGATTTACTAATATTCATTAGAACTATCTTAAATATTTAAATTTCTTCTTCATCTGCCCTTATTTCTTCTATGTAGTTTATATTTTCTATTAATTTTCTGAAATCAATTTCTTTTTTGGTTTTTACTGTTAAAAATAGTTGATATCTGTTAATTTTTTTAGGTATTCTTTCTAAAAATGGTCCATTTATTTCAATATCTAAATTGTATATAAGCTTGTTTTTATTTAAAATTTCTTTGACCTCTAACATTCTTTTATTAAGTTCTTCTAAATTCCTAAGTCTAGATATAATTTTATAAATTTTATAAAAGGGAGGTAATTTTCCTACTTCCCTTTCTTTAATTATTTCATTTAAAATTTCGAAATTTTTAATTTTTTCAAGATAATCTTCTTTTAAATTTGTATGAATATACAAATAATTGGCAGAATCTTTGAGATCTATTAAAATTCTTAAAAACTTTTCTTTTAAAAATGGATTATAAGAATGCATAGAAAAATCAAAATTAATAAAAACTGCTGATTCTGTTTTTGGTAAAAACGGATTTAAAATATATAAACTTCCTATTAAGACAAAATTTTTATAGTTCTGCTTGGTGAAAATATCTATGTCTTTTTCTTTATTAATTAGATAAACAAAATATCCTTCTTTTTCTAAATATTTTTTAAGCCAGTTTGCCCCAATTCCTTTTACATATAAATCATTTGATCCACAATTGGGGCATCTATTTTCTAGTTTATATTTTTTAAAACAAATCCTACAAAATGCAGAATCTTCATAAATATTTAAAGGATAGTTACATTTTGGACAATTAAATTCATAAAAACAAATATTACAAAGCATTTTCTTTGCCGTTAATTTAGTTGGTACAAAAACTTTTGCATTTTTGTGTTTTTCTAATATATTTGTGAGCTCAAAAATCGTAGAAAAAGTATCAAAATCAATATTTTTAATGGGCTTTTCGATTTTTTTCTCAACTATAGTTTTCAAAGATGGGAACTTATCAATTATTATTAATTTTGTTTTTAAAATTTTTGCCAACTTTTCTATTATATTTAAATAATTAAAGCTTGGTATTTTGAAGAATTCTTTATAAAATATATCTCCTTCTTTATATATTACAATTGAATTTAGTTTTTGCCAGGGTAAGAAAACAGAATTTTTACTTCCTATAAATATTTTGTCCTCTTTATTTAAGATAATTTGAATAAATTTATTAAAATTTTCTTTTCTTTCATCTAAGTCTAATAAAATTAATTCATTTACTTCTTTTTTTAAATTTTCGTATAAATGTTTTGCATACGATTCAGTTGGTGTAATAATCAAAACAGGTTTATTGTTTAAAATTTCTTTATCAAATTCATTTAAATATATTTTTTCAAATTTATTTCCTTTTGTGGGGCTTGGTTTATAATTACTTTCTATTTTTTTATAAAAACTTAAAAAGAAATAAAAGGAATGCGCTAAAGAAATTCCATAATTTTTAGAAATCCAACTCGCTAAAACTTCTTGAACTTCAGATATAAATGGATTTTTTAAAAATATACCTTCTATATTTTTCAATTGATATTCTAAATCCTTAACAAGCTTTTTTGCATCTTTAAAATCTATTAATTCATAAACATAGCCATAAATTTTCTTATTTCTCAATTCACATTTAACAATAGAACCTTTATTTACTTCATAAGATGAAAAATAAAGAAAATAATCAGGAGAATTAAAAGGTAATGGCTCTATTGGAATTATTTTTAAAATTGATATATTTTTCATTTTTTAATAAAATTAATATGTAAAATGTTATTGAAAATAGGCATAGATTTAGGTACAGCAAATACAACAATTTATATACCAGGTAAAGGAATAGTTCTTACAGAACCTACTGTTGTTGCAGTTGATGAACTTACTAATAAAATTTTAGCAGTAGGCAAGGAAGCAAAAGAAATGATTGGTAAAACTCCATCAGATATTAAAATCTATAGACCATTAAAAGAAGGAGTAATAGCAGATTATAAGGCAACATTAGCAATTCTTAAATATTTTTTATCAAAAATAAAAATATCCAGATTTTTAAAACCTTTACTTGTAATTTCTGTACCAGCAGGTATTACTTCAACAGAAAGAAAAGCAGTTATTGATGCAGCATTAGAAGCAGGTGCAAGAGAAGTGTACCCGATAAGAGAGCCATTACTTGCAGCACTAGGTGCAGATTTACCTATAAATTCATCTTCAGGGCATATGATTGTTAATATAGGAGGAGGAACCACAGAAATAGCAGTTATATCTTTAGGAGGAATTGTTGTTTGGGAATCAATAAAAATAGCAGGAGATAAGTTTGATGAATCTATAAAAGAGTATTTAAGAAGAAAATTTAATTTAGCAGTAGGGGAAAAAACTGCAGAAAATATAAAAATTCAAGTTGGTTCTGCTACAGTGACAAAAAATAATAATGAACTTTCTATGAATATAAATGGAATTAATATTTTGACAGGTCTTCCTGTTACAGTTAAAATAACATCTAATCATATTGCCGAATCATTACAAAAAGATTTAAGAGAAATTGTTTCTGGTATTAAAAAAGTATTAGCGAATACCCCACCCGAGCTTGTTGCAGATATTATGGAAAAAGGAATTGTTTTATCTGGGGGAGGGGCACTTTTAAGAAACTTAGATGTATTAATTTACGAACACACTGGAGTGCCTACATATATTGCAGATGATCCTTTGTTTTGTGTAGCTAGGGGCACGGGTAAAATAATGGAAAAATTAGATTTATACAGAAGAATTCTACTTTCTCACAAATGATTATAGGTCATAATAAAGAAAAAGAGTATTTAAAAAATATAATTGAAAAATATGAAAGAGGTGCATTTATGTTGGTAGGTCCTGAAGGAATAGGTAAGTTTCATACAATTAAAACTATACTTAAAGATTTTAAAGATGAAAATGAAATTATTTTGCTTGATTCAGAAGAAAAAATTATTAAATTGTCTACAGCGCATTTAATTCAAAATTTATTAAGTTATGATACTAAAAACAAAAGATTTATAGTTCTCAATGATGCCCATAAATTAAACAAAGAAGCACAAAATTCACTTTTAAAAATAGTTGAAGAAATAAAAGCTAAGGCGTTGTTATTTTTTGTTACTCATAGACAATTTAAAATTTATCCGACAATAAGATCCAGGATGCAAAAAATTAATTTTAAACTTGTACCTAATGAGGAAATTTACGAATATTTAAAGAATCAAAATTTGAAAGAAGATACTATAAAATTATTATTAGAAATATTTCCAGGTCAAATAGGGAAAATAATCAATGTTTTACAAAATAAAGAAAAATTCAACCTAGTATCAAAAATATATTTTGGCAAAGATATATTTGAAAAACTTCTTTTAGTAGATAAAATAGAAGAAAATATGGATTTAGATGAATTCTTAAAATATTTGATATACTTTGAAAGAAATAGACTTTTAAAAGGCGATAAATCTTCTGTTTATAGAATTAAATTTTTAGAAGGTTTGTATCAAGACTCTGATTACTTTTTAAATAAAAATCTGCAAATTAGTAATTTAATTATAACCTTATATGGATAAAGCATTCAATTTTTTAAAAACAGCAATTATAATAGGAGTTGTAGTTTATTTGATAGGCTTTATGTTTTCAGAAGAATTTATTTTAAATATAATTAAACCACTAGGAGAAAAATTAGCACCTTATGGAGTTAAAATTTTGCATTTAAGATGATAGAAGAATTTAAAAAAGATTTACAATCTACCTTAGAAGAATTTAAAAATAAATTAAGAGAAATAAGAAGTTATAAGTTTGCTTTGCATTGGCTTGAAAATGTTGTTATTAATGCTTATGGTAAAAAATATGAACTAAAAAACTTAGCTTCAATTTCTCAATTAGATATTATGAAATATAAAGTAGAACCTTGGGATGAAAACATTTTATCTGATATAGAAAGAGATATTAAAAAAACTAATTTTGGTGGTAGTGTAATTAAAGAAAAAAGATATTTGATTGTAACATTTCCTCCTATTACAGAAGAAACAAAAAAAGAATTGCTTAAAAACTTAGGACAGATAAAAGAAGATATAAGAATTAAAGCTAGAAAATTAAGGGATGAATTTTTAAAAGAATTAAAGGATAAAAAAGATAGAAAAGAAATATCAGAAGATGTATTCTACAAAACTAAAGATAAAGCAGATAAAGAAATAGAAGAATTTAATAAAAAGGTTGAAGAATTATTTAAAGAAAAAGAAAGAGAAATAATAGGATGATAGAAAATATTATTTTATTTTTAGTATTTTTAGGAATTTTAATTTTTGTTCATGAATTAGGTCATTTTTTATTTGCTAAATTTTTAGGTGTAAGCGTTGAAGAATTTGGCATAGGTTTTCCTCCTAGGTTAATTTCTAAAAAAATTGGTGAAACCGTTTATAGTTTGAATTTAATATTTTTTGGAGGATATGTAAAGCTAAGAGGCGAAGATAACCCCAATGATCCCCAAGGTTTTTTAAGCCAACCTCCTTATAAAAAAGTACTTATTACATTGGGCGGTGTTATATTTAATTTAATTTTTGCTTATTTACTTTTTTCAATAGGATATTTGTATGGGTTACCTGAATTTGCAGGTGAAATTAAAAATATAACAGTTATAAGAGTATTTCCTGATTCACCAGCAGAAAAAGCAGGAATAAAAATAGGAGATATTATTTTGTATTTTAAATATCAAGATAAATTAATAGAAATTAAAGATTTTACAAAGGTTAGAGATGTGTTAAAAGACTATTTAGGTAAAGAATTAACAGTCGGAATTTTAAGGGGTAAAGAAAAATTTGAAGTTAAATTGATACCAGAAATGAAAGATAATGTTGGACCGCTAGGTATAGCATTCAGCTCTTTAGAATTAGTTAAAAAGCCTTTCCCCTCTAACTTTTATTTTGGGTTGGTAAAAACTTATGAAACTACTAAAAATTTAATTCTTGCATTTAAAGAATTTTTTGTAAGGCTTTTCAAGGAAGTTAAAATTGCAAAAGAAGTTGTAGGACCTCTTGGTATTTACGATATATATGTACAAATGAAAACATTGGGAATAAGTTATATTTTGCACTTTATGGCTTTGATTTCATTAAATTTAGTTTTATTGAATATATTACCATTTCCAGCATTAGATGGCGGTAGATTTATAGTTTATTTAGGAGAATTAATTATACAAAAAAGAATGCCTTTTAGAATAGAAAATGCTATAAATATGGTAGGCTTAGTAATTTTATTAATTTTAATGATAGTTATTACAATTAAAGATATATACAATAAAATTCAAAAATGAAACAAAAGTACAGCTTATATCAAAGTTTAGCAAATAGATATAAGAAAAGAGAAAAATACTTTAAAGATTTTAGAAAATACGCAAAGATTATTAAAAATAAAGCAAAGAAAATATTTAAAGATGCAAAAGTAATTGTTTTTGATTCTATTATAAAAGGTAATTATGGACCAGATAGCGATATAGATTTATTGATTATAAGTAAAAATATACCTGAAGAGCACAGAAAACAAGTAGAAATAAAATACAATATTTTAAAGAGCTTTAAGGATTCTCCTTTTGAAATTCATCTTGCAACACCTGAAATGTATGAAAATTGGTATAAAAAATTTATTAAAAATGAATATATTGAGATTTAGTTATCCACAACTTAGGCTTGACAAAAAATAAAATAGCCTTAAAATTAATATAATATGGAAAAATTAAATAAAAACAAGCAATTAATAATAGGAACATTCTTAGGA
>JAGDVT010000016.1 GCA_023255765.1 Candidatus Paceibacter sp. | reverse complement strand
TTTATTCGCGATTTATTCGTGTGTGTATTCGTGAGCCATTCGTGTAATTATTCGTGATTTATTCGTGTAAATTTTTTTATTCGTTCTCATTTTTGTTATTAATATTTGGATGTCGTACGTCCCAATAAATGAATTTTCGTATTTTCTATTTAATTTAAGTGATTGAGCATTATGATTGAAGCTTTACTAATAGAATTGAAAAATGATTTATGATTTATAATATATATAAATGCCTCGGTAGCTCAGGGGTTAGAGCGGGCGTCTCATAAGCGCCAGGTCGTGGGTTCGAATCCCACCCGAGGCAAATTATTCAGCTATAATTTTACCTTCCATCCCTTTATCGATATGTAAAGTGCAATAAAATTTATATTCACCTTTTGTAGGTAAAACAAATTCTAATTTTTCTTCACTGCCAGGTGCTATAAGTTTAGTTTTGATAGAAAATGATTCATTTTCAATTTTTAAATCATGAGGAGTAACGCCTTCATTTTTGATTATTAAAGTAATTTTTTCTCCTGCTTTTAATTTTATATTATTAGGTTGAAATTCGTATTCTTTTGCAGTTATAGTAATTACATTAGATTCCGAAGTTGTTCCATAAGAAGTTGTTGTTTCAAATGTAGTCGTAGAGGTTATAGAAGAAGTATTTGATGTAGAATTTTCAGCTATAGGTATTATAATAGGCTTAGTTGGTGTAGGAGGATAAATTTTTTTAATTTCACTAGGTTCAAACAGTTGCACTTTTTGGTTTAAAGATGGAGAAGATATGTTAACTTTTTCTTCCGGGGGGTTTCTTTTTATATAATATACTCCTAAAGCTAAAATTATTAAAATCAAAAAAATGATACTTAAAAGTTTAAAATAATTTCCCATTAATTATTTAAAATTAATAACGACCTAATAATCTTTTGTAATTTCTTTATATTTCTCCATTAAAAATTTTGTAATCTCTCCTGGCTCATTGCTTATTTTTGTGTCATCTATTTTAATTATAGGTAAAATTTCTTTATTTGAAGCAGTAATAAAAACCTCATTAAATTTTTTCATTTCATCTATTAGTATCTTTCTTTCGATTATAGGGATATTAAATTTTTTACATAAATTTATTACAATTTTCCTAGTAATACCTTCTAATATTTTATCTTTAGGAGGAGTAATAACATTTTTATCTATAACTGCAAAAAAGTTTGATGTAGTGCATTCCAATATTTCTTTATTTTTGCCAATTAATAAAACTTCAATTGCACCCTTTCTTTTAGCTTCTTGTAAAAATTTTACAGCATCAGTATATATCAAAGTTTTAGCATTTGGGTCAACTCTTTCGTATATTTTAGTAATCAATTTTGCCCCATTTAGATAAATTTTTTTGTCTATATTTTTAACAGGGGTAATCATAATTATTAATCTAGGCTTGGAAGGTGTAATAAAATCTTTAGAATCACCTCCTGTTATTATTATTCTTATATTAGCTTCTTTAAGGTGTTTATTTTTATTCAATGTTAAAATTACTAATTTTTCTAAATCTTTAATTCTAAAATTATGTCTTAACCCAATTAATTGAGCAGATTTTAAAAGCCTTTTTAGATGTTCTTTAAGATAAAAGGGTTTTCTATTATATGTTCTTAAGAAATCAAAAACACCATACCCTCTAATTAGTCCTAAATCATAAACAGGTATTTTAGCCTCTTTCTCTTTTACAAATTTTCCATCTATATAAAATATATTCTCCATTTTAAAAATTTTAATCTATTTATACCTAAAATTATGCCAAATCGACAATAATATAGAATCAGATATGAGGTGAGATCCTCCATAACTTAAAAATGGAATTGCAAGTCCTACTATAGGAAATATTCCTAAGTTTACAGCAGTTGTTAAAAGGAATTTTACCCCAAAATGAATTACTAATATATTAGAGAAACAAACCCCTAAAGGATCTTTAATTAAATTTCCTTCAAATAATAAAGTTCTCAAAAAAATTAAAAATAAAATTACGTATATTAGAAAACCAATTAAACCTCTTTCTTCAATAAAACTTGCTAATATGAAATCAGTTTTCGAAGAAGGCAGAAAACCTAATCTAGCTTGAGTCCCTTTTCCAAACCCTTTTCCTAATAAACCTGCAGAGCCTATAGTAATTCTCAGTTGTTTTAAATTATATCCTGATTTTAAGGGGTCCCTTTCAGGATTAATAAATGTTAAAATTCTTTCCTTTTGATAATCTTTGAAAATAAAAAACCAGCCAATTAAAAATAATATAATTAGGATTAGCGAAATATAAAAAATTTGTTTTTTAGATAGAAAAATTAAAACGCTAAATAACCATGTTAAAAAATATAATATAAACATACCCATATCTGGTTGTAAAAATATAAGCAGGGTTAAAGGCGATGTAATTAAAAAACTCAAAAATAAGAAAAAATAATTTTTTAATAGATTATAATGCTTGCTTATAAATATAGCTAAAGAAGATATGAAAATTATTCTAACAAATTCCGAAGGTTGAATAGCAAAACCTGATATATTAAACCAAATTCTTTCCTTAGAAGGTAATATAAAAAGCGCAATAAGGCTGATTATTGAAATTAAGTAGAAAATTTGTAAATATGGGAAACGTAAAATAGAGTCATAATGTATAAATTGTGAGGAAATTATAATTAAAAAAGCAATAGACCAGAAAATTATTTGCTTATAAAAAGCATCAATATCTCCTATTGAAAAAATTGTAGAAAGAGAAAAAAGCATATAAATTGCTAATATAGAAATAATAATAAAATTTAATTTCATTTTTAAAATTCCTTTTCAGAATATAGAATAACTAAGTTAGGTTCTCCTAAAAGTGGGGGCAGGGAATAAATTTTAATGTTTTTAACTTCGTTTGATTTGAAATCATAAACTTCTGTTTTTACTACTCCCATTAAGGTGTTAAATTCATCATATAAAAGGAAATATAAATTTAATTTATCATAATTTTTATAATCTTTATTTAAAATGCTAGCTTCTAAATAATTTTCATTATATTTGTAGCTTAAAAGTTCTATATTCGGCTTTCTTTCTTCTGTTTTAACCCAATTTTCTTTTTTATAATTTATTGTTATAGTAGCATTTTTGATTAAGAATTTAGGAGAAGAAATTGCTGTTTCTATGATATATTTTTCTTCTAAGGGGAAGATAAAACTATTTCCTTCTATCTTTGCTACCTCGTTAGGATTATTGCCATAAAAATATATTTCATAATTGAAACTTTTCAAACCATATTCTTCATTAGGATTTGTAACAGGAACTACAACATCCATACTTTGGTCCGGATAAATAACAATTTGCGGTTTTTTAACAATTAAATCTTGAAGTTTGTAAACTTCGCATGGCGGGCAAGGTCCACCACAATCAACTCCTTCTTCGTTATAATCCTGTCTATTGTTATAGCAAGAAGGGCCTGGTTTAAATTTTAAATATAAAAAATATAATGGAATTGATAAAATTAAGAGAAAAATAAATGCAATAAAAATTTGCTTTCGTAATCTCCACCCCATTTTATTAAATTATAATATTAAAAATGAAAATACATTTTATAGGAATAGGAGGAATAGGAATAAGTGCTTTAGCAAAATATTATTTGTATAATGGCAACCAAGTAACAGGAAGCGATTTAAATTATCCTGTTGTTTTTAGCAAAGAAGAATTAGAAAAAATTAAATTTCATTTAGGACACAAAAGTAAAAATTTGGATAATGATACTGATTTAGTTATTTATACATCTGCAATCAAAGAAGATAATCCAGAAATTTTAAAAGCGAAAAAATTAGGTATAAAAATACTTTCTTACCCCCAAGCACTAGGAGAATTAACTAAGAATTATTTTACAATTGCTGTTTCTGGTATGCATGGGAAAAGCACAACAACTGCTATGATAGCAAACATTTTTATTAAAGCTAGATTAGATCCCACTGTTATAATAGGAACAAAAGTAAGAGGATTTGGGAAAAATAAAGAAGAAAGCAACTTTAGATTGGGTAAAAGTAAGATATTAATAATAGAAGCAGATGAATATAAAGCAGGTTTTTTAAATCACTATCCAGATATAATTTTGATTACAAACATAGAAGAAGAACATCTAGATTATTTCAAAAATTTAAAAAATATTTTTATAACTTTTGCAAAATTCATAAATAGACTTAATTATGATAAAGATTTAGGTAAATTAAATAAATTTAGAAAATTTTTAGTAGTTAATAAAGATGATAAGAATATTTTGAAGTTATTAAAAGATAAAAAAATAGGGAAGGGGATTAAGATTAAATTTTATTCAATTAAGGATAAACCGAAAAATTTAAAATTAAAAGTTCCTGGAATTCATAATATAAGTAACGCAATAGGTGCTTTAAATGTAGCAAAGATATTTAAAATAAAAGATGAAATAATTTTAAAAGCATTAAATGAATTTAAAGGAGTATGGAGAAGGTTGGAATATAGAGGTAAGATAAACGGTGCGAAAATATTCGATGATTATGGTCATCATCCAACAGAAATAAAAGCTACACTAAAAGCAGCAAGGGAATTAGTAAACAAAGGTAGGTTATTTATTGTATTTCAACCTCATCAATATTATAGAACTTTAATGTTATTTGATAAATTTATAGATGCTTTTGATGAAGCAGATTTTGTAATTTTGACAGATATATATAGTGTTGCAGGCAGGGAAAGCGAAGAAATAAAAAAGAAAATAAATTCTAAAATTTTAGCTAATGAAATTTCAAAAAGAAAAAATAATGTTTATTATATTAAAAATTTTAGTGAAATAGCAGATTTTTTGGAAAAAAATCTGAAGGCAGGTGATATTTGTATAATAATGGGAGCAGGCGATATTTGGAAATTAACAGAATTAATAAAAACAACAGGGGGCATTAAAGCCCCCTGAGTTAGGCGGAACCACCCCCTTTTCGAGCTTATTTTAATCAACAGCTTCTATTGTATTTTTATTTTATACTCGACTTCCTATACAATCTACCAGTATACTTTTTATACCTAACTCTAGATTCATATAACCTATAAAGAGCCTCTTCTCCTCCAGATACCTTTAGTATATTTTCCCATGCCTTTCTCCACTACCTAGGGATTTTTTAAAAACGCATCTTAAAATTAGATTAATCAATATTGCATCTAAATTTCTTGCTTGTTATTTTGGCCAAAACAAATTACGCTTTATAAAATAATGTAAAATAAAAATAATATAAATGAAAATCGAGAGAGATTTTTATACTAGAAAAACTTTAATTGTTGCAAAAGAATTGTTAGGTCAGTATATAGTTAGAAAATTTGGAAATAAATTTTTAGTTGGCAAAATTGTAGAAACAGAAGCATATATTGGACCAAAAGATAAGGCATCTCATGCATATTCTAAAAAAGAACAACCTAAGAATTTAAAATTGAAAATTTTAAGAGAAAATTGGAACAGAGTAGAGAAATATATTGAAGATAAAGAAAAATTTATTAAAAGAATACTCATTTGTAAAAATTGCAAAGTTACAAAAAGAAATTTAGCAGAATATTTGAAGGGAGGTCATATTTATATATATTTAGTTTATGGTAATTATTATCAACTTAATATCACAACATATAAAGAAGGATATCCTGAATGTGTATTAATTAGAAGTTTAGAACCTATTGAAAATTTAAAAAATCCAAAAGGTCCCGGGAATCTTTGTAAGGAATTAAAATTAGATAATTCATTTTGGGCAGAAGATTTATGTAGTAGCAATAAAATTTGGTTGGAATATGGAGAGAAGGTAGATAATAAAAATATAATTAAAGCAAAAAGAATAGGGATAGATTATGCTGAAGAATACAAAGAAAAATTATGGAGGTTTTATATTAAGAATAACAGATGGATAAGTAAAAAATAATATCATTTCTGGATATTTGACAGGTGTTGTGATAAGTATTTTTTTATTATCTCACCACCGGCTTATGTACTTATTAGTGGTATAATCGGATTAGGAATAGTGATTTTAGTAATGTTAGTAGGAGTGATTTGGTGTGTGATTATGGGGGATGTAGAATATGTTGAAGTATTTTTGAAAATATTGGAGTGGATGTTTGGTCTTTCGGTTGCAATTTGGTTGCTGCATTTTGCAGGCCCGAATTTTTTATTAAAGCTTTAATTATATATTATTACAAAGAAAAGTTAAAAAGGTTTTATATTAAATGAAATAAATGGATAAGTAAAAGGTAATTGCGGAGGGGGTGGGATTCGAACCCACGAGGCCTCGGAAAGAGGCCACGGCTCTCCAGGCCGTCCCGTTAGTCCACTCCGGCACCCCTCCTTAATACCT
>JAGDVT010000033.1 GCA_023255765.1 Candidatus Paceibacter sp. | reverse complement strand
TCAGAAGGAAAGAAAAAATTTATTGGATTTTAATATTTTTAATTTATTTTTTGTTAGCTTTGTTTTATATTATTTACTTAGAATACGTTCAATATATAGTTTGGGCAAGTCATCCTATTTCGAGAAATTTATTACCGCCGAATCAATCTATTTTTTATTTTATCTCTTATACATATCATCATATTTATAAAGATTTTGTTTGGAGATTATTAGGGGCTTTTTGGGTATTTTTACTTATTTATTTTTTAAATAAAATGTTTAAAGAAACATTATTTTACGAGGAAGAATACTATATTATTCCTATATTAACTTCATTTATTGATTTCCCATTAAATTTCTTTCTAATTATTTTTGGTTTCGCTATTATTTTCTTTTTGCACATTTTAAATAAATTAAAAAGAAAAAGTGATTTTTTTGAAAAAATCTCTTTAAAAGATAATTGGGTTTTTATCGCTATTTTTCTTATAATAATTAATATGATAGCAAAAAACAAATTAGGAATTTTGGAATTATTTAAACCATGATAATATCAGAAACAGAATTAAAGGATATTTTAATAAAAAATCATTTAGTTGACGAATCTACTTGGGAAGAAATACAAAAAGAAGCAAAAAGACTAAATATTCATCCTTTAGACTTAATGTTTAGCAGAAGATGGCTTGATAAAGATTATTTTGGAAATATATTAAGTGAGTACTTAGGTGTTAAAAGAGCAAATTTAAGGTTTATTTCGATAAATCCTAGTGTGTTAAGGTTAGTTCCAGAACAGATTGCTATACAGAAAAAAGTTATTCCTGTAGATATTGAAGGAGATACTTTAAGTTTAGCAATGGCAAATCCTAGAGATTTTGAGACAATTAATCTTGTATCTAATATAACCGGTAAAAAAATTGAGCCTTTATTTGCATTTGAGGATGAAATACAAAGAGCATTAATAAATTATCAAGCATTATATAGAGAAAAATACCAACAATTATTAACAAAGGATGTTCAAGTATTTGAAAAAGCTTTTCTCACAGAGGAAGAAGAAAGGATTTCTGCTACCAGAATTGTAGATAATCTTTTAAATTACGCGATGGGACTTAATGCATCTGATATACACATAGAAATATTTGCTGATTATAGTTTAGTAAGATTTAGGATAGATGGTGTATTAAGAGAAATTATGAGATTACCTAAAAACTTACATCCATCTTTGATTGCTAGAATAAAAATACTATCTCAACTTCAATTGGATGAACATTTCAGACCTCAAGATGGAAGATTTAAAACAAAATTAGGCGATTTTGAGTTTGATATAAGGGTTTCTATAGTGCCAACAATGTATGGAGAAAAAGCTGTTTTAAGGTTATTGGCATCTACATTTAGACCTACTTCTTTAGCAGAACTTGGTATGAATGAAAAAGCTCAAAAACTAATGGAAGCAGCAATGGAGAAAACTTATGGCATGATTCTTTCTACTGGACCTACTGGATCTGGTAAAACTACTACTTTATATACAATATTACAGCTTTTAAATAGACCTGAGGTTAATATATGTACAATTGAAGATCCTATTGAATATGAATTGGAAAGAGTGAATCAAATACAAGTTAATCCTAAAGTAGATTTAACTTTTGCTTCTGGCTTAAGAGCGCTTTTAAGACAAGATCCAAACATAATAATGGTAGGTGAGATTAGAGATTTTGAAACTGCTGATATAGCAATACAAGCAGCATTGACAGGACACTTAATACTTTCTACTTTGCACACTAATGATGCCCCAACCGCAGTTCCAAGATTAATAGATTTAGGGGTACCAAAATATTTGGTTGCTTCAACTTTAGTTTTAGTTATGGCACAAAGATTGGTAAGAAAAATTTGCTTAAATTGCATATTTACCGAAGAAATTAAACCTTATCAAGAAGAAATGATAAAGGACCAACTTTATAGATCTGGCTGGTCGAAGGAACAAATTGAAAATTTCCAATCTCCTCGGTATATTTATAAAGGACGGGGGTGTGAATATTGTGGTTATTCAGGATATAAAGGAAGAACTGGTATTTTTGAAATGTTTTTTGTAGATGATGAAATTGCTGATTATTTATCAAGAAAAGAATTTAATCTAGTTGAATTTAAGGATTTATTAAGAAATAAAGGCTTTAAAACAATGTTTGAAGATGGTTTTGAAAAGGTTGTAGCTGGTATTACAACATTAGAAGAAGTATTAAGGGTAATCAAAGAATAAAATGAATTTTTATAAATTTGTCGCTATAGATCAATTAGGTAAAATACATAAAGCAAAATTAATTGCTGAATCGGAACAAGAAATCACAGATTATTTATCAGGATTGGGACTTACTCCTATTAAAATTTCTTTATCTGCTGAAACTTTTTTTTATAAAATATTAAAACCATTAAAAAGAATATCTCTAAAAGATAAAATTTTTTTTGCAAGAAATGTATCTCTTATATTAAAATCAGGAGCTGGATTTATAGATGGTTTAAAAATTTTCGTAAAGAATTTAAAAGATGGGATTTTAAAAGATTTTGTTTTGTTTTTAATTTATAATTTAGAAAAAGGGAGTCCATTTTATTTGACATTTCAATATTTTCCTGAAAGCTTTACTCCTGTTGAAATAGAGTTAATTAAAATAGGTGAGCTTTCTGGTAATCTTACAAAAACTTTTGATAAGTGGGTAGAGGATTTAGAAAAAGAAAAGAATGTCAGAACGGAGCTTATGTCTTCTTTACTTTATCCTTCTATAATATTAATAGCCGCATTTGCAGTGATTATATTAGTAACAACTTTTGTTATACCTAAAATTGCTGGCTTAGTCCAACAAATGGGCACAAAATTGCCTGCTTTTTCAAGGGTTATTCTAACAACAGGTATATGGATCGGGGATCATATTAAGTTAATTTTTAGTTTTTTATTTCTATTTATAGTTATATTAATTTCACTTTTAATTACAAGAAAGGGAAGGAATATTTTGCTAAAAATAAGTTTAAGATTGCCTATTTTAAAAAATTTAATTTTAAATATGAATTTAAGGTCTTTTTGTTTTATTTTAGGATCTCTAATAGAAAGCGGTATTACGATTTCTCAAGGGCTATATCTTACTAGTTTGGTCATCTCTCATCCTGAATTAAAAGAAGCTACATTAAGAATGCATCAAAAAATTCAAGGTGGCTCTAATTTTGAAGAAGTTTTATCTCAAGAAAAGATTTTTCCTCCAGTATTTTCAGGAGTTATGATAATAGGCTCAGAAACAGGGAATTTGAATAAAGTATTAGAAGTTATGGAAAAATATTATGAAGATGAGGTAAAATATACTATTAAAAATCTTATGACATTACTTGAGCCGCTTCTTATAGTTTTTGTAGGATTAATCGTAGGATTAATTGCAGTTTCAATTATAGTTCCTGTTTATCAACAAATTTCTGCACAATTAGAGCAAGGATTACAACAAAGACAGATTAGTCAATAATGTTAGAAGAAATAGAAAAAATTAAAAAAATAGGAATTGATCCTTATCCAGAAAAAAGTAAGAGGGATTTTAGCATATCAGAAATTATTTTAAATTTCAGAAAATTTTTAAAAAATAAAAAGCGCTTTTGGATAGTCGGAAGAATAATGGCTATTAGAGATCATGGAAATATTATTTTTATAGATATTAAAGATGAGACAAGTAAAATTCAATGCATACTTAAAAAAGATTTTACTTTGAAATTTAAAATTTTTAGAGAAATTTTTAAAATAGGAGATTTTATTAATATTTATGGTAATGCTTTTTTGCCCAAAACTAAAGAAAAAAGTGTACTAGTAAAAAAATATGTTTTATTATCTAAATCATTAAAAAATTTTCCTAAAGAATATTATAAATTTAGGGATGAAGAGCTGTTAATTAGAAATCCTTATCTAAGAACAATATTTTATGATGAAGATAAATTGATTTTCGACAAAAGATTTTATATCATAAGAATTTTAAGGGAAATTTTGTGGGAAAAAGGCTTTGTAGAAGTTGAAACTCCAATTTTGCAAACTCATTATGGTGGGGCTCTGGCTAAACCTTTTAAAACTTATTTAGAAGCATTAGATATTCCTTTATATTTAAGAATAGCGCCAGAGCTTTATCTTAAAAAAATGATTGTTGGTGGTTTTGAAAAAATATTTGAAATAGGTAAAAATTTTAGAAACGAAGGAATAGATAGAGAACATAATCCAGAATTTACAATGATGGAACTCTATTACGCATATTGTGATAGAGAATCTTTAATGAAATTTGTAGAAGAACTTATAAAAGAACTTGTAAAAAGATTTAATAAAAAATTTAATAAAAAAGAGATGTATATCATAGAATATCAAGGACACAAAATAGATTTTGGGAAAAAATGGAAAAGAATTAAATATGTTGATATAATAAAAAAATATACAGACTTAGATTATTTTAAAAATAGTTTAGAAGATTTTATAAATTTTGCAAAAAAGAATAATATAGAATTTAACCCAAAAATAATAACAAAAGGTAAAATAGTTGATGAGATTTTCAAAAAAATTATTAGAAAAGAATTAATTCAGCCAACATTTTTGATTGATCATCCAAAAGAAATATCTCCTTTAGCAAAATTAAATAGAAAAAACCCTGAATTAACATTAAGGTTTCAAGGTTATATAGGTGGCTTGGAGGTTATAAATGCTTTTGCAGAATTAAACGATCCAATAGATCAAAAAAATAGATTCGAAGAGCAAAGTAAGCTTTTGAAACAAGGTGATGAAGAGGCTCATCCTTATGATGAAACATTTATAGAAGCTTTAGAATATGGAATGCCACCCACAGCAGGATTAGGAATAGGGATTGATAGATTAGTTATGATTTTAACTAATAGTAAATATTTAAAAGAAGTTATATATTTTCCATTTGTAAAAGAAAAAGAAAATTGATAAAATTAATATTACAAAGGGCCCATAGCTCAGTTGGTAGAGCGCCGCTATGGCATGGCGGAGGCCGAGGGTTCGAGTCCCTCTGGGTCCATTTTAAAATTACGGGGTGTGGCCTAATGGTTAAGGCGCGTGGTTTGGGACCACGAGATTGCCGGTTCGAATCCGGCCACCCCGATTATATTTTTAAAAATGAAAAAAGAAATAGTGGAAGGAATAGTAATTGAGGCGTTGCCAGATACAACTTTTAAAGTACAATTAAAAAATGGAGGTGAAGTCTTAGCTTATTTATCAGGCAAGATGAGAATTAATTATATTAAAATAGTACCAGGGGATGAGGTTGTTGTTGAACTTTCTCCTTATGATAAAAGAAGAGGTAGAATTATTAAAAGAAAATAAAAAAATGAAAGTAAAGGCATCAATTAAAAAAAGGTGTAAAAAGTGTAAAATAGTAAAAAGAGAAGGTCGATTGTATGTTATTTGCGAAAATCCAAAACATAAACAAAGACAAGGTTAAAAATGGTTAGAATTGCAGGAGTAGAATTACCAAGTGAAAAAAGGATTTTATTTGCGTTGCCTAAAATATATGGGATTGGAAGATCTTTGGCTAAAAAAATATGTGAATATCTGAATATTGATCCTATGAAAAAAACTAAAGAGCTTTCTATTGAAGAGATTGGTAAAATTGAAAAATATATAAATGAAAATTTAAAGATTGAAGGTGATTTAAAAAGAGAAATACAGGCAAATATAAGAAGACTTATAGAAATTCAATGTTATAGAGGATTAAGGCATTCAAGAAAATTACCTGTTTGGGGACAAAGAACAAGAACAAACGCAAGAACAAGAAAAGGACCACGTAAAACAGTTGGTTCTGGTAAAAGAAAATTATCTAAAAAATAAAAATGGGTAGAACGAGAACAAAAACAATACAAGGAGAAGAGATAAAAGAAGAAGGCATAAAGATTAAAAAAGCAAAAAAGAAAAAAAGGGTTGATGTTGGTATTATTCATATTAATTCCCATTTTAATAATACTCTAATGTGTTTCACTGATGCAAATGGAAATGTTTTGTGCTGGTCATCAGCGGGAAGTTGTGGTTTTAAAAACACAAAAGAGGCTACACCTTATGCAGGAGCAAAAACTGCTGAGGTTTTATTAGAAAAAATTAAAGCAAATTTTGATGTTGGTGAAGTTAAGATTATAATAAAAGGCATAGGACCTGGCAGGGAATCTGCTTTGAGAGTTTTATTTAATTCTGATTTAAATATTATATCTATAGAGGATAGGACTCCAATTCCTTTCGGTGGTCCTACACCTCCTAAACCTCGAAGAGTATAATGCTTATTGCTAAAAAGTGCAAAATTTGTAGAAGTTTAGGACAAAAAATTTTGTGGAACGAGAGATGCTCTTCTAATAAATGTGCGTTATCAAGAAGAAGAACAAGGCCTGGAATGCATGGGAATAAACCGAGGGTTTTATCTGACTATGGAAGAAGTCTTGTTGAAAAACAAAAAATAAGATTTTATTATTTATTGAAAGAAAAACAACTTAAAAATTTCATAGAAAAAGCAGAGAAATGGAAAGAGCCTTTGCCCATTGCTTTGATTAAGTTATTAGAAAGTAAATTAGATAATGTTGTTTGGAGGCTGGGGTATACAAATTCAAAGCTTCATGCTAGACAGCTTGTTTCCCATGGTCATTTTTTAGTTAATGGTCAAAGAGTAAAAACTCCCTCTTTATTATTAGAGCCTGGAGATATAATAGAAATAAGGCCTGCAAGTAAAAATATTGAACCATTTAAAGATTTGCAAAAAAAATTAAAAATATATTCTCCGCCACCTTGGCTTAAAATAGATATTAATACTTTAAAAGGTGAATTTTTAAGATATCCGGAGCCTGAAGAGCTTAATTTACCCTTTAATGTGCCTTTAGCCTTACAATATTATTCTAAATAAGTCGAATTAAAAATTTATATTATTTTTAAATAAATGATAAAAGAATTAATCTTACCAGAAAAACCAAAACTTGTATCTTCTGAAAAAAATAAAGCAACTTTTGAAATTGCTCCTTTGTATCCAGGATATGGAGTTACAATTGGAAATGCTTTAAGGAGGGTTCTTTTATCTTCAATCAGAGGTGCGGCGATTACTTTAGTTCATATAGAAAACGTTTTGCACGAGTTTACTTCTATTCCAGGTGTATTGGAAGATGTTATTGATATTTTATTAGCACTTAAAAAAGTAAGAGTGAAGTATGAAGGAGAAGAACCTGTAGAATTAGAACTTTATAAAAAGGGGGAAGGTGAAATATACGCAAAAGATATAAAGTGCCCTGCAGGCGTAGAAATAGTAAATCCCGAATTAAAAATAGCAACAATTACTTCGAGTGAAGCAGAAATAAAAATGAAGCTAACAGTAGAAAAAGGTTATGGTTATTCCTCTGCGGAAGAAAGAGAAAAAGAAAGAGTAGAACCTGGAACAATAGTTTTAGATGCAATATTTTCTCCAATTGTAAATGTAAGTTATGAAGTTGAAAATATAGTATATAGGGAAAGGGCTGACTATAATCTACTAAGAATAACTATTGAAACAGATGGTACCATCACGCCAGATAAAGCATTAAAAGATGCTGCAGAAATTTTAATTAAGCATTTTACTATAATCAATGAAGCATCTAGTTAAAACAAAAAAATTTCATAGAAAAAAAGACCAAAGAAAGGCTTTGTTTAGAAATATGGCCCATCATCTTATTATGAAAGAAAAAATTAAAACTACTACCGAAAAGGCAAAATATTTGAAAAGAATTATAGAAAAAATGATTACAATTGCTAAAAAACAAAACTTAGCAGCTTTAAGAAGATTGCTTAGTAAATTACCGAAAAAATCTGCTTATAAATTATTTTATGAAATAGCACCCAGATATAAAGAAAGAAATGGAGGTTATACAAGAGTTATAAAATTACCCTTAAGAAGAAAAAGCGATGGAGCAGAATTAAGTATTATTGAATTTGTATAAAAATATGTTAGTCATAAGATTTCAACCTGTTGGCAAAAAACATCAAAAAATCTTTAGAATAGTGCTTCAAGAAAAAAGGAGTAAATTGCATGGTAAATATATAGCAAAATTGGGTTGGTGGGATCCAAGAAAAAAGGTGGGTGAATTTGATAAAGAAAGTATTGAATTTTATTTAAAAAATGGAGCACAGGTTTCAGATTCTGTTTGGAATTTATTAATTAAAAAGGGAATTATTAAAGGTAAAAAAAGGCCTATCCCTATAAAGAATAAAAACAAAGAAAATGAAACTGCCCAAGTTAGTAGCTCTTAAAAATAAACTTAAAGTAATTCTTTACAAATCAGATGAACTTATTACAAATTCAATATTAGCTTTAGTTAAAACAGGTACTGATTATGAAAATAAAAAAAATAATGGAATTTCGCATTTTATAGAACATTTATTTTTTAAAGGCAGCAAACAATTTCCAGATTCTAAAATTTTAGGCTTAGAACTTGATAAAATAGGTGCAGATTACAATGCTTTTACTTCCTATGAATATACTGGATATTTTATTAAAACTCTGCCTGAATATTTCGAAAGAGCTATACAAATATTAGCTGATATTCTTTGTAATCCATTATTTCCTGAAGATGAAATAGAAAAGGAAAGAAATGTTGTTTTGGAAGAAATTAATTTTCATATGGATACTCCTACTTCTTTTATATTTGATGAAGTTTTAAAAATCACCTTTGGAGATCAACCTGCAGGATGGTCTATTTTAGGTACCAAAAAGAATCTAGAAGCTTTCAGTAGAAATGATATTTTAAATTATTTTAAAAACCATTATACTGTAAATAATTCATATTTAGTTTTAGTAGGCAATTTTAATGAAAATAAAATTATCAGGATATTAGAAAATTTATTTGAGAAATATAATAAAAATAAAAGCCCATTTAAAAATAATTTAAATTATCAAAAAATACCTAAAACTAAAGGCAAGATAATTAACAAAAAAGAACTTAAGCAGGCACATCTATTATTATTGTTTATAACAGATGGTATTAAAAAACTAAAAGATCGTAGATATCCGTTGAGAGTATTAACAAGTTTATTGGGTTATGGTTTTAGTTCAAGAATATTTAGAATTTTAAGAGAGGAATTAGGAATTACTTATTATATAAAAGTTGATTTAGATTCTTATACAGATAGGGGTTATTTATATATTCAAACCGGCTCTTCGTTGCCAAAGATTGAAATAACAATTAAAAGATTATTAGAAGAACTAAATTCATTAAAATCAACTAAAATTAGTGATGATGAAATTGAAAAAGCTAAAGCTATATTAAAAACAACTATACTTTCTAGTGCAGAATCATCTCTAAATATGGCTTATTTGTATGGCATAAATTATATTTTATTTAATAAATTTATTTCTCCTAAAGAGTACATAGAAAAAATTAATAAAGTAAATGAAGAGCAAATAAAAAGGGAATTAAAAAGGTTAATTAGTTGGAACAATTTGAAATTTGCTATTTTAGTTCCTCCTGAATATAGTAAAATTAAAATTTTTGATATTTTTAAAAAATATTTATAATTTTTGAATTATGAATCTCTTTGGTGAGATAGATATTAAAAAATTTATTATTTTTTGGTTAATACCTTTGATATTTGTATCTCTTTGGTATTTAAAAGAAATTTTGTTTATTGTTTTTATTTCTGCAGTTTTTGGTTTAGCTATCCAACAATGGGGCATTTATATAAAACAAAGATTCAAAATTCCCTTCTATTTAAGCATTCCTTTAATTTATTTATTTTTTTCATTAATTTTTGTTATATCTTTGTACCTACTTGCTCCAATTATTATTTTAGAAATTAAAAATATATTACCTAATATTCAAGATTATATAGAAAATTTAGGATTAAAATGGCTTTCTGATTATTTTAAAGCTTTTTCGAAAACTCCTACACCAGAATTTGTTTTTAATACAACAAAATCAGTTTTAAATTTTATAGGCGGGCTTTTTAATATCATACTTGTTTTGGTTTTGTCTTTTTATATAGCAACACAACCAAATTTTATTCCTGACTTTTTTAGGTTTTTTTCAAAAGAAAAAGAGGACTTATATTTGAAACTTTTTAACAAAATTAAGAAAAAATTATCATCTTGGCTAGCTGCTCAAATATTTCTTATGTTTTCAATTGGTTTATCGAGTTATCTGTTAATATTTTTCTTGCGCTTACCTTATGCAGGTCTTATTGGTCTTATAGCTGGTATTACTGAAATTATACCTATAATAGGTCCAATAATAGGGGCTACTGTTGCTATTATTTTGACTTTATCTCATGATCCAAATAAAATATTGTGGGTATTAATAGGTTTTATTATTATTCAACAATTAGAAAATAATATATTAGTACCATTAGTAGCTAAAACAGCATTAAAAATCAAACCTGTTATTACATTAATAAGCATATTAATAGGAGCTAAAATAGGAGGGGTATTGGGTATTCTAGCTATTTTACCTATGATGGTTATATTGTATGAATTTTACGAAGAATTTTATAAAATTAAATAATAATGCTTAAGGGGTTTAAAACAGCATATGGTAAAAATTTAACCAAAGAATTGTTAATCAATGAAATAAAGAATTTTATATTAGCTGATGGAAGATATAAATATAAGATACTAGTTGGTACAGATTCAGAAAATTATGATGATAGAGTTGATTTTATTTCTGTAATAGTTGTTCATAGGGTTGGATACGGTGCTAGATATTTTTGGAAAAGAGTTTCTACAGATAAAAAAATGGATATATATAGCAGATTATGGCAAGAAGCTAATATAAGTCTAGAAATCAGCAAAGAAATCCTTGATGTGCTAGTAAAAGAAGAACTAAATTTTGAATTTGAGTTACATTTAGATTTAAGCACAAATGGAAAAAGTAAAAGCGTTGTAAAAGAGATTATTAATTTAATTAAAGGCTATGGATTTGAAGTTAAAATTAAGCCTGAAGCATATGCTGCAAGTAAAATCGCAGATCATTTATTATAGTCGAAATTATAGTAAAATAATATAGAAAACTGTTTGATCCAAGATTAGAAAATATTAAAGGAAAAAAGGTAAGATTAATTTCAGAAGAAGGTAAACAGATTGGCATATTATATTTAGAAGAAGCAAGAGAAATTGCTAAAAAAAATAATACTGGTCTTATTTTAATTTCAGAAAAAAGTGATCCGCCAGTTGTTAAATTAGGAGATTACAAAAAATTTTTATATCAGCTAAAGAAAAAACAAAAAAGGGAAACAAGTGAACTTAAGGAAATCAGGATAAGTTTCCAGGAAGCTGAAGGTGATTTGAAGAGGAAAGCAAAGCAAATAGAAGAGTTTTTGAAAGAAGGTAATCAAATTAGAATAAGAATGATTTTAAAAGGAAGACAAGTTTTACATATAGATTTGGCTGAAGCAAAATTAAAGAAATTCTTAGAAATGATAGAAATGCCAATTAAAATTACAAATGATCTAAAGAAAATTGGGAATAATTTAGTAATTACTATTTACAAAAAATGAAAATGGCTCCAGGTAAAACTAGAAAATCTGTTTTAAAAAGAATTAAAATCACAAAAAATAAAAGATTGTTAAGAAGAGTTTCTGGTGTAAATCATTTTCTTGCAAAAAAACCCAGAGATCTTATAAGGAATAAAAGAAATTTCAAAGACTTTGAGGATGATTTAATTAAAAAATATTTAAATTATTAAAATGAGACAAATTAAAATAGCAATTTCTGGTGCAGCAGATACAGCTTTTTGCTCAAGTAATATTAATGAATTAGCTTATGAGATTGGCAAAGAATTAGCAGAAAGAAATATAATAACTTTAACAGGAGCTACTACAGGCGCACCTTTTTGGGCTGCAAAAGGTGCTTATGAAAATGGTGGTTATGTAATAGGTTTCTCACCTGCTTTAAATGAAGATGAGCATATAAAAGTTTATGAATTACCAACTGATTATCATCATATAATTTTTTATACAGGGTTAAACCATTCGGGTAGAAATTTAATTTTAGTAAGATCAGGTGATGCAGTAATTTTTATATGTGGAAGAACTGGAACTTTAAACGAATTTATTATAGCGTACGAGGAAAAGAAACCTATGGGAATTTTAACTGGTTCTGGGGGAGAAGAAAAATATATGAGACATATTATAGAAGAAGCAAAAAAGGAGCATAATAAAATAATTTGGGAACCAGATCCTAAAAATTTGATTAATAAATTAATTGAACTTATTTAAAAATGGATTATATAGAAATTATATATAGATTGTTTTTAGGAACATCTTTAGGAGCATTAATAGGTGCTGAAAGAAGTTTTTTAAAAAAGTACATTGGTTTAAGAACATTTGCATTAGTTAGTTTAGGTGCTACGCTTTTTTCTATAATTGCAACCAAATTCGGGATTGATCCATCTTCTAGAATTTTAGCTAATATTATTTTAGGTATAGGATTTTTAGGTGGTGGAATTATATTTTTTGAAAAAGAAAGAATTTGGGGCGCAACAACTGCAGCTGCTTTATGGGTTACTGCCGCAATAGGAGCTGCTGTTGGTCAAGGCTTTTATTTAGAAGCTTTTGTTACCACTATTTTAGTAATTTTAGTATTATCTATATTGCCTTTTATTGAAAATAAAATTAGAAAAGATGAACAAGATCATTTATAGTATATTTTTAATTGCAAGTACAATAATAGGTTTGGGTATTTTTATCTTGCCATATGCTTTATCTAAATCTGGAATTTATTTTTGGATTTGGTTTTTAATTGTACCTATTTTGATGTTCTTAGTTCATTTATCTTATAGTGAAATAATTTTCCAAGTCGAAGAAAAGCATAATCTACCTGGATTAGCAGAAAAAATTTTAGGGAAAAATTATAAAAATATAGTCTGGATCATTGATTTTATAGGGAATCTACTGGTTTTTATTAGTTATTACTTAGCTTTATCGAATTTTACTAAAATTTTGATACCGATAGATAATGATTTATTTATAAAAATTTTTTATGCTTTATTAGTAATATTAATAATTTTCTTTTCAACAAATCCTTTTGCTAAAGTTGAATTTTTACTCGGTCTTTTGATGGTTCTCATTTTTTTATTTTTAGGATTTTATTTTTTGCCTAAGATAGAATTTTCTAATTTCAAAATAGAATTTTTAAACCCTTGGCTAAGTTATGGTATATTAGTTTTTGCATTTACAGGTTATTCTTCTTTGCAAATGGTTTACGACTTAATAGGAAAAAATAAGAATAAAATGTTAATAATTAATTTGATTTCTATTTTTTTGATTTCTCTTCTATATTTAATATTTACAGCTTCTATTTATGGTGTTTTTGGCAAAAATGTTTCTCCTACTATATTAGAAAATTTAAAAAACATTGACAATAAAATTATACCTATTTCAGTTGCAATATTAGCTATCTTAAATATTTTTACTACATTTATAGCTTTGGCTTTTTATTTAAAAAGAGGTCTTCAATTTGATTATAAAATAAAGCATATTTATTCTTGGTTAATTGTTTCCTTTTTTGTTTTAATATTAACATTTTTAAACTTGGCGGATATTGCTAAACTAGTTAGCCTGATAGGTAGTATATTTTTGGGATTCAATCTTTTCATATTGCTTCTATGTTACTTCCGTCTTAAAGAATATCAATATTTTAAAATACCGAAATTCTTGATTATAATTTTAATGATAATTTTAATTTTAGGGATAGGGGTGGGGATAATTTCAGAATATATGGGCGGGTAGCTCAGTGGTAGAGCGTCTCGCTTACAACGAGAAGGTCAGAGGTTCGATTCCTCTCCCGCCCAATTTTTAAATAATTCTTCTATTTTTTCAAACTTCTTACCTTTAGTAAAATAGGGAGTTGGATCTTTATATCTTTTCTTGAAATCTTCTTCATATGTTAATAGACAAGAATAAATAAAATTTACAAGCTTTTCTAAGGTTGGTAATTCATTTTCAATTATTATTCCTTTATTTCTTAAATTTCTAATTTGATTTAAAGCATAAGCCCACGCATTTCTTTCTAATTTAGCTAGTGCTTCTCCGTAATTTTTTATAACTTTTTTAGGAACTAACATGGTAAAGAACGGCTCATCTCTGTCAAATCCCACACTCTTACCATAAGGATCATAAACTAGTATTTCTTCATAGTCTTCTATTTTTTCTCCTCTTTTTATTATGTCTTCTTTTGTTAGCTGTCTATTTTCTAAATTATGAGTATATTCTTCTAAAATTTTTTTAGGATCTTCAATATTATTTTCATAAGATATAGCATGCCCTATTTCATGAAATATCGTAAATAATGCTCCGACTTCTTTTAAATTACCCAATTTAATTTCTTTGTTTTCTCTATTTGCAGAAAATTCTTTATTTTTAACAAATTTCCACCCCTCTGGCAAAAATCTTGTTATATCTAACTTTTCCCCATTTTTATCTTTAAAAATCAATTTTTCTATAATTACACGTTCGCCTTCTTTATAATTTTTAGTTAAAATAATACCATCAGTTCTTTTAATTATTTCTCCATAATATCTTTTATCTAAAAATTCCTTTCTAAAATAGCCATTCATTTAAAATTAAATTTTTGTTTATTTGTTATAATTTTAAAATATGAAGGTTTTACCAACAAAATATGACCCAAAAAATATAGAAGATAGAATTTATAAGAAATGGCTTCCCTATTTAAGTGTTGAAAAACATAAGGGTACAAAAAATTTTATTGCATTAATGGCTCCACCTAATGTAACCGGAAGTTTGCATATGGGCCATTCTTTGCAAAATACCTTACTTGATGTACTAATAAGATATAAAAGGATGAATGATTATAAAATAATATGGATACCTGGATTAGATCATGCGGGAATTGCAACGCAAAATGTTGTTGAAAAAGAATTAAAAAAAGAAGGTTTAACTAGATTCGATTTAGGAAGAGAGAAATTTATTAAAAGGGTTTGGGAATGGAAGGAAAAATATGGAAATATAATATTAGAACAATTTAAAAAATTAGGCATTTCTCCTGATTGGTCTAGAACTAGATTTACTATGGATAAAGAGTATGTGAAATGGGTTGAAAGGGCTTTTATTGAATATTACAAAAAAGGATGGGTGTATAGAGATTATAGAGCAATTAACTTTTGTCCAAGATGTAAAACTAGCTTGTCTGATTTAGAAATAGAGTATATTGAAAAAGAAGGAAAAATTTATTATATTAAATATCCTATAAAAGACAGCGATGAATATTTAACTGTAGCTACAACTAGACCAGAAACAATGTTAGGAGATGTTGCCTTAGCTGTTAATCCTAATGATCAAAGGTACACCAAATATATTGGAAGAATTGCTATTTTACCTATATTAAATAGAGAACTATTAATTATTACAGATATAAAGGTTGATCCTAAATTTGGTACAGGAGTAGTAAAAGTGACTCCTGCTCATAGTATAGTTGATTATGAAATAGGAGTAAGGCATAATTTAGAAATGATAAAAGTAATAGATGAAGATGCAAAAATTGTAAATGTTCCTGAATTTGAAAATATGGATTATCTAACAGCAAGAGAAAAAATCTTAAGCATTTTAAAACAAAAAGGCTTGCTTGAAAAAGAAGAAGATATTAAGCATAATGTACCTATATGTTATAGATGCCAAACAGAACTTCAAGTGATTCCATCTAAAGAATGGTTCTTAAAGATGACAGAGTTGGCTAAAATAGCTAAGGATGCTGTCAAAACCAGGAAAGTTTATATTATTCCAAATAGGTTTAAAAAAATATATTTTGATTGGTTAAAAAATATAAGGGATTGGTGTATATCTAGAAAAATATGGTGGGGGCAAGTTTTGCCTGTTTGGTATTGTAAAAATTGTGAAGATAGTTATGTAGTAAGCACTAAAAAACCAAACAAAAGATGTAAATATTGTAAAAAGAATCAATGGTATAGAACAGAGGAAGTTTTTGACACTTGGTTTTCCTCTGCTTTGTGGCCTTTTGCTATTTTATATACTAAAAAAGAAAAAGATTGGTATCCGGCTGATATAGTTTTTTCTGCAAGAGATATTATAAATTTATGGATTGCAAGGATGATTTATTCAGGGATATTTTTTATGAAAAAACCTCCATTTAAATTTGTTTATATACATCCGACTGTGCTTACAAAAGAAGGCAAAAGAATGTCGAAAAGTCTTGGTACAGGTATAGATCCATTAGATTTGATAGAAAAATATGGTGCTGATGCATTAAGATTTGGACTTATATGGCAAACTACAAATTTACAAGATTTACGGTTTGACGAGACTAATGTTGAAAATGGTATGAAATTTGCAAACAAAATATACAATGCAATAAGATTTTATTTAATTAGATATCCAGAGATGAAAAAAAGAGAGGGCTTTAGCAGTGAAGATAAGAAAATTATAAGAGCATTCAATTCAACATTAAAATATGTATCTAAAAACATAGAAAACTTTCAATTTTCAAATGCATTAAAAAGACTATACAAATTCTTTTGGAATCATTTTTGTGATGTTTATATAGAATCTTGTAAAGGCGATACTAAAAATAATCCCGAAGTCTTAAGAATGATTGTTATTAATTCTTTAAAATTATTACATCCTTTTATGCCTTTTATTACTGAATATTTATGGGAAGAGATAGGAAATAGGAATTTACTTTTGCACGAAAAGTGGCCACAGCAAATTTAATTTCTTGTTTTTTTCCAAATTTCACTTTTATATTTTTAACATCATTAATACCTATATGGATTTGGTGGGAATTTATATATTTAGAAGATGACCATCCTGAACCAAAATTTATGCTTTTATTTGCTATCATATTAGGTCTGATGTCTGCTATTTTAAGTTACTTTGCAGAAGCGAAAATTTACCAATATTTCACTGAATCTAATTATTCATATTATGCCCTTTCAGCCATCATCGAGGAATTTTTAAAATTTTTTTTAATTTTTTTATTTATTTTTACAACAAGATATTTTGATGAACCTATAGATGCTATGATATATATGGGATTTGCTGGACTTGGTTTTGGCTTTATTGAAACTTATTTAAATATTTGTTCTGTAATGATAAATCCACCCTCAGAAGCTAATGTTTATTTATTAGGCATATCTGTTTCTATTTTAAGGTTTTTAGGAGCTAATTTTTTGCACATGTTAGCATCTGTCTTGATAGGCTTTGGATATGCAGTTTCTTTTAAGACTCGTAGGTTATTGCCTTTTATTTATTCTTTTTTTATGGCAGCTTTTTTGCATTTTTTATATAATATATTTATAATTAGAGATGATGTAAGGCTTTTAATCTTCCCCATACTTTGGGCAGTATTTTTTGTTACATTAATAGAATTCAAAATAATAAAAGTAAAAAATGGCAGATTGGGAACATACACATCCAATTAATTTAGAAGAAGAAACTGAAGGTCAATTAGCTGTTGATGTTTATATAAAAGATAATGAACTTGTAATAGTTTCTCCTATTTCTGGAGTTACTATGAATGATATAGAAATTTTAGTACATGGTGATATGCTTATAATAAGAGGAAAAAGGTTGCCACCTGAAAATCCTAAAATTACAGATTATCTTTATAGAGAATGTTATTGGGGTCCTTTCTCAAAAACTATTATTTTACCAAAAGATGTTGATATAGATAATATTAAAGCTTCATTAAAAGATGGTATTTTAATGATAAGAATTCCAAAGCTTAAAAGCGATACAATTAAAAAAATTGAACTAGAATAAGTTATAATTAATATAAAGGCGGCTGTAGCTCAGTGGCAGAGCGGGTGTCTTATAAACACCAGGTCGGAGGTTCGAATCCTCCCAGCCGCACATTATGAAAAAAATTTTGTTTTTATTTATATTTCTATTTCTTCCTTTTATTTCTTTTTCACAAGGCCTTCCTTTTGGTACTCCAAGAGTAGTTTTTGTTTTCCCTTTTCCTTGCTTAAATGGCGGAGTAATGATAAAAGTTCAACCTCCTGCAGGGAATTTCGTTAATATTCCACCTGGTCCTTATTTTGTACCCGTAGGAAGTAATAGATATTTGAATTATATTTATCCTCCTAAGCCTGGTACTAAAATGTTAGGTTGGTGGGTACCAGGTGGGGTATGCCTAAAACCAGCATTTCCACATCCAATTCCAATATTTACTATAGGTACTATAACTGGTTATGGAAGCGCTTTAGGCTTTTAACTTTTTGTTACTATATTGATTATTTTATTTTGAGCAAAAATAATTTTATCTATTTTTTTGTCTTTTATAAATTTCTTTATTCTTTCTCTGTTTAATACTAAGTTTTTAATCTTATCAAAATCTAGTGCAGTTTCTTCTATTTCGATTTCATCTCTCTTCTTCCCATCTATTTGGATTATTAATTTTATATGTTTTTCTTTTATATATTTTTCTTCATATTCAGGCCATTTTTCATAATCTAAAAGCTTTTTGTTCCCAAACATTGACCAAATTTCTTGTGCTAAATGTGGGGCAAATGGAAATAGTAATTTCACAAATTTCATCCATGTTTCTATAGATACTTTTTTATCAGATATGAAATTAACAAATTCCATCATAGAACTTATTGCTGTATTAAATTTAAAATTCTCAATGTCTTCGCTTACTTTTTTAATTAATTTATTAATTTCGGTTAATATTTCGTTATCCTTTTCCTTCTTTATTTTGTCTTTTTTAATTTTTTTAGAAATTATCCATATTTTATTTAAAAATCTATGAATTCCTAATATTCCTTGAGTATCCCATGGCTTTACATCTTCAAATGGTCCCATAAACATTTCATACATTCTTAAAGTATCTGCTCCATATTTTTTAACTATATCGTCTGGGATTATTACATTTCCTCTTGATTTTGACATTTTTTCATGATCAGGTCCTAAAATTAAGCCTTGATTAACTAATTTCATAAATGGCTCTTTTGTAGGAACTAATCCTAAATCATATAAAAACTTATGCCAAAATCTTGCATAGAGAAGATGTAAAACAGCATGCTCAACTCCTCCTACATATATATCTACTGGTAACCAATACTTTAATTTTTTCTTGTCAGCAAATTGTTTTTTGTTTTTAGGATCTATATACCTTAAATAATACCAACAAGAACCTGCCCATTGAGGCATTGTATGAGTTTCTCTTTCTGCTGGTCCTTTACATTTTGGACATTTTGTTTTAACCCATTTAGATATATTTTTTAGAGGAGATTCTCCTGTACCAGTTGGTTCATAATTTTTTACTTTTGGTAATTTTAATGGCAAATCTTTTTCACTTAACGGCACTATCCCACATTTAGGACATCTTACAAGAGGGATCGGTTCCCCCCAATATCTTTGCCTTGAAAAAATCCAATCTCTTAATTTATAATATATTGCTTTTTTAGCTATACCTCTCTTTTCTAACTCTTCTCCTATTTTTTGAATTGCTGTTTTGGAATCTAAATCATTATAATCAAATGAATTTATAAGATAGCCATATTCTTCATATGGAAGATTTTCTGGTTCTTTGCCTTTTTCTGGGCCTATTACTGGAATTATTTTTAAGCTAAATTTTTTAGCAAAATCGTAATCTCTTGAGTCATGGCCAGGCACTCCCATTATCGCACCTGTTCCATAAGTAAATAAAACATAATCGCTAATCCATATAGGAACTTTTTCACCTGTTAATGGATGTATAGCATAAGAGCCGGTAAATACACCAGTAACTTCTTCCTCTGTTTTTCTTTCTCTTTCTGGTTTTTTTAATGCATTTTCTATATAATTTTCAACATTAAAATAATAGTCTTCTTTTGCAATCTTCAAACATAATGGATGCTCTGGGGCTAAAACTAAAAATGTAACTCCGAATATAGTATCTAATCTGGTAGTAAAGATAGTTATTTTATAGTCATAACCTACTATTTTGAAGTCAATTTCATATCCTTCGCTTTTTCCTATCCAATTTCTTTGCATTTCTTTTACATTTTCTGGCCAATTTAATTCTTCTAAGTCTTCAAGTAATCTATCTGCATATGCTGTTATTTTTATATGCCATTGATTTAAATATTTTGTTTCAGTTTTAGAGCCGCATCTTTCACATCTACCTCCAATTACTTCTTCGTTTGCTAAACCTGTTTTGCACGAAGGACAAAAATTTATAGGAGCTAGCTTTTCGTACACCAAACCTTTTTCAAACATTTTTAAAAACATCCATTGTGTCCATTTATAATATTCTGGGTCAGTAGTATTTATTTCTCTTTGCCAATCATAGCTTAACCCTATCATATTCATCTGCATTTTATATCTTTTGATGTTTTTAGGCACAAATGTCATAGGATTCTTTTTCATTTTTATTGCATAATTTTCAGCAGGCAATCCAAATGCATCCCATCCCATAGGATGAAGCACATTATATCCTTTCATTCTATAGTATCTAGATAAAATATCTGTGCCTGTATATCCAAGAACATGACCAACATGCAGTCCATCTCCGGAAGGATAAGGAAACATATCTAAAATATATATTTTCTTGCCTTTAAAGTCTTTAGCATGCCAAATTTTGTAATTATTCTTAGCCCAAACTTTTTGCCACTTTTTTTCTATTTTTTTAAACGGATAACTCATTATTTTATAATTATAATCAAGTATTTTAATTAATAAAATATGGCTTTAAATAAAAATATACCAAAATTCGAATATTCCTGGACAACCTTATCTCATTATGAACATCCTTACGGAGATATATTATGGCATTTATTTTGGGGAATTGTAGTAGGAGCTTCTATTTTATATTCAATAATAGTTAAAGATTTTTTATATCTTGTGATTTCTTTTATTGCTTTATTTTTCTTTTTTCATCCTGCATTTTATGAACCAAAAGAGTTGAGAATAAAAATAAATAATGAAGGGTTATATGTGAATAATAAATTTTATAAATGGGATGATATTCTTGGATTTGAAATTTTTCAAGGCGGTGATAGATATTTTATATATTTTGTACCAAAAGGTTTTATGAAAATAGGACAATCAATCCCTCTTGAATTTTATTTAGATGTAGAAGAAATTAGAGAAACATTAAATCAATTTTTAGATGAGTACGAAGAATCAATACCTTTATGGGAAATTTGGTATAGAAAATTTTTTTATTAAAAATGCGTAATTTAGGTAATTTAGCAGAAAAAATAGCGAAAAAATTTTTGACTAAAAAAGGATATAAAATAATAAAAACAAATTATTGGATTAAAAGATATGGGGAGATAGATATAATTGCATTAAAAGATAATATTTATTATTTTTTTGAAGTGAAATCAGGAAAGAAAAACAATATAGTTGATCCTTCTTTTCATTACAATAGAAATAAACAAGAAAGGTTAGAAAAGATTATCTTGCATTATGTAAACAGAAATAGAATTGATGAATATAAAAGATGTTTAATTACTATAATGTTCGGAGAGAAAATAAAAATTAAAATTTTTGAAAATGTCTGATAGGTTTATTAAATTTATTTTAATTTTTCAATTTATTATAGTTATATATTTAGGATATTTAATAATAAAGGAAAAAAGAGTAAATAAACCATTAAAAGAGGAATATAGATTGTATAAAAATTACGTAGATAGACTAGAAAAAGAAAATAAAGAATTAAAAAGAAAATTGGAATATTTATCTGATCCAGAAAATTTAAAAAAAGAATTAAAAGAAAAGTTTAATTTGGTAGAACCCGGAGAAAAAGTTATTATATTACCAGAAAATTTTTGATTATTTTAAAATTATTTTAATAGGCCAGCATAGCTCAATGGTAGAGCGGCTCCTTCGTAAGGAGTAGGTTGCGGGTTCGAATCCCGCTGCTGGCTCAATATGAAAAACAAAAAGGTTTTAATTGGAGCAGTAATAATTTTTATTTTTCTAATTATAACTATTATTGGATTTTTTAATATTAAAAAGAATATAAAATTATCTGAAAAAGAAGATAAAAATAAATATAAAGAAATATTAGAGTCAGCTCCCCCAGAATTTAAAGAAGTAATTAAATTTTTAGAAACACCTGATAAAAAAATTGCAAAAGAATTATATTTTGCAAATAAATTAGAAAAACTTAAATTACAAAATAAAAAAATTGAATTAGAGGCAAATTTAATTGAACTTACAGCTAGATATATTAATAATATAAAAATAAAGAATGATAAAAACTTAAAAGAATATGCTAATGAAGTAAAAAATGTTTTAAACAAGCTTAAATTTATTCAAATTGATTTCGACAATAAAGAATCTATCAAAAACTCTGGAGAACTTATTTTATCAATAGCAGAGGATTTCTCTAAAATAGAGGTTCCTAAAGAATATTATGATTTTCATAGAGCAGAAACTTTTATTCTTTCATTAATGGGACTTACGTTAAATAACTTAGCATCAACAAATGATAGTGAGCAATCTTTTATTTTAATGTCTATTTTAAATAATTTATCGGATTTACAAGAAAAATTAATTGAAAAATTATGAAAAAAATTTTTATATTTTTCATTATTATAAGTTTATTGAATTTAAGCATAAAAGTAGATTTAATTTTTGCTCAAAATAACGAGCAAGACAATCAAAATAAAGTAGATTTTTCTTCTTACAAATTAAGATGTGAGCCTCCTCAATATATAAAAATAGAGGAACTTGAAGCAGCAACTGAAACAGTTGAATATATAAGTGAATTTGAAAATTTTGCAGGATTTGAAGAAAAGCCGCCATCTTTTTTAGAAGAATTGATAAGGGGTGTAATAACAGGATTAGCCATGGATTTAGTTGGAAGTTTTGTGGAGGGTTTATTTGGTAAAGTGCCTGTTGGTGCGAAAGAAGTTAATGCTGATATAAGAAATTCTATTAAGGAAAGCACAAAAAATGTTTTGGCCTCAATAAAGGCATCTATCCAACTTGCTATTAAAGATGCAATAGAGTATTTTAAATTTAAATTAATTAATAAAATAAACGATTTAATATATAATAAAATTCTTGGTAATTTTATCAAAGATATAAATGCTTATAGAAATTTTAGGTTATTCTTAGCCCAGCAAAAGGCTTTAACTAGGATATTGAATAAATATAAAAATTTGCAATGCATTCCAGAAGAATTAAAAGGTTGCTTAGATGGTATTTTAGGAAATATCTTGCTTTCTGGAAGAAACATATTATCTGAATCCGAAAATTCAGGAAAATTAATTAGATATTTTGATTCTTTTATTAAATATCAAAAAATTAACATATTAGAAAAAAGAGTTTGCGAGCCTGAAGAGGAAATTTTGGTTTATAAAGATTTAGGATTAGAAAATCCTATATCTGAAACCGAAGAAGAAGGTTCTGTTTATGCCTTAAATTCTAAACCAAATAAATTAATAGCCAAAGTAGAAGGAAAATCTACAAATGTTTTTGCTAATATATTCAAAATAATAAATCCTAAAAATCTGGTAGCCCAATTTTACACTAACCAAAACTTAAGCATGTCAAATATTATTTATTTCGATATTAATGAAATCATAAACAGAGAGATACATAGTAGAAATTGTTCTTGGCTTTTATCTTCGGATTTTGCAAATATATTAAGAGAATTAGATAAAGAAAAAGAAAAATTAGATATAGAATCATCACAGCCAGGCGGATTAGTATTTAAACCAAAGTCAGAATGTATTAAAACTTGGAGTGAAGTTGAAAAGGAAGAATTAACAAGACAAATAAATGAAGCTATGGACAGGGGTGATGAGAAAAAGGCAGATGAGCTTTATAGAAAATTAGCAGAAGTAGATAAAAGAATTGAACAAGAAAAAAATATAACAGGAGAAGACCCAAGATGTGCTATATCAGGACCAACAATTAGTTCTCCATCTGACTATGAAAAATTAAAAGAGCAAATATTGACCTCTCCTTTAGATTTCTTTAAATCACAAGAAAGGGCAGCTACTGTTTTGGCATCATTTGTAAGAACTTGGATTGCTACAAAACTATTTAATATAATAGACAAAGGATTTGCAAGTTTAGAAAGCAGAAAATCTAAAAATGAAATAATTACTGACATTAAGAATGCTTATAGCTCCCAAAGGATAGAAAATATATGCAAAAAAACAGAAGTCTTAAGTGTAAAAGGATTTTCAGATATGTGTAAACAAACTTTGCAATCTCAAGGTAAAACAATAACAGATTTAATGACTTCTGATATTAAAAATGAATCTTCAAAATTAGTTAAAATTTTAAGCAGTTTTCAAAATATATCTGATAAATTAAACGAAAATAATGCTACTATAACTAATCTTCTTCAGGAAATTGAAAATAATAATTATAGAGACAAAATTTCAGAATCTAACTTAGGAAGTTTATATAATTTACAAGAAAATAATAATACCTTGGTCTCTGAATTAAACAGTATTATAGGCTCTTTGGATCAAGCTTCTTCTACCTTAAGTGATCTAAGTAAAATAACTTTAGAATTAAGAAATGCTACAATAACTAATTTAGAAAACCAAATAGCAAGCACTACTGCTGAAATAGAAAGATTAAATAAAGAAGTAGAACAAACTTTTAATGAATTTAATAGAAAAATAAGCGAGATTTTTGACAAATTCTCTTATGCATATGGAAGTAAAATTTCTCAATTTTTTGAAGATTATCTTGATTTAGAAAAAGGAGGTATAAGTAATTTTCCTTTAGAATATATTTTTGTAAATGGAGATATGGTTGGAGAAAATCCAAATTATACTTTATGCTCTCCTAGTTTAGGAAATAGAGAAAAGCTTTCATTCTTTTCAGATTTTTATCCTACTCATATTTTAAATTGTTTAAGAGGTAAATCATATGAGGAAATTAAAAGTAGATTTGAAAATAGCACATTGGGTATAGATTTTTATTACTACAAGACCCGCATAAATGGCTCTAGTGATGCTCGTATTTCAACTTATTTTATTGTTCATGACCTAATTTACATATTTTATTCATTATACAATTCTCCTGCTAAAAAATCAGGTATACAGAGTGAAAGCTTTTTAGCTTCAATTAATAATCTTTTAACTAAATTAACTGCTCAAAATGTACTATCAGAAAAAATTTCTCAAGAAATTGATAGAATTTATGATTATTTCGATAGTTTAAACAATTATGCTTCAAGTACTATTAAATATGCAAAAGATAAAGGAATTTATGATTATGAAATAGGGATAGCTAAAAAAAATAAAAGCCTCAATCAAGCAGAGGGGAAGGCTATAATTTTGAGGCTTGGAGAAACTTTAGAGTTTATCTATCAACTTTCCCAAGGATATAAAGAAGCTATTGAAATCATAAAAAATAGATCTTCTCAAGATATAGAATTTTGGAACAAATTACAAAAATTAAATGAATTAAAAGCAAAATTAGAGGAATTAAATAAACAATTAGATAAAGAAAAAGGTAAAATTTGGGACGAATATTTATCTAAATTAAGCAATGAAGAGATTAATCAGATTTCTTCTGTTTTAGAAAATAATATAGATAAAATTAATGATATAATGGATAGAGAATATGAACTATGCAAAAGTTACAATGAAATTGTCCAAAAAATCGAAGATGAGATAAATTCTTCTATATCTCAAAGCCAATCTCAACAAGAAGAAGAAAGCTTACCCCAAGAAGAACCTACCTCTCAAATCCAAAAAGAAAGTAGAATTAGCTTAATTAAAAGAATCTTTGAAATTACAAAAAATTTATTTGCAAGTATATTCAATGTATTTAACATATTTAAACCAAAAAGAATTATTATTAAATGAGTAAGAGAAATTTTAAAAATAAGGGTATAACGGTTTTAGCTGCTATAGGTATTGGGTTGGCATTAGGTGGTGTAGTAATAGGTATAATTGAATATTTTAGGCACGGAGGCATTACAGGAATTGTTTTAGATCTTTTAAATTTTATTGCAGGGATAGCACTTTATGCTACGGATTTTTTATTTAAACAATTATCTCAAATCGCAGCTATTGTAGTTAATGTTTTCATTTCTTTAAATCCTTTTGGGCAGTATGGATTTGCTTCTATATTATGGGAATTTTTCAAAAATATCTCTTATGTTTCATTGGTGTTCTTAGCCTTAATAGCAGGGTTTGAATGGATTATAGGAAGGGATGATGATGCAAGAAAAATGGTTTTTGGTATTATTTTAATTGCATTTTTAATTAATTTTACTTTTATATTAGCAAAAGAAATTTTTACAGCAATATGGTATTTACAAATAGGAATATTACAATCAGCAGGACTACAAAAAAATTTAAAAAATACTGAGTTTTCTGAGTTTGGGAATTTATTATATGCAGCCTTGTCTTTTGTACCCCCCAGCGAAATTTCTAAAAAAATAGAGGCAATGGCACAACAAATAGCTGAACAAATGGCTGAAAAAGAAGGCGGAAGTGTTCATAATATTAAAGCTGCTTATATATTATCTGGCAGACTTTTGGCTAATGTATTAAATGTTGTCTATTCTTTAATTATGTGGGTTTTTGCTGGTATTTCTATTGGAAGATTCTTAATAATATCATTTTTAGTTGGAATTTTACCATTAGTCTGTATTGCATATGTCACTCCTTGGTATAAAAGACATTGGGATAATTGGTGGAAATTTTTTATTAATTGGAACGTCAATATCTTAATTTTAATACCATTGATTTTAATAGGAATTTCATTAATTGCAACAAATACAGGCGCCTTACGTGAACAAGAAATAGCAAATATATTTTTAAGTTATGGCGATCTTACAAAAACTATGGGACCTGGAAGTTTGTTAACTGATTTTGCGATAATAATCGCTTTAATTTTAAAGTTTGCTTTTATTGGCGCTTATTTTATTTTTGTTTTAATTCTTGCAACCAAATTAGGCTGGGTATTTGGAGATTATGCTTATAGACTAGGAGGAAGGTTATGGATGGCAGCTGGATTAGCTGCAGCAGGAGCAGGAAGATGGCTTGCTTCTCCTGCGCTTGATAGAATGGGTGGCGGTTTAAGTAAGGTTGGTGATATATTAACCAAGTCACCATTTAGTCCATTAAGAAGGTTAGGTTTAAGAGTCCAAGATTTAGCAGAATCTATACAGAAACCAACAAGAGAACGTGCAAGTGAAGAAGCAAAAGCTATATGGAATCAAATTAAAGATAAATCACCAGAAGAAATTGCTAGAGAACTTAGCAGGTATAAAGGGCCTTTGCAAAAAGAATTAGCAAAAAGAGCTGGTCAAGAATTAACTGCAGATCAAATATTAAAATTAGCATCAAATTTAGATTTGGCTAAATTAGATAAAGCTGTAATTAAAAACTTATGTGCTAGTAAATTAAATTGTGCTTTAACAATGTTAACTGATAAAAGCCAAGCAGGAAGAGCTCTGCCTATTTTAGCACAAAGATTACAATGGAGGGATGTGAATTTAAGGGATCTAAATGAGGTTTTAAATAGATTAGGGTACCAACAAGATGAAATTAAAAGTTTAGCACAATCATTGCCGTTTTTTTTGGATAGAGATGATCAAAGAAGATTTTTTGCTCACCCAGAAAATTTAGCTTGGTTAAGTCAAAATGCTCCTGATGTTTTGGCACAATATCAAGGTATAATAAAGGGGACAGGAACTTATCGTGCATTCGAAAGTGGTGTAAGCAGCATTTTAGATCTTGCTGGAATTACAGACCCAACTTTAAGAAAACAAATTTTAGATAATTTAACTGGACAATATTCGGGAGGGAAAATTAATGCAGGGACGTTAAGGGAGTGGGGAGGGGATTTGGAACAAAGATTAATACCTCAAATTACGACTTCTATACAAGATCAAATTACTACCATTAGTAACACTATACGACAATTAGAGAACCAGATTGCACAAACAAGACAAGGATTGGGGATTCAAACAGGTGAAGACTTAGAAGAAGCGATTAGGAATTATCTTAAAGGTCGTAGTGTGGGTCATTACGACGATAGTAAAACATTAGAAGAGAATCTGGATTATGCTATTAGTATTTTTGAACCTGTGAAGGATTATAGATCACAAACTATTGCAAACAACTTAAAACAGCTATTAGAACTTTATAGACAAGAGCAACAATTAAAGGATTTACGAAAGAAACAAAATCAACTTCAAGGTATTGCAGGTGCCCTTCAACAAAACATAAATCAAAATCAACAACAAATACAAATAATTTTACAAAATTTAGCAAGCATATTTGAAAGACCAACAGGAGTATCTTTTGAACCTATAAGAACAGCAACTCAAACACAACAGCAATCTTCACAGCAGCAACAAGGACCATAGTTTATTTTATAATTTAATTAATGAAAACATTTTTGGAGGCATTATATGAAGCTCCTTTAGAAATACGAGGATTTTTGTATTCTGATGATTTTTACTCATTTTTAGATGAATATACTAAAAAATTCGAGTTAAATGAAGAGCAAGAAACTGAATTTATATATTTACTTCAAGATTTGTCTATTAAATTAATTGATGAAAATGCAGATTTAAAAACAATTATAAAGGAAAGATTGGGGCTTAATGATGAAAACTCTGCAGCATTAGCTTATCATATAAAAACAAAATTTTTGCCTCTAGTAAACAATATTTGGCAAAGCATACAAAAAAAAGCTGAAAAAGAAGAAAAAATTATTAAAGAAGCACCAAAAGAATTAGTAGATATAATTAAAAAGGTAAAAGAAAGACAACCCTCAACAAAAGTTTTAAATTTACAAAAAATAATCCCTCCTAAAAAAGAGTTCGCAGAAATCGAGAAAAAGAAAGAAGAAGCTATAGATTTGTCTAAAACTCAGCCAATTAAAACAGAAATTCCCAAAAAAGTAGTAGATATAAATCAAACTATTTCTTGGTCTCCACCAAAGCCTAAAGAAATAGAAGGTTCAGGAGTTGTTATCATTAAAAAGCAAAAGGAAGAAAATAAAAAAGAAGAGGGCGTTATAGACCTTTCTAATTTATAATTATTTTAATGCGGTTCAATGTACCACAATATATAAATATAGAGGATAGATTATATTTGTGGATAGGTTCTTTTACATATGCTCAATTAATTTTAGCTTTTTTAGCTTTTCTAATTTCTTTTGCTGCTTTTAAGATTTTGCCATCTTTGTTTGCTCTTTTAATAACTATTTTTGTAATATTTTTAGCAGGTTTATTGGGTTGGGGTAAAATTAACAACAAGCCTATTTTAAATTATATTCCTACATTATTAATATCTTTATTTTCAACAAAAAAATATCTTTGGAGAGAAGAAGTTAAAATTACTACTAAATATATAAATATGCCTACTGTTGAAAAATATATTGAGCTTTTAGAAGAAGAAATTGAACCTAAAAAAATAAAAGAGGAATATAAAAAAGAGGGCGAGGAAATTGTTATAAAAAATCCGATTTCAGAGTATATAAAAACAGCTCATAAACATGGATATAATCCATATGATCCTTATATTAATTTTCCTATCCCAAAATTTCCTAAAAGATCATGGTAAAAAGTACATCATATTTGATTAAAATTAAGGACGTTAAAAATGATGTAATAATAACTGAAGATGGTGGATTAAGGGCTATTTTGGCTGTTCCGGGTATTAATTTTTCTTTGCTTTCTGAACAAGAAAAGGAGGCAGTTGTAGGTTTGTTTAAGGAATTGTTAGATGGGTTAGATTTTAATCTTCAAATATTTGTAGTTTCAAGATTAGCTTATATTGAGGGGTATGTTAATTATTTAAAAGAAAGATTAGAACAAGAAACAGAGCCCTTAATTAAAATACAACTAGAAGAGTATATTAAATTTATTCAAGATTATATACAAACACATAAAATTATGAAGAAATTGTTTTATATTGTAATACCTTATGAGACTGAAGCAATAAAAATAGGTGGATTTTTTAAAAAAGAGTATAAAAAAGAAGAAGAGTTTTATCAACAATTAGAACAACTTGAGACAAGGGTTATATATATAACAGAAAAGTTTGCGGCATTAGGGCTTCAACCTATAAGATTAAAGAATGCAGAAATAATACAACTTTTTTATGAACTTTATAATCCTAATCCAAGGTGGGGTATGGCTCCTATAAAACTATTTGAAGAATTAATGCAAACAATAGAAGAATGAAAATAAGATTACCATTTTTTAAAAAAGAAGAAAAAGTAGGGGTTCCTGTTATAGAAGAAAAAAAAGGATTTGAGCATATAAAAAGTATTATTGCTCCTCCTGCTGTCATTTTTAATATATCTGATTTTCAAATAGGGGAGATATATGGCAAAAATATAATAGTAATAACTTATCCGAGATATTTGTTTGCAGGCTGGTTAGAAAATATTTTATCTTTACCAGAACCATTTAATCTTTCAATATTTTTTATCCCAAGGGATCCAGGCGTATTTTTGAAGCAGCTAAATAAACAATCTTTAAGAATTGAAAGTCAAATATACGAGATAGAAGAAAAAGGACTACCAAGAGATCCTAGGCTAGAAACCGCTTTAAAAGATATAGAAGAATTAAAAGAGGCAATTATACAAGGCACAGAAAAAGTTTTAAATGTAGGATTATATCTAACTATATTTGGTGAAAATAAAGATGATTTGCTTGTTAGAGAACATCAAATTATTAAATTATTAGAAAGTAGTTTAATTATAGCTAAGCCTGTTATTTTGGAGCAAGAAAATGCATTTTTATCTAATTTACCTTTATGTAAAGATTATTTAAATGTTCATTATACAATGAATTCTTCTGCTGCAAGTTCTTTTTTCCCTTTCATATCTTCTGAACTTTCTATGGACAAAGGAGTATTATTAGGTATAAATTTGCAAGACAATTCTTTAGTTTTGTTAGATAGATTTGCTTTTGAAAATGCGCACATGGTAATTATTGCAAGATCAGGTTCAGGTAAAAGTTATACTGCAAAAATCGAAATTATGAGAAATTTAATGTTAGGGCAAGATGTGATAGTATTAGATCCAGAAAATGAATACCGATCTATAGCAGAAATATATGGTGGTTCTTTTATACCCATATCTTTAAGATCAGAGTATCATATAAATCCTTTTGATTTACCACCTGTATTAGAAGGAGAAAATCCAGAAGATGTTTACAAAGAAAAAGTTAGTGATATTATAGGATTGTTAGAAGTAATCATAGGAGAAAAATTTAATGCAGAAGAATTAACTGTTGTTGATAGAGCAATCCATCAAACTTATGCATCTTTTAATATTTTACCTAATATGGATTTTTCTAAGGTAGAGATTTTTCCTACCTTAAATGATTTTGAGAAAGTTCTATTAAGTATAGAAGGTGGCAAAAAAATTGCTGAAAAGTTATATCCATTTACCCAAGGTAATTTTAGTGGATTTATAAATCAACCTACAAATGTGGATATAAATAAAAGAATTGTGGTTTTTGGTTTTAGAGATTTAGTAGAAGAATTAAGGCCTATAGGAATGTATATGGTTTTAAATGATTTAATGAATAAGGTCAGAAGAATTAGAAAAAGGAGGGTTTTAATAATAGATGAAGCCTGGTGGATTATGAAAAATGAGTCAGGCGCTAATTTTTTGCTTAATGCAATTAAAAGGGGTAGAAAATATCTTCTTGGTATAACAACTATCACTCAAGATGCAGAAGATTTTTTGAATTCACCATATGGTAAACCGATTATAACTAATTCAGCATTAGTATTTTTAATGAAACAATCACCTGCTACTATAGATTTAGTTGGTCAAGTTTTTGCATTATCAGAAGGAGAAAAGAGATTTTTAATACAAGCAGAAAGGGGTAGGGGCATTTTAATTGCAGGACTTAAAAGAATCCCATTATATGTTTTAGGATCTTACGCAGAAGATCAAATAATAAAAGCAAGCTTAGAACAATTAATAGCTGTAAGAGAAGCAGCTAAAAAAGTTCAATGAAAGTTATAAAAGAAAAAGTAATCTCCTATGCTAAAAAAAGACTTGAAGAAGAAATTGAAAAAGAAGCTGAAAAAAAAGAAAAAGGAGAATATAAAGAGACAGAAGATAGTATAGGAATTACAATATTATGGTGGGGCTCTATCTTATTATTAGTTATTGCTGATGGACTTGAAATTATTTTTAATTTAATAACTCTTGCCACAGGTGGAACTTTGTTTTTTCTTCCTTATATTACACTTTTTTTTGAAATACCAGGGCTTATTATATTTGCTTATTTAATTCATTATTATATAAAAACCGAGGTCTTAGGTTTATTAGAGGGTGCTTTATATTTATTAATTGTAGGCTATGAATTAGTTGTAACTTTTATACCAATAGCGCAAATATCAGATTCTCTTCCTTTAAAAACTATAGCTTCTTTTGTTAGTAGATATAGAGTAGCAAGATTATGGAAAGTTAGAAAAGCAATCAAGAAAAAGGGGCAGGAAGAAAAAGAAGAGGAGGAGAAAGAAGAGTCTTAAAAATTAATGTTATTTTATAATATTTTAATTAATGTATAGACTTTTTATTATTTTAACAATATTATTTTTATTAATATCTAAATTTGCCCTTGCTGAAAATGACTCTGTTTATTTTTCTTTTGACAAAAGAAGCGATTTATATTTGGTTGCAATAGAAGGTTATATTATTAACAAAAATAAAAAATATAATTTAGATGAATTAAATTATGAATGGATAATCAATTACTCCGCAAATTTTGAAGAATTTAAAACATCCAAACCTTTATTAGTTTTTACTCCTAAAGAAAGAAATTTTATGGGAAAAGTCAAAATTTATCCTAATGATAACAGTTTTTTCAAGAGTTATAATTTTACTTTTAATATAAAAGCTAAGCCTCGCGTTTCTATTGTTAGATATCTAGAAAATTTAAATGTTGTTTTGCCATTCACCAAATATAATCCAGGAGAAAAATTGTTTCCTTTAATATTTAACTTCTCATCAAATAATCTTTCTTATACATGGAAAGTAAAAGGCAAATATTATTCTGCTATAATGCTCGATCCTTCTGATATTAATGAAGAAACTGAAATTCAATTATTTGTTAACAATTTAGATAGCAATGAATTTGCTTCAGATAAAATAATCTTTAGCCAATAATGGATCAAGGTTTTTTTATTAATTTTTTGTCAGAATACTGCGGAATAGATAAAACATTACAAAGTTGCCTTCAGGGTATATATAATTTTTTGGTTGCTATAGCTGTTTTAGTTGCATTTTTTGTTTTTTTATTTGGTGCATTTGAAAACCTGCTTTCTACAATTCCTGATGTTAAAATGCAGGGCAAAAACAGAATGAAAAATGCTATAATAGGGTTAGTAATAATATTTATTTCTGGAGTTGTTCTATATTGGATAAATCCTTATATATTTTCAGCTAGATTGATTTTAT
>JAGDVT010000040.1 GCA_023255765.1 Candidatus Paceibacter sp. | reverse complement strand
CCCGCCTTGACTCGGCGAGGCAGGCCCAGAGGAATTAAGGAGGGGTGCCAGAATGGTATTGGGACGGCCTCGAAAGCCGTTTGGCTTAAAGCCTATGTGGGTTCGAATCCCACCCCCTCCGCAAATTACATAATTACTCTATTTTATATTTTTCTTTTAATTTATTAATAAAATTTATAATTGAAAACTCTCCTTCAAAATCAAAAAACTGTTTAGGATTATTTTTCTCGGGTGTGCTTCCTATTAATATATGATACGCCAAACAATCCAAGTAATTTTCTTTATTCTTTTTTATTTTTTCAGAAAATTCTATAATTTCTTGCCAAATTTGTTCAAAATCAGCTCTTTCTAAAATCCTCTTTTTAAAACTTTGAATTTTTTCTATCTTATCTTTTTGACTTTTTAACCTTTCCATTTTATAATATTTAAATTCTAAAATGATTCCTAAAATTTTCCAACAAATAACTTATCCCCTTTTTTGGTCTTTTTTAAAAATTTTTTTAAATCATGAAGTAATTGGCTTAGAAAAATTAAAGGGTTTAGAAAATAAAGGATTAATTTTTGTCTCTCCTCATAGACATTTTTTAGATCCCATTATTTATGGTTATTCTTTACCTATATATTTTGCACCCATAAGATTTATTGCTGCTCAGGAATACTTTAATTTTTTTAAGGGGAATCCAGCAGGCGTATTTTCTCCTATAGTTGCTTTATATGTAAGAATAAACGGCTCCATTCCAGTTAAAAGAGGAGACAAAACTATGCCTTTAGATAAAAAACTAGAAAAGGCTGTAGAAATTTTAAAAAACAATGGTAAGATATGGATTTTTCCAGAAGGTAAGATAATCAAGAGTCAAAGTATTGAAAAATTTAAAGTCGGAGCCGTATTTTTGCATAAAAATACATCAGCTCCCATTATTCCAGTTATTTCTTTGATTAATGAAGATTTATTTTCTTTGAATTTTAAAAATTTCTTAAGTTTATTTTTAAGAAAGAAAACTTTAACAGTAAAGTTCGGAGAACCAATATTTAATTTAGAAACAGAAGATTTAGAAGAAGGAGCAAAAATTTTAAGAAATGAAGTTAAGCGATTGATAGAAGCACAAAATTATAAAATGCTAGATCCAAATTTTTGGGCAAGGTATTTTGAGGTATATGATATTCTTAATGTCGTAATACCATACCAAAAACTTCTGAGTGATCTTTTAGAGATACTAAGTCCTAAAAAAGGAGAATTAATATTAGATGCAGGAGGTGGTACCGGTAATTTATCTGTTTTAATTAAAAACAAGGGCGCAGAAGTTATTAATTTGGATTTTTCTCAAGAAGCATTAAATATATATAAAAAGAAAAATCCCGAAGCAAAAGTTTTATTGCATAATTTAATAGAACCATTACCATTTCCTGATAATTACTTTGATAAAATAGTTTCAAATAATGTTTTGTATAATATACCTCCTGAAGAAAGGTTAAAAGTTATTACAGAGTTTAAAAGAGTTCTAAAGCCAGGGGGCTTGCTTGTAATTTCTAATATTCATAAAAATTTCAAACCGATAAATATTTATATTGAGGCTATAAAATCAAACATAAATAAAGAAGGGTTAATTAAAACCATTTACTTGATGAGTAAACTATTAATTCCTACTTTAAAAATGTTTTATTATAATAGAAAAATTCAAAAAATTCATAAATTTGAGAAAAATAATCTCTTTGATTTTAATGAACAGAAGAATCTATTGCTTAAAGCTAAATTTAGTTTTGTTTCTGAGACTAAATTAGTTTATGCAGGGCAAGCCATATTAAATTACGCTAAAAAATGAAAATCATAAATACTATACAACTTAAGTATAAAAACCCAATTCAAATTAATTTTGGTATCCCAGATTCTCAAGAAGAGCTCAATGAAATGTTCAAATTAAGATTTGAGATTTATAAAAATAAAAATTATATAGACCCAGAAAAATTTGAAAATAATATGGATATCGACCAATATGATAAAGATAATAAGTGCGTGTATTTTATTGCTGAAGTTAACAAGGCCATAATAGGTACAGCCAGGTTAATAATTGATTACCCCTTACCTACGCAAATATATTTTGATTTTGAAGAACCATTAGAAATTCAAAACATTCCAATAGATCAACGAGCAGAAATAAGCAGATTAGTAATTAAGCCATATAAATTAAATAATAATAGATATCTACCAAGGCATATTACTATGTTAATGCTTTTTAAAACTATCGCAGATTACTCTATGGTTAATAATTACAAAGCCGGATATGCGTTTGTTAAAAGTAGATTATTTGAAAAATTAAAATTAATTAAAATTCCTTTTTATGTGATAAAAAATTATAAACAAAGATATCCTAAAGATGGTATTTTGTATAAATATTTTAATGATCCTAATGATCCTGTAATCCCAATTTATTATTTTCTTGATGAAATTACAGAATTTTTTGAAAAGATATTTAATTTTAGATTATTTTTTATTAAAAAAGGCAATCTTATTATTATGAAAAATATATTTTTATACGATTTTTTAGTAAATCTTAAAAGGTTATTATAAGACAGATAATTATTTTAAAATTATTAAATGTATGATTGGAAACTTATTTTAATATCATCTCTTTCCTTAGCATTGTTTACGCTGGGTATAACAGTGATAATTAGAAGATTTAGAGAGATTGAAGTAAGATTTTGGGGATTATTTATGATATTTTCATCTCTTTGGGTTTTATCAATTGCTGGCTTTTTTTACAATTTAATTTTCCCAGATAGAACTATTTGGCTAAAATTTACTCATTCATTTGGCCTTTTTACAGCTTTATCTTTGTTTCTTTTTTTGCGATATTATTTCAAAGAGAAAATATTAATAAAAAATTTAGAATTTTTGCTAACTATAATAGGGATATTTTTATTATTTATAATTTTCTTTACAAATTTAATAGTAGGTGAGGCTAGAGACTTTTCTTATGAGATAAATATTTTATATTCTTTGTATTCTGCGTTTTTATTAGTTACTTTTTTATTTTGCTATTATATTTTAGTCATTCAACTATTTAAAACATTTGATACAATTCAAAAAATAAATAACATCCTAATTTTTATTGGTATAGTTTTTTCTTCTGTTCCTGCTTTAATTTTCGATCTGGTGCTTCCTTATTTTGGTATTTTTAACTATACTTGGCTTGGGCCTATGTTTATTGTATTTGGTGTTTTTGCTATAAGTCTGGCTATTTTCAAATATAAATTGTTTAATATCACAATGATAACTTCTGAAATTATAATTTTTATATTGTGGTATTTTAACTTATTTAGAATACTTAATTCAACTACACCTAGTGAAATTAGGCTAAATGTATTTTCACTATTTTTTACAATAATACTTGGAATATTGTTAATAAGGTCTGTTTTGAAGGAGGTTGAACAAAGGGAAAAATTAGAAATATTAAACAAAGAATTAGAAAGATTGAATAAAATAAGAACAGAATTTTTATCTATAGCCTCTCACCAAATAAGATCTCCGATGGTTAATATAAGAGGATTTTTAGAACTTTTACTTCAAGGATATTATGGAGATATTTCCTCAAAAGCTAAAGAGATATTGCTAAAGATATATAGAAATATAAATGAAGAAATAAATTTGGTTAATAATTTATTAGATTATAGAAAAATAGAAGAAGGAAGGATGGAATATAATTTTGAAAACATTAATTTGGTACACTTAATTAGAGGTGTCTATGATTTTTATAAAATAAGAGCAGAAGAAAAAAATTTAGAATTTATTTTTGAGTCTGATAAAGAAGAAATAGTAATTAAGGGAGACGAAGAAAAATTAAAACAAGTATTTGTTAATATAATAGATAATGCAATAAAATATACGGATAAGGGTTTTATTAAAATCAATATTAAAGAAAAAGATAATGAAGTTTTAGTTTCTGTTCAGGATACCGGAAGGGGCATTTCAAAAGAAGATTTAGAAAAAATTTTTGAACAATTTGAGAGAGGTGGAGTAGATAGAAAAATAGCAGGAAGCGGTTTAGGTCTTTATATATCAAAAGAAATTATTAAAGCTCATAAAGGAAAAATATGGGTAGAATCAGAAGGAGAAGGTAAAGGTAGTACTTTTTATGTAGAGTTACCATTTAATGTATAATTACCATTTAATGTATAATATAAGAATATCTAAATGAAATATTTAATCTCGATAATTTTAGGAACAGGACGCCAGGGAGCATATTCAGAAAAAGTTGCTGAATTTGTTTTTGAAGAAGTGAAAAATTATGATTTTGATGTTGAATTTATTAAAGTAAAAGATTATTTGGATAAACCTTGGACAGGCGGGATGAATGAAGAAAAAAGAAATAAAGCTTCAGAAATTTTGAAAAAATCAAATGGATTTATAATTGTAACTCCTGAATATAACCACTCTTTCCCTGGTGAGCTTAAGTTATTTCTAGATGAATTTTATGAAGAATTTAATCATAAGCCAGTGGGAATTTGTGGTGTGAGCTCAGGTAAATTGGGCGGAGCAAGAGTAGTTGAGCAATTAAAACTTGTTTTAATTGAGTTTATGGCTATTCCTTTAAGAAATGCAGTTTATTTTTCAAATGTTAAAAATTTTGATCAAGAAAAAGAAAGCTACAAACAATTTTTAGAAAATTTATTTAAAGAGTTAAAGTTTTATTGTGAAAAATTACGGTTGTAAATTAAAAAATAATGTAAAGTTAATTGGCGCGAACGCATCACGAATATTATCACCAGAATTTTTCGCGAATTTTTTATTCACGAATTGTTCACGAATATCATTATTCGTGTTTAATTCGTGTATGTATTCGTGTTCCATTCGTGTAATATATTCGTGTATCATTCGTGATTTTGTATTCGTGTTTAATTCGTATGATTATTCGTGTGCATTCGTAATTTTTAAAATGAAGTATCCATATACTTTACCACCACTTCCATATCCTTATGATGCTTTAGAGCCATATATTGATAGAATGACAATGGAAATTCATCATACCAAGCATCATCAAGGATATATTAATAATCTAAATTCTGCTCTAGAAAAATACCCTGAGTTTCATAATTTAGAACTTGAAGAAATTTTAAAAAACCTAAATCAGCTTCCTGAAGAAATAAGAACTGTAGTAAGAAATAATGGTGGTGGTCATTATAATCATGCTTTATTTTGGGAAATAATGAAACCAGCTTCTGCAGAGTCTGCGTTAAGTCCAGACCAGTCAGTGTTATTAGAAAATATTCGAAATACTTTTGGCTCTTTTGAAGAATTTAAAAAATTGTTTTCAGAAACTGCTTTAAAACATTTTGGTTCAGGTTGGGCTTGGTTAGTTTTAACTCCAGACAAAAAATTAAAAGTTTATTCTCTGCCAAATCAAGATAATCCCTTAATGAACGGTGATTTGCCGATTATGGGATTGGATGTTTGGGAACATGCTTATTATTTAAAATATCAAAATCGAAGAAATGAATATATTGAAGCCTGGTGGAATGTTGTAAATTGGGAAAAAGTTGAAGAAAATTATAATAAAGCTATAAGTTGATAAAATTAAAACAAGATTACAAAAATGAACAAAAATTTAATTATTGGGGTCATAGTCCTTCTTGTTTTAGTAGGAGTTGGTTATTATATTTTTACTAAATATAAAGCACCATCTTTAGCTCCTGAATTACCTCAACCACCAACACCTTTTGTCACTCCAGCAGAAGTCACTATTAAAATAACTGATCAAGATTTTGAGCCAAAAGAGGTTGAAATAACTAAAGGAACAAAAGTAACTTGGGTTAATGAATCTTCTAAGCCTTCTTGGCCAGCATCAGATGAACATCCAACCCATCGTGTTTATCCTGGGTCAGGAATTGAAAAATGCGGAACATCAGAACAAGTAAATATTTTTGATGCTTGCCGAGGATTAAATAAAGGTGAAAGTTGGAGTTTTATTTTTAATGAAGTTGGTGAATGGTATTATCACGATCATTTAAATCCATCAAAGACAGGAGAAATTGTAGTTAAATAAGAATTTTAAATTTACAAATGAAGTTAGACCATTATCCAGAAGAGAAACTAAAACAAGTAATTATTAAAAAAATATTAAATGAAAATAATTTTTACTAAAGATTTTTTAAATGAAAGTCAATCTTTATAAATTTGCTTTAGTTTTTTTGGTCTTTGGCAAATTATTCAACCAAATTATTGGACTCCTTATTTACCTTTATTTTTAAGAAATTATAATCCCGTATTTTTAATTAGAATCAATGGAATTTTTGATTTTATTGTTGGTTCAGCCTTAATTTTAAATTTTTATCCTTTAATTTTCTCAGGTTTAGCTATTATTAATCTTACTGGAATTATTTTAAATATGGGAATTTTAAATGATATTGCCCTTTGTGACCTTTCTCTTTTAATTTTAGCTCTTGCGATATTTTTAGATGAATTAAAAAAGAAATAAAAAATTTGGACACCCTGAACCAGAACTGAGCTCGGTTCGGGGCTGCCCCGTAGTGAAGATAACCTCTACTACGGGGCGTCGTACGTCCCAATATTTGATCAATGTTAGAATATCATTTCATATCAGAACTTCATTTTCTTTGCTTGATCTGTTTACCATCAGGCAATAAGAAAAAAGTAGTGATATTAATTTCTTAATTTCTTAAGAAAATGAGAAAACTAAAACAAGAGAAAAATAAACAAAAAATTTTAATTCATTAAGATCCTTTCTAAATTTATGATATAA
>JAGDVT010000011.1 GCA_023255765.1 Candidatus Paceibacter sp. | reverse complement strand
ATATACAGTAGAATTACCTGGATTTGCCGAAAGATTTCTTGGAGGAGAAGGGGGTTGAGATGGTATCTCTGAACATTTACTTCCTATATTTACAAAGTCTGTTGGATCATTATAAGTATATACTGTAAATGAAACTGGAGTAGCTCCCCAATTAGACAAGTTTAAGTTAGGAGAATCTACTTTTACTGATGAAGATAAAATATAAGATGTTTCTGTAACATCAATATTTATATTAGAAATGTTAAATCCGCTATCTGCATTAAATCCTATATTCATAGCTGGATCTGTTTTAATACCTAGAGTATCTGGATTAAATCTTGATATAGAATAAAATGTTTGTCCAGATATTAAATAACCATTATCAACATTTTTACTTATAAATCTAAATTTATCATCGTAACTACTGCTTATTTTTCTGGCTAGCTGGAATTGATAGTTATTATTTAGTTTTATGAGAACCATATCGCTGATGCCCAGGCTGATATCTATATCACCTCCTATAATATAACCATCGTTAACCTGTATTATTTTCCTAAGCCCTACATTACTAAAGCTAATTACTTTCTGCACATCCCCTTTTGAATTTAATACTAGTAATCTATTGGATGTTAAAACTAATATTTCATTTCTATCATTTATAATAAAATCGGAAACTGGCGTAGAACCTATAGTTTGTCCATATCTTTTAGCCCAAATTACATTCCCAACACTATCTGTTTTTATAACAAATGTTTCTCTAAAAGTAGGTGTTTTAGGGCCAACTAATATTAAATTATTTTCTCTATCTTGTTTAGCTATCAGATCACCAATAAATTGATCTATTAAATAAACTTTAGCCCAATCTATCGATCCTCCTGATGTTTTGATTAATACTGGTCTGCTACCACTATATCCTGTTCTAAGAGAGCTAAGGCTTAATAACAATCTTCCATCATTTGAATAATTAACAGAGCCATAATATTCTCTATTGAAAGAACCAAATAAATAAGAACTAATTACATTACCATTATCTTTATTTAGAGTGATAATAAAAACATCAGGATTATCAACATTAAATGGCTTTCTTATCCCTGATAAAACAATTAAATCTGAATAAGGGTTAATAAAAGCTTCTTTTAATTCTAAATGCTCATTGTAATTTTGATAAGTATATATTTTACTCCAAGCTATACTTCCGTCTGGATTAAGCTTAATAATTTTAGGTACTATTAATTTAATACCAGAATTATCATACACTGTATTTCCAGCAATTATATATCCATCTGAAATTGGATAGATAAATACAGGATTAGTTAGAGGTTTATAAATATTAGCAAAGCATCCTAGAAATGTAGATTGTCCTTGGGGTATTCCACAAGCCTCAATACTTTGTGGTCCTTCACCTACAACATTTACTGCTGAAACTTTATAACAATATAAAGTACCATTTGCAAGTCCTTGATCTGAATAAGTAGTTTGTGAAGAAGGTACAGTAGCTAATAATATATAATTACCTGCACTTCCTACTTTTCTATATATTTTGTATTGGGTAACTCCGTCATATAAAGGAGGTTGCCATTGTAAGTAGTTATTTTGGTTGCCTGGTGTAACATTTAAGTTTCTTGGTTCTGAAGGAATATTACCAAAAGTTGTGCATACTGTATTACTAGGGTCACTTTCTCCTACTGAATTAACTGCCGTTACATAATAACAATAATTATTACCAGCTGAAACATTAGAATCTGAATAAGAGAGATTAGAAGTTGAAGCTATTTTTTGGAAAGAAGATTGATTTGTTTGTTTATAGATATTATAGTAAAGAATAGATGAGCCACCATCAGAAGAAGGTGTTTGCCAATTTAATTGAATAGATGAAGATAATTTAGTTAATGTAAGATTACGAGGAGGAGTAGGTCTAGTATTTGAGTATGGAGTAGCACAAGCTACATTACTTTTATCACTTACTAAACCTTGTTGATTCTTTGCTTTTACATAATAACAATATGATAGACCATTTGTAAGACCTGTATGAGTATAAGAAAGATTAGAAGTTGTAGCAATCAGACTATTATTTGCATTATTATATATTTGATATTCAACTATAGGAGAACCACCATTATCTAATGGTTGTTCCCATGTTAGATATACAGTAGAATTACCTGGATTTGCCGAAAGATTTCTTGGAGGAGAAGGGGGTGACAATAGGATTGCACTTGCTATATTACTAGGATTGCCTTCTCCTACTGAATTAACAGCTGTTACATAATAATAATACCTCAGATTAATTCTAACATCAAAATCTGAATATATAGTTTGGTTAGGAGAAGTCGTTGCAATGAAAGCAAAAGGCCCGTTTTCGTTATCTGATTTATATATCTTATAAAATAAAATTGGTTTTCCATTATCGCTATCTGGTTTTAACCATTCTAAATCAATTCTGTTTATTCTACCAAAAGCCTTTAAATCTTTAGGAGGAGATGGAGGAGCATAAAATACTACTCCAACCGTATTACTAAATGAAGGAGTACAGTTAATTCCATAAGACCTTATGGTATAAGAATATATAACACCAAACTTTAAACCTCCTTTTGAATAAGATGTTACATAAACAGAGGTTGTTGCTATTGTTCTACTATAATTTTCAGCAGTTTCTACAATTTGAAATTCTGTAACATTAGGGTCATATACAGGAGTCCAGCTTAAATTAACTATATTTGGTGAAGTGGTTGTAAATGATAATGTTGTGCTAGCACAAGGTGGTGCTAAAAGCCGACCAGTTGCCTCATTACTTCGTTCACTTTCTCCTATAGCATTTACAGCGCTAACTTGATAATAATATAATGTATTAGAAGCTACATCATAATCAGTATAAGATAAATTAGTTGTAGAAGCTATATATGTGTTAGGAGGTGAGCTTGTCCCTTTATAAATTTTATAAAACAAAATAGGAGATCCTTCGTTAGATATAGGAGCTCCCCAATTTAATTGAAGATATGTAAAAGAAGGATTCACACCTAAGTTTCTTGGTGGAGTAGGAGGACCCTTAGGAGTTGCTGAGGCTATATTGCTTGGATTACTTTCTCCTTTCGAATTAACAGCTGTTACATAGTAATAATATGTAGTAGAATTTGTTAGATTAATATGAACATAAGAAGTAGTAGAAATAGGAGTATTGTTTATTAGTTTATATATAGTTTCTCCTTCTTTCTTGTAGTATATATTATACCCACTTAAAGTTAAACCTCCTGTAGAAGTTGGAGGATTCCATATTAAAGTAACTTGTTTATTTCCTGCTGTAGCTTGTAAATTAAGAGGAGGTGATGGAGTAGCAGAAGGCATACCGCATGCTTCGTTAGAAAAGCCACCCTTCCCTAAACTATTATATGCCCTTACTTTATAACAATAAATTTGCCCGTTGTTTAATCCTGAATGTATAAAAGAAGTATTTGTAGTAGTAGCTATTAAATTATAAGGATTGCCAGTTGTGGAAGCATATACTTCATAACCAGTTACAGCTAAGCCGCCATTATCTTCCGGTTGCATCCAGGCTAAATTATTTTGACTATCTCCAGGAGTTACTGTTAAATTTCTCGGAGGGCTTGGTAGGCTATAAATTTTTATATTTACTTTTACTGTCTGCAAAGGCCTATAAGGATCATCGCTTTCTATATAATATTTGCAATAGAAATTTTGTTTAGAAGTTAAATTAGATGGATTTACATATGTAGTTAATGTTGCATTCTGATTAGGAGAAATTATAGAAGAGGAAAGATTAAAGCTTACAAAATCAGCACAGGTTGAGGTTGACTCTTCTCTATAAAGATTAATATTAGTAATATGAAGGTCTGAGCTGCCCTTGTTATAAATATAAAAAGAACGAGAAGTTGTTGCCTGACCTATAGATGTTTCTATATTAATTTCTTTTACTGGTATATATATTCTAGGAGCAGTTACTACATTGCAAGTTACATTTAAATTAAATGGATTATTTTGGTAGTCATTATTCCATAATTTTAAAGTAGTAGAAAAGGTAGTTGTAGCATATAAATCTTTAGCATTACAAATTATATTTAAATCTTCAAAAGAATTGGGTGATACTATTATATAATTTTTATCAGTTGAAATTCTTGCTTGAGCTGGTTCTTGGGTAATATTATAAACAGCTAATGTAGTGCTACCTAAATTGTATATATAAATTTTTGTTGAAGATGTATTGTTTAAAATTGTGTTTATTGTAATATTAATATCACTAACAGCTATTTTTGGTTTTAAACCTGGTATTCTTTGTGAATTATATATTTCAGAAGGTGATATAAGCAAATTAGATCCTACTTCATAAATATCAGGGTCATCTCCTCCATCGGTTGATACTTTATCATCGTTCCCACCTTTTTTATACTTTCCGCATTCTAAGTTAGCATCTAATTCAAATGTTCTTGTTTCTCTATGGAATGTGTAAGAGTAAAAATACTTTGAATTATATGAATTGATTGGATCTATAGGTAAAATATTAATAGATCGAATTTTAAGTGATTGAAAGTTTATTGGTAACCATCCTGTCCCATCTATATTTTTTAAATTAACAGAATTAACTGAATTTATATACCAAGTTGAGGTACCAACTGTAAAATTATTTGGTATATTTTCTTTATCAGAAGGGGCTGAGATAAATATAGTTTGACTAGCTTCATTAAATCCTCTATTTTGATATAACGGACCATCTAAATCAATATTATCTGTTGAAACTATATAATGTTGAATAGCAGAACTTAATGCTTGTAAATCATTTATTCTCTGAGAATCTCTTGCGCACTTGAAAAGTTCTACTGGCCTAATTAATGTAATTAAAAGACCAGCAACAGTAGCAATTCCTGCTAAAACAGCTAGTATTTCTATCAAGGTAAATCCCTTTTTCATTTAAACTTAAAAATATTATAAAATATATTTTAATAAAGTTATCCACAGCCCCCATCGTCTAAGGGCAAGGACACTGCCTTCTCAGGGCAGAAATGCGGGTTCGAATCCCGCTGGGGGCATATGAGAAGTTTTATCACAACAGCCATTCCTTATGTTAATGATAGTCCTCATATAGGACATATTTATGAATTTATTATTGCTGATATATTTGCTAGATATAAAAGATTAAAAGGAGATGAAGTATTTTTTCAATCAGGTACCGACGAAAATGGCATAAAAATGGTAAAATCTGCTGAAGAAAGAGGGAAAAATGTTAAAGATTTTGTAGATGAAAAGTATAAAGAATTTTATGAATTAAAAGAAAAATTTAATTTAAGCCTTGATAAATTTATAAGAACGACATCAGAAGAACATAAAATAGGAGTTTATAAATTTTGGGATTTATGCAAAGACGATATTTATTTAGGAAATTATAATGGCTATTATTGTATAAGTTGTGAAAGTTATTATGAAGAAAGCGAGGCTCCTGATTTAATTTGTCCTGTTCATAAAAAAAAGTTAGAAAAATTTGAAGAAAGGAATTATTTTTTTAAACTTACGAAATATTTGGATGAGGTAAAAAAATTAATAGAAGAAGATAAAATTAAAATTTATCCAAACGAGAAAAAAATTGAAATATTGAATATAATTCGAGAAGGTAAAATAAAAGACTTAAGTATTTCAAGAGATATTAAAAGAAGTAAAGGTTGGGGGATTCCTGTAAAAAATGATAATAGCCAGGTAATTTATGTATGGTTTGATGCTTTGCTAAATTATTTAACAGGCTTAGGATTCGGAAGCAAAGATGAAAGTTTGTTCGAAAAATTTTGGAATAAGGGCACAGTTTATCATTTTATAGGTAAAGACATAGTTAAATTCCATGCAATATATTTTCCTGCTATGCTTTTATCTGCAAAAATTAAAGTACCTGAAAATATAATTGTTCATTATCATATTACAATAGAAGGAGAAAAAATTTCTAAAACTTTAGGCAATGTAATTTCAGCTGAAGATTTTTTAAGTAAGTACCCTTATGAAGCTGTTAGATTTTATTTAGCTCATCAGCCAATTTTTAATGATTGGGATTTTTCTTGGAATCATTTTAACGAAGTTTATGAAGGTATATTAAAAAAAGATTTAGCAAATTTAATTTTAAGAATATTTGGGATTTTAAAAAGAATAAATTATGAAGAAATTGATTTGACTAAAAGTTATTTAAAAAATGAATTAAATGAAATTTTCGAGAATTATAAAGAAAAAATGGATAATTTTGAATTTAATATAGCCTATAGTAGAGGATTAGAGCTTTTAAGAAAAATAAATCAACTAATAGATCATAAAAGAATATGGGAAAGCAAAAATTTAGAGGATTTATCAAGTTTGATAGAGGCTCTTTTGTTAATTTTAAGAATTTATGAACCGCTTATACCTGAAACAGTTGGGAAAGTTAAAAATGAGCTTGAAATTAAGGATAATATTTTTATTAATAAAAAAATAACTTTCGCTCCTTTTTATAAATAATTAAAATTGGTTCATAAAAATACATCCTTTACTAAATTTGAAACTTTTTTATTAAGCATTCCTTTATAGCTCTTTTAATTTCTATATTTCTATAGAAATATAGAAAAAGAAATTTTAATTAATAAATTTAACTCCTCTAATTTTATAAACATCTCTTCTATGCCCAATAGCTAAAATAAAAATTATTTTATTTTTCCCGATCAATTGAATAAATTATTCTAATTGATTTAGTTATAGACTTATTGAGTTTTTAGAAATCATCAAAAGCAGTTTTAGTAAGTTTTATTTGTCAACTTTCCATTAAATTTTTAAATCTTCAAGAGAACAAATTTTTTATTCATTTCTTTTAATTATTTTTCTTAATCCAACAGAAAATTGCTAGATATTTGTGAGAATTTTAATTTCTGAATTTCTTAAGAAATTGAGAAATTAAATTTTATTATTTGGACGTATATAATTTGGACATAGGATTCCCCAATAAAATGATAAGGACATAAAAGACAAACTATAAAAATAATAAGCTGCGGACGTCGTACGTCCGCAGTATTGTAAGATTTGTCTAATAAGGACATATGTC
>JAGDVT010000037.1 GCA_023255765.1 Candidatus Paceibacter sp. | reverse complement strand
TACGGAACTTACGGAACTGATACAGATAATACACAGACTTAACACGGACAGGAACAGACAGAACACGGACTAATGCGGACAAGAAAATAATATGTCCGAACAGTCCGTGTATGGTCCGAAACAGTCCGTGACTATTTCCGTTCATTCCGTACCTTCCGTTTCCGTTTGTTTCGGTAGTTCCGCGTTTATTCTGTAATTTCTGCGTTCGTTCTGTAAGTTCTGCGTATATAAAAATTTCTGCGTAGTTCTGCGTCAGTTCTGTTTATTCTGCGTATATAATTAAAAAATGTTCAGTTTTAGAATTATAAAAAAAGATAAAAATACAAAAGCAAGATTAGGAATTCTAAAAACCCCTCATGGCATAATCCATACTCCAAATTTAGCAATTGTTGCAACTAAAGGAAGTATCAGAGGTATTTCTTTTGATTTAGCTAAAAAATCTGGCGCTGAGATTTTTATGATTAATACATTTCATTTTTTTCATAATGAAAGATATAAAATTGTAGAAAAATTTGGAGGATTGCACAAATTTTTAAATGTAGATAGTCCTTTAATGACGGATAGTGGTGGCTTTCAAGTTTTTAGCTTAGGATTTGGAATGGAACATGGCGTGGGAAAAGTAGCTGATATTTTTCCGGAAGAAAATAAAAACGAAATAAACGCGAACTTCACGCGAACTTATGCGAACAGCAATAAACATAAAAATAACAAGTCTGAAAAGTCTGTGTTAAGTCCGAACCAGTCCGTTAGTAAAAATTTAGTAAAAATTTATGAAGAAGGAGTTGAGTTTATTTCTCCTTATGACGGTAAAAAATTATTTTTAACTCCAGAATTGTCAATCAAAATACAAAAGATTCTTGGGGCTGATATAATTTTTGCATTTGATGAATGCACTTCCCCTCTTTCTTCTTACGAATATACAAAAGAGGCAATGAAAAGAACTCATAGGTGGGCTATAAGATGTTTAGATGAATTTGAGAAGGACAAAAGTCAAGTTATTTTTGGAATTGTACAAGGAGGAGAATATGAAGATTTAAGAAAAGAATCTGCTAAATTTATTAATTCCCTTCCTTTTTTTGGTTTCGGTATAGGGGGTAGTTTAGGTAAAAGCAAAAAAGATATTATAAAAGTATTAAATTATACTATTCCTTACCTTGACGAAAATAAACCAAGACATTTATTAGGAATTGGAGAAGTAGATGATATTTTTAACTCAATAGAAAATGGCATTGATTTATTTGATTGTGTAATTCCTACAAGATGGGCAAGGCATGGTGCTGCGTTTACATCAAAAGGAAGAATAAATTTAAAAACAAGCAGATATATTGCAGACAAAAAACCTATAGATGAAAAATGTAAATGCCCTGTGTGTAAAAAACATTCAAGAGCTTATATTTGCCATTTACTCAAGGAAAAGGAAATTTACGGGATTGTTTTATTAACAGAGCATAATATTTATTGGATTATGAATTTATTTAAAGAAATTCGAAAATCTTTAAGAGAAGGTAAATTTATTCAGCTTAAAAAGAAAGCTCTAAAATATTGGTAATTACTATCTAGTTCCTCTGTATATTGTTGCAGGTAAAGATTTTTGTAATAATCTACCAAAAGAAGTTAAATTAACACCAGGATTTAATACTTCATAATTTAATTTTTCGTTTCCTTCCATAGCCCAATTTAATCTTAAAATTAATTTCCTGTCCCAGCCAAAATTATTACCAAAAGCTTTCCTATTAGAGCAGATAAATACAAAACTTTTTGTATCATATTTTATAGTTGGTATAAAGCCACGGCAATTCATATTGATATTTAAAAAGGGCTGAGCTGTTTTATTCCAATCCCACCTTACAAGTGGAATAGCCCACTTATCCGGAGAACCAAATTTTTTAACTAAGCTATCATAATCTCTAGGACAGATTCCTCCACAATCTTGAGAAACTTCTATTTGCTGAGTAATACCTCTTGTAACCATAGTAGAAGTGGGAGACCACCTTATACCAGCATGAATAGAGTTAAATCTACCTGTAAACGAAGTAAAGTATAATGTTGCTATATTGTCTTTATTTTCATAGACTAATGCTGGATATTCATCTGAACCTACATTTGCATTAATTGTTGCTCTTGGATAATAAGGAACTATTATTTTGTAAGTATGAGAAGTATCAGTTCCTGTAGAGTAATATCTAACTTCATTCTTTCCACCTCTTACAGTTGTAAAGCTAAATGAAACATTGCCGTTTGTATATGGATATCCTGGATCTTGAGGACTATAAGTTAATCCAACAAGATTAACTTTATATTCACCATTAATCAAAGCAGGCGGCTTTGTAAATTTAACCTCAAAATATGAAGGTGGATTACTAATAGATGCACTGATGGTTTGATTATCTGGATAAGTCACATTAACCTTTACTTGTTTAAACGGCCATTTATATTGATTGTTTACTTGAAATCCTAATTTTAGCGCATCTAATAGTATATCTGTAGGAGTAGCAAATGTAGAAGTCGGAATTTCAACTTTAAATGCATATTGTATTTCAGTAGTTGTATTTGGTCTTAACTCTCTAACTTCTTGTGTTCTTGTTAAAGGTATAATTGTTATTTTAGGTTTAGGAGCTTCATATTTATATAATAGAGGGGGGGTGATTACAAGGGTGTTAGAGATAACTTGTTCTAGCCCAAGTTCATTAACTACAAAAATCTTAAGATATACATAAGGTTTGTCTTGAGTAGGATGAGTAGGTAAGTCTGGAACTACATATTTTACCTCACCTCTAGCAAAATCTTCAGGAGTAATTTCTTTTGAAAAACTTTGATTGTATTTATTTATAAATCCGCCAATACCTACATATAACCTACCCTTTGGACCCCCTTCTGGAGGCCGAAATTTTAAAGTTAAAGTATCACCATTTTTTATTGCTTGGCCAATTTGAAAATCTTTTGCTATCTGCACAGAACCAACAAATTGACCAAAACCTCCAGATAATAAGTCGTTTAGATAGTCAGTGGGTAGTTCCATTTTATCATAATTTACAGCAAACCAATTTAAGATAGGAAGGTAATTTTTTATGAAATTCTTAATAAATTCTTCTTCTGGGACTCCTGCTCCATAAGTAGTGTTATGAGGTATAAAAAATAATATAATAGATAATCCTAAAATTGATGTTAGTATAAATCCAATTAATAATATTTTTTTATTCATATTCCCTACTTCCTTAATCCGACCTATTAATAATATTTTAAAAAAAAAATTAGGAAAGTCAATTTAAGATTGTGGATAACTTTATATCAATTTGCTAGTTTATTTCTTATAAATTTATATGCTTCTCCACCAAATAAGACTAAAGAAGATAAAAATATCAAAAAAATAAATTCTAAATAAGATATTTTACTAAATCCTAATAGTTTATTTATATATGGATGATATATTGCCAAATATTGTACAATAGTAGATGATATTATTCCATAAATCAAAGCGGGATTTGTGGTTATTTTCAGTTTAAATAATGAAGTATATAAAGATCTTAAATTTAATGCATTAAATATTTGTGTAAAGCTCATTACAAGAAAAGCATATGTTCTAGCTTTTTCTAAATTAAAGGTATATTCATAAACAAAAAGGTATAAAGTGATTATGTTCATCAAGAAAGCTATCAAAAATAAAAATGGTAAAAGTTGTAAATTTATTAAACTTTCATTATATCTTCTTGGGCCTAATTTAATTTCTTTACCATGTTCTTTCTCAAATGCTAAAAATGTGCCGCACAAAGTATCTGTTACTAAATTTAGAAAAAGTATATGAATTGGTTTTAAGATAAGAGGAAGTTTTAAAAGCAAAGAAGAAATTATTGTGATAGATTCTGCTACATTAGTAGTAATAAGAAAGAATGTTGTTCTTCTTAAGTTATTAAAAACTTTTCTTCCTTCTATTATTGCATCTACTAAAGAATTAAATTCGTCATTTAACAAAATAATATCTCCGGCTGATTTTGCTATTTCTGAACCACGTTTACCCATAACTACTCCTAATTCTGATTTTTTTAATGCTAAAACATCATTTACACCATCTCCAATATAAGCACAATGTTTTCCTATTTCTTGATATAAATTTAATATTCTTAATTTAGTATCTGGTAAAACTCTCGCAAATATACCAACATTTGGGATTAAATTTTTAAGCTCTTCATCAGACATTTTTTGGATTTCCTTCTCTGTCAAACAATTTAAATTATTTAAACCAATTTCTTTTGCTATATGTATAGCAGTTTCTTTATGATCTCCTGTTAAAATTTTTACATCAACCTTTGCTTCTTTTATTTTTTCTATTGCTTCTTCTATTCCCTTTTTGGGAGGATCATATAATGCAATAAATCCTACAAATATAAAATCTTCATCTTCTTTTGTAGAAAAAGCAGCACCTAATACACTAAAGCCTTCTTTTGCATAATTTTCTCCTACTTCTAAAAGCTTGGTTTTATCTATATTTTCAATATTTTCTCCATTAAAAACAAAATTTGAAATTTCTACTATTTTATCAAATGCGCCTACAATAAATGTTTCAACATTTTTATGTTTAACAATTGCTCCTTTATATTTTTTAGAATAAGAAAATGGTATTTTTTTAATTATTTCATGTGATTGGGTAATAATTTCTCTTTTTAACCCTACTTTTTCTGATACAACAAGCATAGCAGCATCTCTAGGATCTCCTTTAATTTTCCATTCATTATTTTCTTTTATTAATTCAGCATCAGATGAACATATTAAAATATGCAAAAGTTTAACAAGTCTTAAATCGTCTAATGGGTTTATTATTTTGCCATTTAAATAGAAATTACCAATTGGCTCATACATTTCTCCGCTTACTTCTATTTCTGTCTCAGGCCATAAAAAAATCTTTTTAGCTGTCATTACATTTTGGGTTAATGTACCAGTTTTATCTGTAAGAATTGTATCAACAACAGAAAGAGATTCTACTGAAGGTAAAGATTTAACTATTATATTTTTTCTACTCAAATAATATGCCGAAATTGATAAAGTTAAAGTAATAATAATCGGTAAGCCTTCTGGAATTGCAGAAATTAATGCTGATAAAGTAAATAATAAAGCTTCTGATATTTCTATTTTATTTTTAATTGATAAGACGAAAATTATTAAAGCAAGGAAAAAGGCAATTGAACTCATTTTAAAAAGAAGTTCTTTTGATATCTGTATAAAATGACTTGGTATTTTCTTTTCTTCCTTGTATTTTTTATAAATATTTCCTAAATAAGTATTTAATCCAGTTTCTACAACAATTCCCTTCCCCCTCCCTTCAAAAACATAAGAGCCCATAAAACATATATTTTTTCTTTCTTGAATTAAAGTATTTAAAGGCAATATTTGTGTTGTTTTTAAAACAGGCAAGGATTCACCTGTAATCAAGCTTTCATCTATTTTTAAGTTTTCTGCTTCAAACAATCTAATATCTGCAGGTATATAGTCTCCTTCTTCTACAACAATAATATCTCCTGGTACTAAATTTTCAGAATCTACTATATTCAATTCACCGCCTCTAATTACTTTTGCCTTAGGTTTTATTAATTTTCTCAATTTATTTAAAACTTCTTCAGCTCTATATTCAAAGATAAATCCAATTAAAGCATTAATAAAGATAATAATTAAAATAACTATAGCATCAGGTGTTTTGTTTAAATATAAAGAAAAAATAAAAGCTAATAAAAGAAGAATATTAAAAATATTTTTGAATTGTTTAAGAAATAAAAATATAGGGTTTATCTTTTTCTCTTCAGGCAATTTATTATAACCATATAAACTTAATCTATTTTTTACTTCTTCTTCGCTTAAACCTGTTAAGTCTGTTGTTAGAATATCTATTATTTCTTCAATTTTTAAAGAATGCCAGTTTTTCATTTTAGAAATATTATAATATGATTCAAGATGGAGCTGAATAAAAATCTAGTAAATAAAATTAAATCAGAATTAAAAAAATTTAATATGCCTAAATCTAAAAAGAAAATTTTTTATGAATTATGTTTTTGTGTATTAGTTGCTAATAACAATTTAGAAAGGACTTTAAATATTTGGAATAAATTAAAAAATTGTTTTTTAAATTGTGATAAAAAATTGCTTTCAAAAAAATTAAAACAGGCAGGATATAGGTTCTACAATAAAAGAGCAGAGTATATTGTTTATAATAAAAAGTTTTTTAATATTTTGCCCGAAAAAATAAAAAGATTAAATGAATACGAATTGAGAGACTGGTTAGTAAAAAATTTAAAAGGAATAGGCTATAAGGAAGCGAGTCATTTTTTAAGAAATTTGGGTTTTAAAGATTTTGCGATTTTAGATAGACATATTTTAAGGTTTTTGTATAAAAATAAAATTATTAAAGAAATTCCTAAAAATTTAAGCAAAAAAATTTATTTAGAAATTGAAGATAAATTCAAAAAATTCGCTAAAAAATTAAATTTAAATCCAGCTGAATTAGATTTTTATATTTTCTATTTAGAAAAAGGTTGTTTCCCTTTAAAATGAGTATGTTATTATGAATAATATTATTTTTGTTCTACTTTTCTTCTAAAAGAAACAGTTTTTGAACGAAAACATATTCCTCCCCTATATTTCTATAGAGAGATTGAAAAATGAGTTAAATGGATTAATATTTTTGAACACAAAATTATCTGATATTCTATTATCTACTTACCGGCAAGATAGTTTAAGAAAATTAGAAATTAAAAATTTATTGGGACGTATGACATTCAAATATTAATAAAAAAAATGAGAACGAATAAAAAAATTTACACGAATAAATAACGAATAATTACACGAATGGCTCACGAATACACACACGAATAAATCGCGAATAAAAAATCATTAATAATACACAAATAGATATCCGCGTAAATCAGCGGTTCTAAAATCTATCAGCGTAAATCCGCGGTTTAAAATTTATCCGTGTATATCAGCGGTTTATTTAGTTGCTTCATATAAGGCCCTGAACCAGAGCAAAGCACGGTTCAGGATCCTGTACCGTGCGCTCATTGAGCACTCTGGTACAGGACTTTAATTTCTTGATCTGATAAGGCTCTATTGCTTGCCCTGTACCGAATTCTATTCTGTACAGGGTAGATGCGAACTTCGTCGATAAAATAATACAGAAAAATAGGTTTAAAAATATAAGTTCCTTAAGAAATTGATTAAATTTTCTTAATACAAAACATTCTAATATTCTATACCTGCCTGCCGGCAGGCAGGGAATGTTAG
>JAGDVT010000031.1:1453-7563 GCA_023255765.1 Candidatus Paceibacter sp. | reverse complement strand
GATTGTTTATTGAACCATCACCTTGAGGAGAGCCATTTGGAGAAACATACCATTCTTTATTAATAGGAGGCATTCCTTGATATATCTGTGCTTTTTGTTGTTTTATTGTTTTTGAAAATATTTCTGATATGAAGTTAATTATTTTCTGTAGAATATTTAAAAAAGAATTAGGAAAACTTAAATTTTTATTTATAGAAGAAGCATAAGATAGATTATTATTAAAAAATAAAGGAAAATTAAGCACAATAACTGCTATAAGAAATATTACAATTATCTGTTTATATTTAATATTCAACATATTCATTTTTTAATTATCAACTAATTTTTAATTTTAAATATGCTTTTTGTGGATAAGTAAAATTGATTAAGGCAGGCATGTGCCTGCCTATTTTCTTTTTCTATATTCTTCGGCGTACTCTTTTAATATATCTAGGATTTTTTCTATACCTAAAGGTTTTAGATTCTCAAAACATTCATATAATTCTTTCCTATATTTCTCAATTTGCTCATTAATAAAACTATCTTTTATACTAAGCTTCTCATAATAAGATATCATAGAATAACTTACAATAATAGATGCTATTTCATAACTATATCTCCGGGTTCCATTTTTTGACAATACAATTGATAATGTCCATGCATCTAAATCAACCCCGTTAAGAAAGCTTAATTTTTCTACAATTTCTTCGATTATCAACATTTTTTATCACCTCCTTTTAGGGTATTTATAATTTTAAATCTAATTTTTTAAATAACCTATAAAATTGTGGATAACTAATTTTTTAAATTAAAATTTTAAAAAATGAATAAAATAAAAATATTTTTTTGTGGCGATGTTATGTTAGGTAGAGGGATCGATCAGATTTTACCTTATCCTTGTAATTCTAGAATCTACGAACCCTTTGTTAAAGATGCCAGAGATTATGTTAAATTTGCAGAAGAAATAAATGGTAGAATAAATTATCCAGTTTCTTGGGATTATATTTGGGGAGATTTTTTAAATGAATTAGAAAAAGAAGCGCCAGATTTGTTAATTATGAATTTAGAAACATCTATTACTACTAATGAAGAATATGAACCAAAAGGAATTAACTATAGGATGAATCCTAAAAATATTGAAGTTTTAAAAATTCTTATTAAAGATAGACAAAGAACTTTAGTTTTAAATTTAGCAAACAATCATATCTTAGACTATAAAGAAAAAGGTTTATTAGAAACTATTCAAACATTAAAAAATAATAACATACTTTTTGTAGGAGCAGGAGAAAATATTGAAGAAGCAAAAAAGGCTTTAATTTTGAATTTTGGTGATTTTCCAATAATAATTTTAGGATGTGCTCACATATCAAGTGGAGTACCTTTAAGTTGGCAAGCAAAAGAAAATAAACCAGGAGTTAATTTAATAAAAAACCTGCGGACGTCCGACGTCTGCAGAATTGAAAAATATAAAAATAATGGTTTGATTATTTTTAATATACATTGGGGGCCTAATTGGGGATATGAAATTTCTAATGAAGAAAAATATTTTGCCCATAATTTAATTGATTCAGGGGTTGATTTATTTTTTGGTCATTCATCCCACCACTTTAAAGGATTTGAAATCTACAAAGATAAATTAATTGTTTATGGAACAGGTGATTTTATAAATGATTATGAAGGAATTGGGGGATACGAAGAATTTAGAAGTTATTTAGTTCTAGGATATTTGGTTGAATTTGATTTAGAAAATAAAAGATTGACTTCATTTAAACTATTACCTTTTAGGATTAAAAAACTTAGGCTTAATTATTGCAAAAAAGAAGAAATTAATTGGATAATTGAGGTTATAAAAAGAGAAAGCATATTTAAAGATAGAATATATACTGAAAATAATAAAATAGAAGTAAAAATTTAACTATTGACAAATAAAATAAAATTCATTACAATTGAAAGATGCACACTTTTAAAAAAAGAGAGGTGGGGGCAATGAATTTGCCCCCTGTGAGATGGTTACGTAGAGATATAATTGTAGATTGTATCGAAAAAGTATTAGAAGAGATTTTAGCAGAAGATAAGTATGGTGTAGGAGCATATCCAATGTTACCAGAAGAGATACAGAGAAGATTGAGGTACTATGGTATCAATTTATCGATACAAAATTTAATTTATTATTTTAATAGGTTAAAGAAGTTTAAAGTAAAGTGTACGAGCTTAGGTATTAATGGTACTAAAAATGGTAGGTTATGGAAAGTAGAAAGGGTAGAGGAGTATATGTAAATGTAAAAATATTAAAAATAATTAATAGAAAAAGGGGTCACCTTAAATCCGGGGCCCCTTATTGTTTATTTTTGATAAATTTTTTTTAATAAAATATAAATAAGATATCGAAATTAATTAAAATAAAATTTAATGGAGATAAGAAAAGAATTACAAATAAAATTGGGCATTTTGAGAATATCTTTGGGTTTTATTTTCCTTTGGGCGTTTTTTGATAAACTTTTAGGTTTAGGATTTCCAACTTGTCGGGATTTAAAAACGGGGTTCGTAAATTATTTTTGTAAAGATGCTTGGCTTTATGGAGGATCGCCAACTTTTGGTTTCTTAAAATTTGCTGTAAAAGGCCCTTTCGCAGAATTTTTTAGATCTTTAGGAGGCAATCCTTTGGTTGATTGGCTTTTTATGTTAGGTCTTTTGGGTGTCGGCTTAGGACTTTTGCTTGGAATATTTATGAAACTCTCAACCCTTTTTGGTAGTCTTATGCTTGCTTTAATGTATTTGGCCGGATTTTTACCGCCACAGCATAATCCTTTAATTGATGAACATATAATTTATATTCTTGTAAATATTCTTGTAATGGCTGTTTTATGTTTATCAGATTCAGGTAGTTATTTAGGTTTAGGTAAGTTTTGGAGACAAACAAAATTAGTTCAAAGGTTTAAATTTCTAGAATAAAAATTTAGAATATCAGTCTTAATTATAGATAGTAAATATTTTTCAAAAGTTATTTATTTGCAGAAAATACCCTTATGGGGTATAATATAGTTTATGGAAAATATGATAAAAAAGAAAATTTTAAAGAGGTTAAATATTATAAAGGGACAAATAGAAGGCCTCAAAAAAATGATTGAAAGTGATAAATATTGTATTGATATTTTGGTTCAATCGATGGCAATAAAAAATGCTTTATCAGGAATTGAAGATTTGGTTTTAGAAAATCATTTAAAGACCCACGTTAAAGATCAATTTCGAAATAAAAAAGAACAAAAAGCAGTCGGGGAATTAATTAAAATTTTTAAATTAGCAAAGAGAAAATGAAGACTCCGCTAACTGACGCGAACGATACGCTAACTAATGCGAAAGATCCGCGAACTGACGCTAACAAGACGCGAACTAATGCGAACAATTTACCGCTAACTAATGCGAACAACACGCGAACTAATACGAACAATGATGTTTGCAATAGCTCGCGTGATAGTTTGCAAAAGTTCGCGGATAAAAATGTTCGCAATAGTTCGCGTGATAGTTCGCGAAAGTTCGCGGATAAAAATGTTCGCAATAGTTAGCGTGATAGTTCGCGACAGTTCGCGAAAAGTGAAAGTTTGCAAGACTTCGTAACTAAATTAGTCCCCCTTGAAGAACTTAAAATAAACGATATTGTTCTTGTACGTCCTGGAGCTAAAATACCTGCTGATGGTATTGTTATTAAAGGAAAATCAGAAGTTAACGAAAGTATGGTAACTGGTGAATCAAAACCAGTTCTTAAAGAAATTGGCTCTGAAGTTATTGCTGGAACAATTAATGGAGATGGAGTTTTAAAAGTAAAAGTTACAAAAATTGGTGAAGAAACATTTTTAGCAGGAATTAAAAGATTAATTTTAGAGGCTCAAAAATCCAAATCAAAGCTTCAAATTTTAGCAGATATTTTTGCTAAATATTTAACTTTTATAGCCATTGGAGTTGGCTCTTTAAGTTTTCTTATATGGTTTTTATTCCAGAAAGACATTGCTTTCGCTTTAGAAAGATTAGTCACAGTTTTAATTATCGCTTGTCCCCATGCTTTAGGACTTGCAGTTCCACTTGTAGTTGCGATTTCAACAGCTTTAGCAGTTCATCATGGCTTTTTAATTAGAAATAGACTTCAGCTTGAACTTGCAAGAAAAATAGATGTTGTTTTATTTGATAAAACAGGAACACTGACAAAAGGTAAATTCAAAGTTAAAAAGATTATTTCTTTTTCAGAGCTAGATGAAAATAAAATTTTACAAATTGCAGCTTCTTTAAATCAGTATTCGCAACATTTTATAGCTCAAGGAATTTTAGAGGAAGCTAAAAAGAGAAACATCCAAATTTTAGAATTGAAAAATTTTGAAAATTTAACCGGACTTGGCATTAAAGGAGAAATAGATCAAAAAACATACTTTTTAGGCGGCCCAAACTTACTTAAAGAACTTAATCTGCGGACGTCCGACGTTCGCAATATTGAAGGTGTTTATTTGATTAGTGATGGAAAAATTTTGGGAGCAATTGAACTTGAAGATGAAATTAGAGAAGAAGCTAAAGAAGCAGTTGATAAGTTACATAAACTTGGAATAAAAGTAATGATGATAACCGGCGATAAAAAAGAAGTCGCCGAAAGAGTTGCTAAAGAACTAAAAATTGATGAGTATTTTGCTGAAATTTTACCTCAGGAAAAAGTTGAGAAAGTAAAAGAGCTTCAAAAAAGAGGCCTTAAAGTAATGATGGTCGGTGATGGAATTAATGATGCTCCAGCATTAATGCAAGCAGATGTTGGTGTTGCTATTGGTACAGGAACAAATGTTGCCATTGAATCTTCGGGTATAATTTTAGTAAGAACTGATCCAAGAGATATCGTCAGTTTAATTAAACTTTCAAAAGCAATTTATCAAAAAATGATCCAAAATCTTTTTTGGGCAACAGGTTATAACATTTTTATGCTTCCCTTGGCAGCTTTAACAAATATTCCTCCAGCTGTAGCAGCAATTTTTATGAGTCTTTCAACAATAATTGTTTCTTTAAATGCAATTTTTCTTAAAAAGATTTGAAATTTAGTCGAAATTAAATTAAAATTAAAATGATGAAAAAAGAAATAATAATTTTAGGAGCAGTAGTTTTTATCTTAATTTCAGGTTATACCTTTTATTTTCAAACTAAAAATAAACCAAATATTTCTCGAGGCGAATTAACTCTTTATAAAACACCAAATTGTGGTTGTTGCGAAAATTATGTTACTTATTTAGAAAGCCGAGGATTTAAAGTAAAGAAAGTTAATGTTGATGAAGATAAACTTTATGGAATTAAAAAATCAAACGGCATTCCAGAAAATTTATGGTCTTGTCATACAGCTTTTTTGAATAACTATTTCATTAAAGGCCATATTCCAATTGAAGCAATTGAAAAACTTTTAAATGAAAAACCAGAAATTCAAGGTGTTGCTTTACCAGAAATGCCATCTGGCTCTCTTGGGATGCCAGGATTCAAGTTAGCTCCATTTAAAATTCATTCAGTTAAAAACGGTCAAGATTTAGGAATATTTATAGAGTTATAAAAACAATGGAATCAAAACTTAAAATTATCTCTCTTCTGAGTTTAATTTTTACTTTTTTGCCACTTTTTGCTTCAGCTCATTGTCCTTTATGTATTGCTGGAGCTGGAGTTTTAGTTATTGCTGGTTATGAGCTTGGAGTTAAAAAAATTGTTATAGGGCTTTTAATTGGAGGTTTAGCTGTTGCTTTCGGTGAGTGGTTCAATAGATTAATCAAAAAGAAATTTTTTAAGGGTCAAGAAATTTTGATTATTATTTTAACCTTTCTTTTAACATATTTATCAGTTAAATCTTTTATTGTTCATTATTTTTATTTTTATATTCCAATTCCAAAGTATGGTCAAGTTATTATGATTGACAAATCATTGCTTGCTGGAATTTTGGGCGGTTTTTTGGTTTTAATTGCTCCTTATATAAGTCGTTGGATTTCGCAAAAAAGAGGCAAAACAATTCTTTTCCAAAGAATTATCATTACACTTTTGCTTTTGATAATTTTTGGAATTATTTTACAATTTATTTAAAATGCTTTCCCAAGAAGAATTAATTAAAAAAGTTAATGAGCTTAAAG
>JAGDVT010000031.1:0-1353 GCA_023255765.1 Candidatus Paceibacter sp. | reverse complement strand
TTATTTAAAATGCTTTCCCAAGAAGAATTAATTAAAAAAGTTAATGAGCTTAAAGAAAAAGTAATTGATCTTTCAGCTGATGAGGATCTAGCAGTTGGGGTAATGAATTTAATTAGTATGGAGGAGCATCTTTATTTTACTGCTCAAAAAACAGAAAAAAGTGAATATTATGAACTGCTTAATCAAGTAAGAGAAATTAGAAAAAAGATGATGGAAAAATTAATAGGCAAACCAGAAGGAGAGGTTTGGTGTTTTACCAAGCATACGCTTTCAGCAACAATGAGACTTATAGAGGTTGGCACAAAGCTTTATAGTCAAAATAAAAAAGAAGAAGCAAAACAAGTTTTTGATTTAGCTTATACTCTTTTTAATCTTTTTTGGGCCCTTAAATTAAAATTAGTAAATTTAGAGGATTTGAAGACAGAAAAAGAAATTCCTACCCAAGATAAGGAGAAATTTTCTTTGAAAAATTTAATAGACAAATTAATTGATTGCTGCAAAGAATAATTATTAAAATTAGATTATAGCATCAATGAAATTAGGATTTTTTGAAGCAGAAGGGTGGGAAAAAGAAATTTTAGAAAAAGAATTACCGGGATTAGAGATTTATTTTAGTTGTGATTGGTTAACCAAAGAGCTTGTCCGCCGAGAAGGCGGAAACGTAAAAAATTTTCAAGATCTAGATATTTTAAGTATTTTTATTTGCTCTCAAATTGATAAAGAAATTATTGATTCTTTGCCAAATTTAAAACTAATTACCACTCGCTCAACTGGTTATGATCATATCGATATTGAATATGCAAAATCAAAAGGAATTTTAGTTTGTAATGTGCCAGAATATGGCACAAAAACTGTAGCTGAATGGACAATAGGTCTTATGCTTAATTTGATGAGAAAAATTTACTATGCTATTGACCAAATAAAAGAAACTGAAAGTTTTGATTTAAAAAATTTAAGAGGAGAAGAGCTTTACGGAAAAACTTTAGGAGTAATTGGAACAGGCAGAATTGGTAAAGAAGTTATTAAACTTGCTAAAGCTTTTGGGATGAATATTTTAGCTTATGATATTTTTCCTGATGAAAATTTTGCTAAAGAACAAAATATTAAATATGTATCTTTAGAAGAACTTCTTTCAAATTCAGATGTCATTACTATTCATGTAAATTTAAATCCCTCGACTTACCATCTAATTAATAAAGAAAATATTAAACTCATCAAAAAAGGAGCATATTTAATTAACACTGCTCGAGGAGGAATCATCGAAACAGAAGCTTTAGTTTATGCCTTAAAAGAAGGAATTTTAAAAGGAGCAGCTTTAGATGTTTTAGAAGAAGAAACTGAGATTAAAGAAGA
>JAGDVT010000034.1 GCA_023255765.1 Candidatus Paceibacter sp. | reverse complement strand
GCGCCATGCAGGGAGGAGGGGATGAAATCCCATCCTCCCTATGGATTCTAGGTGGTGGGTGGGGTGGTGCGGGGAAGGTGTGGCCAAGAGGAATATATGCCCGGGTGGCGGAATTGGAAGACGCGCTGGTTTTAGGGACCAGTGGGTTTTATACCCGTGAGGGTTCGAGTCCCTCCCCGGGCAAAATTATTTAAAAAATTAATTAAAAATATACAAATTTAAAATTTTTTTACTTCCAATTTATTTTTTTAATTTTTAGTTAAAAAATGAAAAAAAGACCTCCGATAGTTACAATATTCGGGCATATAGATCATGGAAAAACAACGCTACTTGATTCAATTCAAAATACAAAAATTACCTTAGAAGAAGCAGGTGGAATAACACAAAAAGTAAGTGCGTACGAAATTGAATACAAAGGAGAAAAAATAACATTTATAGATACTCCAGGACATGCAGTTTTTGATAAGCTAAGAGAAAAAGGAGCAAAGGTTGCCGATATAGCAATTTTAATAATAGCAGCAGATGAGGGAGTAAAACCACAAACTATAGAATCTATAGAACATATAAAAAAGCACAACCTCCCTTTTATAGTTGCAATAAATAAAATAGATAAACCAAATGCAAATCCAGAAAAAGTTAAAAAAGAGTTAAGCGAATTGGGAATAATTGTAGAAGATTGGGGCGGAGATGTACCCTCAGTTAATATATCAGCATTAAAAGGTATAGGCATAGATGATTTATTAGAATTAATTTTAATAATGGCAGAAATGTTAGAGCTAAAATATGATGAAAATAAAAAAGGCGAAGGTTATATACTAGAAACAATAAAAGATCCTAAAAGAGGCATTTTGGCAGGTTGTATAGTGTTAGATGGTAAAGTAAATATAGGTGAATACATAATAACTTCTACAGCTTTTGGTAAAATAAAATTTATAGAAAATCCTTTTGGTAAAACATTAAAATATGCAGAACCATCTTCTCCAATACTAGTAGGAACATTTGAAGATCTACCTATTGCTGGAGAAATATTTAAATTAGGATCAAAGGATGAAATAGAAAAAATTAAAAAAGAGTTAGAAGAAGCAGAAAATATATTCAGGAAACCTATAACAATAACTCCTAAAGAAAAAATTTCAGAAATTTCTTTAATAATAAAAGCAGACTTAATTGGGTCTTTAGAAGGAATTCAAAAGTTATTAGAAAAAATTGCAGAAGAAGAGAATATAGAAATAAAGATAATAAAAAGAGATTTAGGTGTAGTAACAATAGAAGATTTAAGATTAGCAAAAAACACAAATTCTATAATCATCTCGTTTAATCTTAAAAATCCCAAAACTATTTACGAGGAAATTAACACGTTAAATATAAAATTAATAGAAACAAAGGTCATATACGAATTAGAAGAAATTTTGAAGGAATTAATAGAAATAAAAAGAACTGAATCAACAGAAAAAGGTAAATTAGAAGTTTTAGCAACATTCAGCAAAACTTCGACCAAGAAAACAGTTGGCGGGAAGGTTATATCAGGCACAATATCTCTTAATGATAGAGTTTTAATAATTCGAGAAAATAGCATAATAGGGAAAGGTAAAATAATAAGCTTAGAAAGCAATAAAATACCTGTTAAGGAAGTTTTAGAAGGCAACCTCTGTGGTTTAATTGTTAATACAAAAACAGATATAGAAGTAGGAGATATATTAATTTCTCAATGAGAGCTGAAAGAAAAAAATTTTTAATTATAGAAATTTTATCAAGTATATTAAGAGAAAGAATTGATCCAAATATTATTTTTACTATTTTAGATTTAAGTTTACCACAAAAAGGAGGTGTTATGAAAGTAAAATTAAGCATATTTCCAGATGATAAAGCAAAAGAAGTAGTAAAAATTTTAAATAAAGAAAGCCAAAAAATTAAAAACGAACTTAAAGAAAGAATATATCTTAGATACTTACCTAAGAAAATAATTTTTAAATATAGCGCAGATTTAAAAGAAGCACAAGAAATAGATAAAATATTAAAAGAGATTAATAATAAATTTATATGAAACTTATTGGAACTTGTGGCTTACCAAACGCAGGAAAATCAACATTTCTTAAGGCTATTTCAAGGGCAGATTTAGAAATAGGGAATTATCCTTTTACAACAAAAAAACCAAAGGAAGTAATAGCATTTTTAATTTCAGAAAACTTACAAAAATTGCATAATATTACGAAAACTCCTAAATTAGTACCATCTTATTTGGAGTTTTTAGATGTTCCAGGTCTTATAAAGGGTTCGCATAAAGGATTAGGTTTAGGAAACGAATTTTTAAGCTATTTAAGATCTTGCGATATTATTTTAGAAATTGTAAGAAATTTTGAAAGATTAGACGTACCTCATCCTGAAAATTATGTAGATGTTGAAAGAGATATTTTAATAATAGAAGAAGAGATAATAAATGCAGATAAAAGAATAATTGAAGATAATATTAAAAAATTAGAAAAGGCAAAAAAAGACGAGGAAAAACTTGTATTATTAAAAGAAATTTTAGATAAAATAGAACCATTTAAAAGATTTGAAGCCTATAACGAAAAATTAAGAGAATTTAACTTACTTATTACAAAAAAATGGTATCTTTTAATTAACGGCAACAAAAAGTTAGATATACAAAAATTAAAAAATCTATGTTTTCATAATATATATCAATTAGATTGCTTATTTGAATTACAATTGGAAGAAGATGAAGAACTGAAAAAAGAAATTGATTCTAGTATAAACAATTTTTTAAATAAATTTAGAAAAGATATAGGATTAATAGAATATTTAACATTTACCGAAGAAATAACACAAAGCTGGCTTATCGAAGAAAATTCAAATATTTTAGAATGTGCTAAAAAAATCCATACAGATTTTTATGAAAAATTTAAAGGAGCAGAAGTTATCAATATTCAAGAATTTCAAAATTTTAAAAATTGGTTGGAAGCTAAAAATAAAGGATTTATAAAACAAGTAAGCAAAGATTATATAGTTAATGAAGGTGATATTATAAAAATTATTATTTAGAAGGATAATAGTAAATTTTTAAAATTTTTGTATTTTTAAGTCCAAAATAATTTTTTGATTCTAAGACAAATTTATTTTCTCCTATTTTTAATAAAGCGTCTTTTTCAAAATATCCCTTTTCATCATAAACTATTATTTCATTATTAATAGATAATATACTTCTAGTATCGGTATAGCCTTTAATTTTGATAAATGGATAGTTTGTGATTAAGTTATCAGGTGGATATATTATTTTTATTTTGGGAGGCATTATTAGTGTAAATATTTGATAAAAAATTAAAGTGGATATTAACAAAAAAAATATAAATATAAAAGGAATATCAAAAATAAATCTTGTATTTTCTTTTTTAAAATTGTTATTTTTACCAAAATTGATATCTCCTTTTATGTATAAATCTTCTTTTAATTTAAAAAAATTTTTATATTTTTCAAAAATTTGTCTTAAAACAAAAGCTGGAATTTTATTAAATTCCCCTTTTTCTAAAATCTCTACTTGAGCAGGAGTTATTTTTAATATTTTTGCAAGATCATCTATGCTCAGGTTAGCTTTTTCTCTTAATTCTTTTAAATATTCATTCAATTGTTTCTCCATTTAATTTTTCTTTAAATTCATCTATATTTTCAATAAGAATTTTTCTTGGTTTAGTTCCTTCTTGTGGTCCTACTACTCCCTTTTCTTCTAATATATCTAAAATTCTTGCTGCTCTAGAATAACCTATTTTTAATTTTCTTTGAAGTAAAGATGTTGAAGCCTTACCTGTTTCTAGTATAATCTGAAAAGCAGCTTTGACTAATTCTTCTTCAGTTTCTTCTGTTTCTCCTAAATCTTTAGGCTTTTCATATTCTTCTAATAATATTTCTTCTCTTTCATAATCTTCTTTTTCTAATGCTTGTTTAGACCAAAAATCAACAACTCTCTCTATTTCTTTTTCAGTAATATATGGAGCCTGGATTCTTTTAATACCACCGAAAGCTGTACTTATAAATAACATATCTCCAGAACCTATTAATTTTTCTGCTCCAGCATAATCTAATACAGTTCTAGAATCAACCTGAGATGCAACCTTGAAGCATATTCTGTTTGGAATATTTGCCTTAATTAGCCCTGTTACAACATCAACAGAAGGTCTTTGCGTTGCTAAAACTAAATGTATTCCTGTAGCCCTAGCCATTTGTGCCAGTCTAATTATTGCTGATTCTATTAAATTACCTTGTTTTAACATTAAATCTGCCATTTCATCAATAACAAAAACAATTCTAGGCATCAATTTATTCTTTTTTTGGATTTGTAATTTATTATAAGCCTCTATATCTCTAACTCTATAATTTTGCAATTCTTTATATCTCTTTTCCATTTCATCTATTAACCAATTCATAACAGGAATAACTTTTTTAACATCTAAAATAGGTTCCATCAAAAGATGAGGCAAATTTTCGTATCTTACAAGTTCTACCCTTTTTGGATCTACTAAAATAAGATTTAAGGTTTCAGGAGTATTTTTCATTAATAAAGAAATTAATAAAGAATGTATAAAAACAGATTTTCCGGCTCCTGTAGTGCCTGCTACCAAAATATGCGGCATCTGAGAAAGATCTGCATAAAAGGGTTCTCCGGTAATCAATCTCCCGACTGGGAACAAAAGTAAACTTTCGCTTTCTAAAAATTCCATATTTTCTATTAAAGATCTTAATCTTACAACAGCAGGTTTAACATTGGGTACTTCTATTCCGATTAATGCTCTTCCAGGTATTGGTGCTTCAATTCTTATATTTTGGACTGCTAATGCTAAAGCTAAGTCATTTTGTAAGGCTAAAATTTTAGAAAGTTTAACCCCTTCTGGAGGTTTTATCGCATATCTAGTTACAGTAGGACCGATTGTAACTTCTACCACTTCTGCATTAATCCCAAAATTCTCTAATGTAGTTTTTATTATATTCATATTTTCTTTAATATCGCCACTATCAGGTTTAGTTTCTGTTTTATCTAATAAAGAAATAGGAGGCAGTTCCCAGGTAGTTTTTATAGGCAATTTTTTCAATCTTATTTCCTCCTTAATTTCTGTTTTAATTTTTGATGGTGTAATAATTTCTGGCATTTTAATTTTTTCACTTTTCTTTTCTACATCTTTCTTTTTATCTTTTGTTGTTTTTGCATAATCTTCTATTTGAACTTCGTGTTTTTTCTTGAATTTTTTCAAAATTATTTCAATTATTTCAGCAAATGGTTTTTGAAATATAACGCTCAACGAGACAAAAAATAAAATTACTAGCATAGTAACTAACCCAGTTCTTCCTATATAATGCTCGAAAGATAAAATTCCTTTACCAATAATGCCACCCTCGTTAAAGATAATTTCTGCAAAAGCAGAAAAAATTAAGAATATTAAAATCAAGGAAATAGAAGTGCTTATCTTCCATCCAAAATTTAATTTCAATATCCAACTTATTCCCAGAAATAAAAATAAGAATATTAAACCAAAATGAGATAATCCAAAAATTTTTGCTATTATATCCCTATAATAGTTCCCCAAAATTCCACCCTTATTTAAATCTGCTAATACAGTAAAAATCGAAAAAAATATAAAAATCCAACCTAGAATTTCTGTAAAAAGATAGTTATTTTTAAGGCTGTTAAAAACTCCAATTATTTCCTCTATTTTTATTTTTTTTTCTTTATTATTTTTTGCCATTAAAATATTATAAAACTTGACAAAAAATAATTTAAGCCTTAAAATTTTATTAGAAATTTAAAAATTTAAATAATATTTAAAAAACTTAGTTATCCACAATTAAAACTTGACTTTTAAAGTATATGCCTTATAATATTAATTAATAATTAAGGTCGAGATTAATACAAAAAATTAAATTAAAATTAATTAAATTAAAACAAAGCCAAGCTCTACCCATAAAGTGGTAGAGCAAAAAGGTCGATTAAAAAACTATAATGGAAATGAAAAAATACTTAGTCTATTTTGTAGCCTTAGCTACACTACTTTACATCTTTGCACCGGTCGGTTTATTAAGAGCTCAAACTTGCAATCCTGATGAGTTAAAACCAGTAAGTTATGGTCAAAGAGGTGCTGCAGTAAGAAATCTACAAGCCTGTTTGATTGAAGCAGGATATAACATTCCTGCAGGTGCTACAGGATATTATGGACCACAAACAGTAAATGCTGTAAAACAATTTTATAAGGAATGGTATGGAGCATGGCACGGAAGATCAGTTGGCCCCCAAGGAGTTTCTAAATTAAAGGAATTAGTTAGTGGAGTAAAACCAACAGAAGAAGCAAAACCATCAACACAACCATCAGGAGTATCAACAGAAGTTTTAGCTCAAGTATTACAAAAAATTCAAGCTGGTGATGTACAAGGAGCTTTAAGCTTGTTACTATCTGCTTTAGCAGGTACAGGTGTACAAGTTCCTACAACAACAGAGCAAGCTACAACAACACAACAAGCTACAACAACAGCCGAAGGTTTAACACCTGGTGTACCAGGGTTACTTTCAGCAGAAGTTGATCCATCAGTTTCTGGAGTAACGGTTAGAGAAGGAGAATCTGCTACAGTTTTTGGTATAAGATTCAGAGCTGATAGCGGAGCTGTAGCAGTTAAAAGTTTAGTGTTAAGATGGGATCCAAGCAATCCTGCAGCTCCTCATAGAATACTATCTAAATTAGAAGTAGTTGATGATAAAGATAATGTTCTTTACAGCACAAATGTAAATCCTACTACATTCTTACAAGATGCTTCACTCAATTATTACTTACCAGTAAGCGGTTTGAATGTTATAGTTCCTGCTAATCAATACAAGTCTATTTTTGTAAGAGTAACATTAGTTGGAACATTACCAAGTACAGTGTCCCCTAATAGTTCGATTACTTTTCAAGTAAAAGGATCAGATATCAGAGGAGTTGATGGTACAGGTTCTACATTAAGCGCTTCAGCCTCTCCAGATCCCTTGAAACCCAACTTTACTGTACAACCTACAATTGCTGGCTCCGCAAATTTAGTTGCTTCAAGAAACACAAATTCACCTAGAGCTGGATATGTTTTTGCTACAGATCAGGTAAATAATAAGGCACAAGATGTTGTAGCTTTAATTGTAGACCTTTTAGCCAAAAACGATAATTTAAGGTTAACAAATATGACAGGTAGAGTTTCAAATACATCTACTGTTGAAAGAATAAAAGTAAAAATAGGTAATTCTTCTGTTGTAGCTACGCCAGATTCCTCAGGTAACTTTAGTGTAAATCTTACACCGCTAAACTTAGTAGTTAATAAAGATCAAACTCAATCCGTTACCGTTTATGTTGATCTAGCCAATGCTACATTTACTCCTGCAACATTTACAGTGGCTGTTTCTACAACTACAGCTCAAAATACATTAGGTGATACAAAGGATTATACAACTTCAGTTACTTCAGAGGTATTAAGCTTTTTAAAGGCTGGTCCTGTATTTAGTGTTGTTGATAAAGGTTTGGTTCTTAAGGGTAAAAAAGATAGTAGCCAAAATATAACTACAACTACAGTAGATAGCGTCAGGTATGTAATTTCTGTAACTGCAAATAGCGGAGATGTTTATATCCCAACAAGCTCAGCAGTAAGCGTCTCTGTACAAAAACTAGATGGAACTGAAGTAGCTTCTACTACCTTGAACGTAGTTTCTGTAGATCCAGTTGGAACAGAAGTTTCTGGAGCTTACTATAGAATACCTCAGGGTTCTACAGTAAGATTTGAATTTGTAGCTACGCCTCAACAAGATATAACTGGTAATCTTACATTAAGAGCAAAAGTTAAAGGAATTAGCTGGAGTCCGGATAAGACTACTACTGTAACTGCTGATTTTGTTTCTACTGATTATAATTACTGGACCAATCCTGTAACACCTGCAAAACCACCACCAACTAAAGCATTTAATGCCTTATTTAGTG
>JAGDVT010000004.1 GCA_023255765.1 Candidatus Paceibacter sp. | reverse complement strand
ACCTACATTAGTAAAGACTTTGTAACTAACTGGAGTAACTAAAGAACTCCTCAATAATATATCTGTTGTAAATCTGCAAAAGGGCTCCGGAAATTATCCGGAGCCCTTTTGCATTTTATCTAATAAATATATTTTGATTTAATTTAAATTCTTATTATAATTTTATAATTAAAATAATGACAAAAGAAGAAAAATCAATTTTATTTTTGATAAAAATTTGTCTTTTTTTAATTCCTTTTAGTCTTATTTTAGTTTGTCCTGGATTTTTTTGCTCATTTAATTTATTCTTCCCATATATAACAGGTAAAGCTATATACTTTAGAATTTTAATTGAAATTGCTGCTGCATTAACTATTATTTTAATATTTAAAAATTTAAATTATCTTCCAAGAAAAAATGAATATATATTTTGGGCTGCCTTAGCCTTAGTTTTAGTTAATTTGCTATTAATTCCTTTTTCCTTAAGGCCATATCTTTCTTTTTGGGGTAATGCTGAAAGAATGGAAGGATTTTGGGGTTTATTTCACTTTATTTTATGGTTTTTAGTTTTGTATGTAGTTTTTAGAATAGATCCAGATTACAAAAAAACATTATTTTATTCTTTACTAATAGTTCATTATATAGTTTCTTTAAAAGAAATTTCTCAATATTTGCAAGGAACAGTTAGACCAGATTCAACATTTGGAAACGCTACTTTTGTTGGATTTTTCTCTGTTTTGATGATATTTATTTCTTTGTACTTTTTAAAAGGCTCTGATAAGTTAGAAAAATTATTAATTTTAGTTGCAATCTTGTTTGCTTTAGGTAATATATTCATTTCGGAGACAAGAGGTTCAATTTTAGCATTAGGAATAGCAATTCCCATTTCTTTACTTTATTATTTTCTATTTTCAGAAGTTAAAATAACTTATAAAATTTTAGTCATTATTTTGATTTTTTTGTTGATAATATTTTCATATATTTTCATAAATTCTGAATATTCAAAATATATTCCAGGTATAAGAAGGGTATATGATACATTTAGAGATCCAAGGGCTTATATGGCAAGATATTTAGCATGGGGAATATTTTTAAAAGCTTGGAAAGAAAAACCACTAATTGGCTATGGATTAGAAAATTCTCCTATTGCCTATTTTGATAATTTTAACCCTGAAATATATAATTATGAAGAAGTTATTTTTGATAGACCTCACAATAAATATATTGAAATTTTAGTTACAACTGGTTTAATAGGATTTCTTTTTTGGTTAATTTTCATTTTATCTATTTTTTATTCTATTTTCAAAAATTTAGAAGATAGATATTTAAAATCTGTTATGTTAGGCTTTATTTTAGCTTATTTAGGCCAGAATATTACTTTATTTGATATTCAAGCAAGTTATATCCCTTTCTTTTTCGGCTTATCTTTATTAACACCACCCTTTAAATTAGATGAAAAGAGAAAATCCTTTGAAAGATTATCTTTGCAAATTTTAATTTACGGCTTATTAACAATAGGAGTTTTATTAAATCTTTTTCATTTTTACATAGTATATACAATAATAACAGCAATTGATTCACCATTTCCTAAAGGCTTAATTATATTTGAAAGGCTTATTTCATATAATACTCAATTTGTACCAGAAATAGCTGTTATGACAAGCAGATATTTAGAAGCTAATATAGGTAAGGTTAATTCTATCAATGATATAAATAGAGTCACTGAAATTTATTTGAAGGCGTTAAATAAAGATAAATATGATGCAAGAATTTATAATATTTTAACAGTACATTTAAGCAGAATTGTAAACGCAAAAAGGAAAGTGGGCCTTGATTATTCTTATGACTTAAATTTACTATTTAAAATATTTGAACAATATATGAAAACTTATCCAAAATACCCTGACATTCAGATGGAATATGCAAATATATTGCAATCATTAGGAGAATATGAAAAAGCAAGAAAAATTTTAGAAAGTCTAAAAATAAATTATAAAGACTCTACAAGAATAATATATCTTTTGGCAAATTTATATTATCAACTAGGAGACAAAGAAAAAGCTTTAGAACTTTTAAGAGAAAATTTCACAAGGAGATTCTACCCTCAAACACCGCTTCAGTATCTTATAGCAATTAGAATACTTTATAAAACAGGAAATAAAGAAGAAGCTATAAAATTGATTAATGAATATAAAACTAAATTTAATGACCCTTCTTCTTTAAATATATTAAACGAAATTTTAAAATAATAACATAAAAAAACACCTTTTTAAGCCTAAAAATTAAGTATTGACATTTCAAAAATAGGAGATTATAATTTTAGTATAACAATATATTTTCTCTGATGAAAAATTAAATTTTTTAAAAAACATCCAAAACTTCTTTTTGAAGTTATATGATTTTGCCAACAAAAAATTTTTCAAAATATAGAATAGAATATCCTGAGGATCTTTTATCGCATATTAAAGAAAGCTTTGAAAATTTTATAAATAAGGGCCTGAAAAAGGTTTTCTTGGAGTATTTCCCTATTTTTGATTATTCCGAAAAAGAATTAAGATTAGACTTTGTAGATTGTTATTTGGGTAAGCCAAAATATACAGAAGAAGAATGTAAGGAAAAAGGGTGGACATATTCAGCTCCCTTAAGAGCTAAATTAAAATTAACCAATCTTTTGAATAATGAAGCAGCAGAACAAGATGTTTATTTAGGAGAAATTCCTATTTTAACAGATAGGTGCACATTTATTATTAATGGGATTGAAAGAGTAATAGTGAGTCAACTCTTAAGATCTCCTGGAGTTTACTTTACTGCAATTCAATATGGTGAAAAAAAGTTGTTTGGAGCCAAGGTTATTCCTTTTAGAGGGGCGTGGTTAGAGTTTCAAATTGAACCAAGTAATATTTTGCAAGTTAGGATTGACAGAAAGAAAAAGGTATATGCAACCATTCTTTTAAAAGCTTTCGGAATTTCTGAGACAGAGATAAGAGAAACATTTAAAGATTTGGATGAAGAACTAAATATAATTAGAGACACATTGAAAAAAGATGATACAGAAGACAGAGAGGATGCTTTGTTGTATATCCATTTGAAATTTAGAAGCTTTGAACCAAATACATATGATAATGCCCTTATGTTTTTTGAGAATTTGTTTAGAAAGCCAGAAAGATATTCTTTATCTGAAGTAGGAAGATATCATATAAATAGAAGGCTAAACTTAAATCTTAATTCTTTACTTATAGAGAAAGAGGATCTGATTGAAATTATTAAGGAAATATTAAGGTTACAAAAAAACCCAAAAGCTGAACCAGATGATGTAGATGCTTTATGGAATAGAAGAGTAAAAAATATAGGAGAACTTTTGGAAAATCAAACAAGAATAGGGCTTATGAGAATGGTGAAGGCTATAAAAGATAAAATGGCAGTTTTAGATAAGACCCAAAAATTAATACCAGGACAGGTTATATATTCAAAAGTATTTTCAAATGCTATAAATGAATTCTTCAATACATCACCCCTTTCTCAAGTAGCTTCTCAAAATAATATTTTATCTGAGCTAGAACATAAGAGAAGATTAACTGCAAGCGGTCCAGGAGGATTAACAAAAGAAAGAGCAGGATTTGATGTAAGAGATGTCCATCCTAGTCATTATGGAAGAATATGCCCAGTACAAACACCAGAGGGTCAAAATATTGGTTTAATTACTTACAGAGCTATATATTCGAAAACAAACGAATATGGATTTTTAATGACACCATATTATAAAGTTGAAAAAGGAAAGGTAAATACAAAAGAAATTGTTTATCTTACTGCTTTAGAAGAAAAATCATACAAAATAGCAAGTGGTACAACAAATTTAGATTCTCAAAATAGAATAGTAGATGAATATGTAGAAGGTAGGGTTGATGGAGAGCCGTCTTTGATACATAAAGATGAAGTTGATTTAATGGAAATTTCTTCTATACAACAATTTTCTATAGCTACAAATCTTATTCCATTTTTAGTACATGATGATGCAAACAGAGCACAGATGGGTTCAAATATGCAAAAACAAGCAGTTCCTCTTATAAAACCTGAAATTCCCATAGTAAGCACTGGTTTAGAAGAAGTAGTAGCTAGAAATAGTGGATATGTAATAATAGCTGAAGATGATGGTGAGGTTTTAGAAGTTGATGGCTCCTCTTTAACAGTAGTTTATTATAGGAAAGGAAATAAAAAAGAAAAGAAAACTTATATTTTAAAGAAATATTTAAAAACCAATGATTTTACCTTTATTAATCAAAAACCTATTGTTAATAAGGGACAAAAATTCAAAAAAGGTGATGTATTAGTTGATGGACCTGCAATAAAAAATGGAGCCTTAGCATTAGGAGCCAATCTATTAGTAGCATTTTTAAGCTTTAGAGGATATAATTTTGAAGATGCTATAGTTGTTTCAGAAAGATTATTAAAGGAAGACACTTTCACTTCTATATCTATAGAAGAATTTTCTATAGATGTAAGAGATACTAAATTAGGTATGGAAGAAGTAACAAATGATATACCTGGTGTTCCAGAAGCTAAACTAAGGAATTTGGATGAAGAAGGAATAATTAGAATAGGTTCAAAAGTGAGAGCTGGAGATATATTAGTTGGTAAAATTACACCTAAAAAAGAAGTTGAATTAACACCTGAAGAAAAATTATTGAAAGCTATATTCGGAGAAAAAGTAGAAGAAATAAAAGATTCTTCTTTATATTTAGAACCAGGTAAATCTGGTAGAGTTATAAGAGTTAAAGTTTTAGAAAGAGAAAAAGGAGAAATATCAGAACCAGGAGTAATTAAAAGAATTTCTGTTGAAGTTGCTAAACTTAAAAAACTACAAATAGGCGACAAATTGGCTAATAGACATGGTAATAAGGGAGTTATTTCTGTTATTTTACCAGAAGAAGATATGCCTTTTTTGAAAGATGGAAGGCCTGTAGATATTATCCTTTCACCTCTAGGAGTTGTTTCTAGAATGAATTTAGGACAAATTTTAGAAATGCATTTAGGTTATGCTGCAAAAATATTAGGATATAGAGCTATAGTACCGTCAATTTCCGGGGTTAACGAAGAAGAAATAAGAGAGGAATTGAAAAAAGCAGGTTTACCTGAAGATGGCAAAATAGAACTTTATGATGGAAGGACAGGAGAAAAATTTAAAGAAAAAGTTAGTGTAGGAGTTATGTATTTAATGAAATTAATTCATATGGCTGAAGATAAAATACATGCAAGATCAATAGGACCTTATTCATTAATTACCCAACAACCATTAGGAGGTAAGGCTCAGTTTGGTGGTCAAAGATTAGGAGAAATGGAAGTATGGGCTTTGGAAGCTTATTCTGCTGTTAATAATCTTCAAGAAATGCTTACAATAAAATCTGATGATGTGTATGGCCGTGGTAAGGCATATACAAGTATTATTAAAGGCGAACCAATCCAAACACCTAATATTCCATCTTCATTTAATTTATTAATTAGAGAATTAAATGGCCTAGGTTTTTCTGTAGAAGTTAAGAAAGAAGAAATAGTAAGAAGAGAAGAAGAGGTACCAAAAGTAGAGGCTGAAAAAGAAAAACTACCAGAAGAAGGTGCAGAAGTAAAAGAAGAAATTAAATAAAAAATGAAATATATAAAACAGGAAGATATAAAATCAATATTAATAAAGCTAGCATCTCCTGAGGAGATATTAAATTGGTCATATGGAGAAGTAACTAAACCTGAGACTATTAATTATAGAACAGGAAGACCAGATAGAGATGGTCTATTTTCAGAAGTTATTTTTGGACCATTGAAAGATTTTGAGTGTTCTTGCGGTAAATATAAAGGAATTCAATTTGCAAATTTAAAATGCGATAGATGTGGAGTTGATGTAGTTAGATCTTCTGTTAGGAGAGAAAGGATGGGTCATATAATGTTGGCTGCACCTATAATGCATATATGGTTTTTAAAAGTATATCCTTATCCTATTTCTTTAATTTTAGATATTCCCAATAACCAGCTAGAAAGGGTAATTTACTTTTCTGCTTATATAATAACAAGAGTCAATGAGGAAGAAAAAGCAAAATTGATACAAAGTATAGAAAAAGAATATAAAGAGAAAATTAAAAAAGTTGAAAGCAGAAAAGCAAGGGAAGAAATAGAAGAAACATACAAAAAAATAAAAGAAGAATTAAATATGATTAAACCTAAAAAAGTTTTATCTGATGTTGAATATTATACATTTTCTAGAAAGTATCCGAATATATTTGAAGTAGATACAGGTGCAGAACCTATTAGAAGATTTTTAGAAGAATTAGATTTAGAAAAAGAAGCTAAGCAAGTAGAAGAAAAAATTAAAAAAGTTAAGGGAAACGAAAGAAAAAGACTTTCCCTCAAACTTAAGTTTCTTAAAGCTTTTATCAAGTATAAACTAAGACCTGAATGGATGATATTAACCGTATTACCGGTAATACCTCCAGATCTAAGGCCAATAGTTCAACTAGAAGGAGGTAAATTAGTTTCTTCTGATTTAAATGATTTATACAGAAGAGTGATAAATAGAAATAATAGATTGAAAAAATTATATGAAATAAAAGCTCCTGATATCATAATAAGAAATGAAAAAAGAATGCTTCAGGAAGCTGTTGATGCATTATTAGATAATTCTCTTAGAAGAGAAAAATTAGTTGTAGCTCAAAGGAAAGTTATGAAATCTTTAGCAGATATGCTTAGAGGAAAACAAGGAAGATTTAGGCAAAATCTTCTTGGTAAAAGAGTTGATTATTCTGGTAGAGCAGTTATAGTTATAGGCCCAGAACTTAATATAGATGAATGTGGGTTACCCAAAAAGATGGCTTTAGAAATTTTCAAGCCATTTATTATTCATGAATTAATCAAAAAAGGAATTGTAAATACAATTAAACAGGCAAATTACTTAATAGAATCTGAGGATCCTGAAGCTATTAAAGCATTAGATACAGTTGTAAGAGATAAATATGTTCTTTTAAATAGAGCTCCAACACTCCATAGATTAGGAATACAAGCATTTAAACCTATTTTAGTTGAAGGATTAGCTATTAGAATTCCTGCTCTTGTATGCACTGCTTATAATGCTGACTTTGATGGAGATCAAATGGCAGTATTTTTACCTTTATCAGAAGAGGCACAAAGTGAAGCCAAAGAACTTATGCTTGCTTCTAAAAATCATTTAAAACCAGGTACAGGTGAAGCAATTACTAACCCAACAAAAGATATTATTTTAGGTTTATATTATCTTACTCAAATAATAAAAGGCAAAAAAGGAGAAGGTAGAAAAGTTTTTGATGAAATTGAAGCTAAATTGTTATATGAATATGGAGAAATAGATTTAAATGCAGAAATTATAGTTAAAAAATGCAAAAATGAAGAAAATATTAAAACTTCTGTGGGTAGAATAATATTCAACGAAATTTTACCTTCAGATTATCCTTTTGTTAATAAGAATATAGATAAGAAGACAATAGTAAAAATAATTGAAGAAATATATTCAAAATATGGCGCAGAAAAATTGTCATATATTCTTAATAAAATTAAAGATTTAGGTTTTGAATTCGCTACAATTTCCGGAATATCATGGGCTTATTCTGATCTTAAAGTGCCTGAAGAAAAAGAAAAAATTATAGAAGAAGCAAGAAAGAAAGAATTGGAAATTAAAGAAACTTATGAAATGGGTTTATTAAGCGATGAAGAGAAAAAATCTTTGATTATAGAACAATGGTTAAAAGCTTCTTCTGAAATAAATAATCTTTTAAAGAAAACTCTAAATGAAGAAAATAATCCAAGAAGAATGATAGATTCAGGTGCGAGAGGTTCTTACACTCAATTAGGACAAATGTGTGGTATGAAAGGGCTGGTTGAAAATCCTAAAGGAGAAACAATTGATTTACCTATTATTAGATCTTATAAAGAAGGCTTAACGGCTTTAGAATACTTTATAAGTACACACGGTGCAAGAAAAGGTGCTGCCGATACTGCGCTTAAGACTGCAAAAGCAGGATATCTTACAAGAAGAATGGTAGATGTAGCTCATGATGTAATAATAGTAGATGAAGATTGTGGTGATGAAGAAGGGATATTTATTACAAGAGAAGAAGCAGAAGAAGTTGGAGAAGAATTTTATAAAAGAATATATTCAAGAGTTTCTTTAGAAACATTAAAAGATAAAAATGGCAATGTGTTGATAAATAAAGGGGAGTATATTACAAAAGAATTAGCTAAAAAAATAGATGAAGCAGGAATAGAAAAAATAAGAGTAAGATCTCCATTTACTTGTAAATCTTTATTTGGAATATGTGTTAAATGTTATGGTTTAGATTTAGCTTATGATAGGCCTGTTAAAATAGGAGAAAGCGTTGGTATAATTGCAGCACAGTCTATAGGAGAACCGGCTACACAACTTACAATGCGTACTTTCCATGTAGGTGGTGTTGCTGGAGCAGCTGATATAACCCAAGGTGTTCCTAGGGCTGAAGAATTGCTAGAAGCTAGAAAGCCTAAAAATGAAAGCATATTATCTCCTGTAAATGGTGTTATAGAATCAATAGAAACAGCCCCTAGATATTGGAAAATTGTAATACGAGGTCCTCGAAGGAAAAAAATAACAATACATGTACCAAGATCCCTATCTTTATTAGTTAAAAAAGGCCAACGAGTTAATAGAGGTGATCCATTAAATGAAGGTGCTAAAGATCCGAAATTGATATATTTATATCAAGGTAAGATAGCAGCATTTAAATATATAATAAATGAACTCAAAAAAGTTTATAACTTTCAAGGCGCAGAAATTCACGATAAACATATAGAAGTTATAATTAGGAAAATGTTTTCTAGAGTAAAAATAAAAGAAGTAGGAGATAGTAACTTTGTTTATGATGATATAGTAGAAAAAGATTTGTTAATATATGTAAATAAGAAATTAAGAGAAGAAAAGAAAAAACCTGCAAAAGGAATCTTGCTTCTTTTAGGTATTACAAAAGTAGCATTAAGCGCGCATAGCTTTTTATCTGCTGCATCTTTTCAAGAAACAGCCCGTGTGCTTACAAGAAGTGCATTAGAAGTAAAAGAAGACCCATTAAGGGGCTTGAAAGAAAATGTAATATTAGGAAGAAAGCCATATATAGGTTCAAACTTCAAACATCCATTAGAGATATTAAAAAATATTGACTTTTAAACAAATATAGATTAAAATTTAACTAAAAGGTCGATTTTAAATTATCACAAATTGAATAAAAATGGCAGCAGCAAAATTTGAAAGAGTTAAACCCCATATTAATGTAGGTACAATTGGTCATATAGATCACGGTAAAACTACTTTGACAGCAGCTATACAATATATTTTAAAATTAAAAGGTCTTATAGAAAAAGCAGAATCAGTAGAAGAAATTGATAACGCACCAGAAGAAAAAGCAAGAGGCATCACTATTAATATCCATCACTCAGAATATGAAACAGAAAAAAGACACTATGCACATATTGACTGCCCAGGGCATGCAGACTATGTAAAAAATATGATTATAGGTGCAGCTCAAATGGATGGTGCTATTTTAGTTGTAGCAGCAAATGATGGTGTTATGGCTCAAACAAGAGAACATATACTTTTAGCAAGACAAGTTAATGTACCAGCAATTGTTGTATTTATAAACAAAATAGATTTAGTACCAGATAAGGAACTTATAGAATTGGTCGAAGAGGACGTAAGAAATGAACTTAAAAAATATGGATATCCAGGAGATGAAGTTCCTGTTATAAAAGGGTCAGCATTGAAGGCTTTAGAAGCTAAAAGTTTAGATGATGAATGGGCAAAGCCTATTCTTGAATTACTAGAAGCTTTAGATAATTATATCCCAGAACCTGTTAGAGACGTAGATAAACCTTTCTTGATGCCAATAGAAGACGTTTTTTCTATTCAAGGTAGAGGAACAGTAGTTACAGGAAGAGTGGAAAGAGGTATATTAAAGCTTAATGAAGAGGTAGAAATTGTTGGTTTGAGAGAGAAGCCATTAAAAACTGTAGTTACAGGAATTCAAATGTTTCATAAAGATTTAGATGAAGCTCATCCAGGAGATAATGTAGGTTTACTTTTAAGAGGTATTGCTAAAGAGGAAGTTGAAAGAGGAATGGTTGTAGCAAAACCAGGTACAATAACTCCTCATACAGAATTTGAAGCAGAAGTATATGTTTTAACACCAGAAGAAGGAGGTAGACACACTCCCTTCCACACAGGTTATAAACCACAATTTTACTTTAGGACTACAGATGTTACTGGAGAAATATTTTTACCAGAAGGCATTGAAGCAGTAATGCCGGGTGATAATGCAACATTTAGAGTAAAATTAATATATCCAATAGCTTTAGAAGAGGGATTAAGGTTTGCTATAAGAGAAGGAGGTAGAACTGTAGGAGCAGGAGTAGTTACAAAGATTATAAAATGATTATAATTTAGAAATTAAAATTTATTTGCACACATAATGTCAACTAAGCAAAAAGTAGAACAAAGATTGAGAATAAGATTGAAATCTTATGATCATAGATTAATAGATAAATATGCTAAGCAACTTGTTGATCTTCTTTTAAAAGAAGGAATGCAAATTAAAGGTCCTATTCCTTTGCCTACAGAAATAAAGAAATTTACTGTAAATAGGTCCCCTTTTATATATAAAGACTCTAGAGAACAATTTGAACTTAGAATTCACAAAAGATTAATTGATGTTTTAAATCCCTCACAAAGAATAATAGAACTTTTCTCTTATTTAGACCTTCCTGCTGGAGTTGAAATAGAGCTAAAACTAGTTTAAAATTATAAATAATAAAGTCTTAATTCACAAATTTAATCCTCAATTAAAGGTTTTTTTAAATTTATGTATAAATTCATTTTAGGGAAAAAAATAGGCATGACAACTATATTTAAAGATGATACTGCAATTCCAGTTACTTTGATAAGCGCTGGCCCCTGTGTTGTAACTAATGTTATCACAGAAGAAAAAAATAAGTATAATGCTGTTCAATTAGGATATGGGGAAAAGAAGAAAGTAAATAAGCCTGTTTTAGGTCAAGTACATAATCTTGGTAAATTTTCTATTTTAAGAGAATTTAGATTACCAGAAAATCCTTCAAATAATTTAAAAATAGGAGATATAATAGATGCGAGCATATTTGAGGAAGGAGAAAAAGTAAATATTACAGGAATAAGTAAAGGTAAAGGATTTTTAGGTGTTGTTGGAAGATGGGGATTTAGAGATGCACCAAGAACACATGGGCAAACAACTAAATATAGACATCCTGGTTCAATAGGTGCCACTACTCCTCAAAGGGTGATTAAAGGTCTTAAAATGGCAGGTAGAGAAGGTAATAAAAGGGTTACGGTTAAAAATTTAGAAATAATATATGTAGATAAAGAAAATAATTTAATAGCAGTTAAAGGAAGTGTACCTGGAAGAAGAGGTTCTATATTAGAAATAAGAAGTGCAAATCTAACAAACAAAGGAAAATTAATAAATGTTAAATAAATTTTAAAAATGAAAGTACCTTTATATAATCAAAAAGGAGAAATAATAGGAGAAATAGAAATTCCAGAAATATTGGAAAAATTAGATAAAAATATACCTTTAATTCATCAAGTGATGAGATGGCAAATCCTTAATACTTATTATCCTTATGCTCATACAAAAACAAGAGGAGAAGTTAGGGGTGGTGGAAGAAAACCTTGGCCTCAGAAGCATACAGGTAGAGCAAGACATGGTTCTATAAGGTCTCCTATATTTGTAGGAGGAGGAATTACTTTTGGACCTCGAAAAGAAAAGGTAAGACAAATTAAAATTACAAAAAAGATGAGAAGAAAAGCAATCTTAATGGTTTTGGCAGATAAAATTAAAAATAATTATGCGAGATTTTTAGAAAGCTTAAAACCAGAAGAATATAAAACTAAACTTATACATAAGTATTTAATAAATTTTTTGGAACCGAGAAAAACAGAAAAAAAATATGAATCAGCATTGCTCATTATTCCTGAAAATGATAAAATGTTGATAAAATCTATAAGAAACCTCCCTTATGCAGATGCAATTGAAGCAAGAAATTTAAATTTGCTTTCACTTTTGAATCATAAATATATATTTTTAGAACCAAAAAGCTTAGATGTCATATTAAATACTTTTGCAAAATAAAATGCAAATTATGGAGAAAATTGAAATTTTACCTATAATTTCTGAAAAAACCAAAAAGTTGGCAGAAAATCAGAATACATATGTTTTTAAAATTAGACCAAATTTTTTGAATAAAATTGAAATAAAAAAACATATTGAAAAAATTTTTAATGTCAAGGTAAAAGAGGTAAGAACTATTAATTATCCCAAAAGAAAAAGAGGTAGAAGTAGAATTCCTTCAACTAGACCTAAATTCAAAAAAGCATATGTAAAATTGGAAAGTGGTTATAAAATACCTATTTTTGAATAATTTTAAATTTTGTAAATATTCTTTTATAATAATTTTTAATGAAAAAAGTTTTAAAAAGAAAAGGATACGAAGAAGAATTTAACCCAGAAAAAATAAAAATTTCTATAGAAAAAGCAGCTAAAGATGCAGGAATAGAAGAGGTATTTAAAGTAGTTGAGGATGTAAGTAGAATAGCTTTAGAGTTTTGTGAAGATAAAGAATTAATCGATTCACAAGAATTACGAAATTTTATTTTAGATTATTTAAAAGAAAAATACCCAGAAGTTTATGAATCTTGGGTGAATTATGATAAGAAATTTAAAAATTTAAATAAATAAAAAATGGATATATTACCTATAGGAAAAGCATATTTTAGAGATAGGGAAGTAAATTTTGGTATAAAGAAAGAAGATAGAAGAAGGCATGTTTATATTTTGGGTAAAACTGGGAGTGGTAAAACTACGTTAATTGAAAATATGATTTTTTATGATATTAATACAAATCAAGGCTTAGGATATCTAGATCCACACGGAGATAGTATATTAAGAATTTTAAAGTTTATACCCAAAGAAAGATTAGAAGATGTAATCTATTTCGACCCATCTGATATAGAATACCCTATCGGTTTTAATCCTTTAGAAAATGTAGACTTTGAACAAAGGCATATTGTAGCATCAAGTATACTATCTGTATTTAAAAAAATATGGGTAGATGCTTGGTCTGCCAGAATGGAATATATTCTAATGAATACTTTACTTGCATTATTAGAATATCCTAATACTACATTACTAGATATTAATAGAATGTTAGGAGATGAACAATTTAGAAAAATGGTTGTAGATAATTTAAGAGATCCTGTAGTTAAAGCTTTCTGGGAAAAAGAATTTGCTAGGTATCATACATCTTTTAGGGTAGAAGCAATAGCTCCAATTCAAAATAAAGTTGGTCAATTTATTGCTAGTCCTTTAATAAGAAACATAATAGGACAAGAAAAAAGCTCTTTTGATTTAAGAGAAATTATGGATAAAGGAAAAATATTTATAGGAAATTTATCAAAAGGTAAGCTGGGAGAAGAAAATTCAATGTTATTAGGTGGTCTTTTGATAACAAAGTTTCAATTAGCAGCTATGAGTAGAGTTGATATACCCGAAGAAGAAAGAAGGGATTTTTATTTATATATCGATGAGTTTCAAAATTTTGCAACAGAATCTTTTGTTAATATATTATCTGAAGCAAGAAAATATAGATTAAATCTAATATTATCACACCAATATTTGGATCAAGTACCAGAATCTATATTAAAAGCTGTTTTTGGGAATGTTGGTAATTTATTAATTTTTAAAACAGGTAGTCTAGATGCTGAAAGATTAGAAAAAGAATTTGTTGATATAAAAGCTTATGAATTTATCAATTTACCAAAATACCATATTTATGCAAAAATATTAGTAGATGGTTCTCCTGTACCGCCTTTTCTGGCAAAAACCTTTCCTCCTAGACAAATACCAGAAATATCTTACGAAGAGGAAATAATAAGACTATCTAGGATAAAATATTCTAAAAATAGAAAATTGGTTGAAAGTAAAATATTTAAAAAATATAAAGAAGCTACTGAGGCAGAAAATCAAGAATTAGTAGAGTGTAAATATTGTGGAGAAATGTTTTGGAGAGATAAAAATTCTGAAACTGATGTTTGTTATGAATGTCAAGAAAAATATAAAGAAGGAGTAAAAATTTCTGAATTAGTTTCTAAAAATTTGGAAGTCTCTTTTAAAAAATCAAACCCCCATAAGGAAGAAAAAGAAATAGATGTTTTAGAAAATTTATTAAAAAAATTAAAATCAGAATAAAATGAAAGCAAAATATTTTAAAGTAGGTGATATAGTAACAATAGATGGAAATATTTGGAGAATAATTAAAATAACCCATGCTCATAGAGGGAGAGGTAAGGCAGAAATTGAATTCCAGCTTAAAAATATAAAAAATAATAGTGTAATTAGCAAAATCTTAAATCCTGAAGAAGAATTAGAAGAATTAGAAGTAGAGAAAAAACAAATTAAATTTTTATATAGCAAACAAAATAAATATTATTTTATGGATGAGAAAAATAGAAAATTCGAATTGTCTATAGAAGAATTAGGAGAAAAAGCTAAATTTATTAAAAAAGATCTACCAATAATTGGCTTATTTTACGATGATAAATTGATTAATATTGAATTGCCAATAAAAGCTGTTTATAAAGTAATATACGCACCACCTGGCTTAAAAGGTGATTCAGAAAAATCTAATTATAAAGCAGTAACAATAGAAACTGGAGCAGAAATAAATGTACCTCTTTTTATTAAAGAAGGTGATTATATAGTTATAAATACAGAGAAAGGAGAATATGTAGAAAGAGCAAAAGAGATAACTTAACCTTCTTAAGTATAATATTCAAATTTTTATTTGCAATCTTATTTGCTTTATTAAAGGTATATATTAAAATATAGATTTTAAGGGTGTTTTTGGATATTTATTTTTAAGGATGTTATTTGAAAATTCCAATAAAAGCAACAGTTTATATTAATAAGATAATATTAAAACAAAATTTAGCAAATTAAAAACAAGCACTCCCTTAAATGAATCTTAAAAATGTCTATTTTACTTGCCTTTTTTTAATCTATAATTTTATTTGTCAAATTGTTTAGAAAGTTATTCTTACCTTAATCCAACCTTCTTAAGTATAATATTCAAATTTTTATTTGCAATCTTATTTGCTTTGTTAGCTCCATCTTTTAAAATTTTTTCTATATCTTTATTTTTTATTTGTTTTTTAATATTTCTTGCTTCTTTAAAGTAATCAAAAAATGCCTCAATAATTCTTAGTTTAAATTCATAATATCCTTTACCTTTAAACTCTTCTTCAATTTCACTATAGCTTTTTTTTGTTAAATATTTATAAATAGTCATTAAATTAGAAATAGCAGGTTTATTTATAGGATCATATTTTACTTCATTTCCTGAATCCGTGACTGCTTTTAATATTTTTTCTTTTATATTTTTCTCTGAATCAAAAATTTCTAAACATCCCTCCGGAATAGATTTCGACATTTTTTTATTTGGGTCATTCAAGCTCATAATCTTTGCAGTCTCTTTTTGGATATATATTTCAGGTATTTTAAAAAATTTACCAAATCTAGCATTAAATCTTCTTGCTAGCTCTCTAGTAAGCTCTAAATGCTGTCTTTGATCTTCTCCTACTGGCACTATATCTGCGTTATATATCAAAATGTCTGCAGCCATTAAAACCGGGTATAAAAGTATTCCAGCTCCCACTCCTTCTTTTTTGTATCTTTCAGATTGTTCTTTAAATTCATGCATTCTCATTAAATCTCCTAAGGGTGAAATGCAAGTCAAAACCCAAGAGAGATATAAATGGGCAGGGACATCAGATTGTTTAAATAATATTGTCTTTTTAGGATTTATACCTAAAGCAATTAAAGATTTAGCCAAATCATATGTTAAAATTTTTAATCTTTTAGGATTATAAGGAACAGTTTGAGCATGCAGATCTGCTATCATCAGTAGAACTTCATATTTATTTTGCATATCAATAATTTCTTTAATCATTCCCAGATAATTACCCAATTGTATCTCCCCGCTTGGTTTTATACCAGTTAAAACTCTTTTCATTTTTTAATTTTTGTTAGTTCATCTTTTAATTTTTTAGCCCTTCCTTTATTGAAATGTTTATAAATAGGCTCTAAAATTGAAGTAAGTTCCTTTATTAAAGCCTCTTTTAAGTCTAAAGGATGAATTAACCCATTTTTATAGTCAAAAAGCAACTCCTCTTTTTTATTTTCTTTGTAAATTTTAGCACCTGAGCTAGTTTTAATTTTAATTTCTTTTTTAGCTGGCAATATTAGCCAATAAATCCAATCTAATGGTGGATTATATTCTATTTCATTAGGAGGACAAAATGCTTTTAAGATTTTATTTTCTATTTCTTCTGGAGAATCATGAATGAATATGCAGGTTTCAGGTTTAGATTTGCTCATTTTTAAGTCTATGACCATTTCTCTTATTTCTTCTTTTGAAATAGGGAATTTTGGTGGTTTTTGTAATCCTAAAAGAATATGATGATGAATAGCGATGGGCTTTATTTTTCTTTTTTTATTATCTAATAAAGGAGAGAACGATAAATTTAAAGCTACATCGCGTGCAATTACATGAGCCTTTCTTTGATCTAAACCAGCATGAACTATATTTGCTTTTAATAAAAATATATCTGCTACTTGCATAATAGGATAACAAAGTTTAGCAAAATCTATAACATCTTTTTCTTTTCTTCCCATAATATCAATACTTCTTTGAACTCTAGCCAGATTTGTGTTTTTAGCTATTTCTATAAATGTTAACCAGTACTTATCATTATTATGATAAAGCTCGCTTCCTAATATAAAATCTATTTTTTGAGAATTTCCTCCTAGTGTATCTAAACATACTTTAAAACCCTCCTTATAATAACCTACAGCTATTTTTCTGATCGTACTTAAATCTTCATTAAGCTTATTATTAATATAACTATGCCAATCTGCTAAAAATATTTGGCATCGCACTCCTGCTTTTTGTAGATCTGAAACTTTTAGCATAGACATAATTCCAGTACCCAAATGAAGATAACCAGAAATTTCAAAGCCTATATAATGAACTAATCTATTTTTATTATTAACTAAATTAATCAAATCTTCTTTTGTTAAAACTTCTTCTAAATTTTTCGTAATAAGATCTATCTTATCCATTTTATAATATTATAAATGAATAAAATTGAAATAATAGTAAGAGCAATGATTAAAATAGATAAAAAAATTTTACTTTGCAAAAATAAAAATAAAGATTATTATTTTTTACCAGGAGGTCATGTAGAATACGGAGAAACACTAGAAGAAGCCTTAAAAAGAGAAGTTTATGAAGAGTTTGGTTTAAAAATAAAAAATCTAAAATTAATTTTTGTGCAGGAAAATTTTTTTGAACAAAAAAATATATTACACCATGAAATAAATTTTATATTTGAAGCAAAAATTACAAAGAAAAAAATAAAAATAAAAGAAAAACATTTGGAATTTATACTAGCCTCAAAGAAAGATATCAGAAAATTAAAAATTTTACCGGAATCTATTAAAAAAATTCTTTTAAAGTATGTTTAGATTTTTAGAACATACAGCAGATTTTAAAATTCAAGTTATTAGTGATAGCTTAGAAAAACTTTTTGAGGAATCTTTAGAAGCTATTAATGCTTTTTTAAACCCTAAGTTAGGAAAAGAAAAATTAGAGATAGATATAGAAATACAATCCGAAAACTTACTTCTACTTTATATAGATTTTCTATCAGAAATTTTAACGAAAACTTATATAGAAAAAAAGATTTTTAAGATAAAAGAATTAAAAATAGATTTAGATAATTATATTTTAAAAGCAAAATTAGAAGGCAATAAGTTTTTGTCCATAGAAAAAGATATAAAAGCTATTACTTATCATCAAGCAAAGATCGAAAATGTGGATAGTAAGTATTTAGGAGAATTTGTTATTGATGTATAGGAATAACTTCAACAACTTTTCTCCATTTTTTTGAGCCATCAAAATTTGTTTTTCTTATTGTTCTAAATTTAACAATGCCTGAGACTTTTGCATATAAAGTATCATCATTTCCAATTGCTACATTTTTGCCAGGTAAAAATTTTGTACCTCTTTGTCTTACTAAAACTTCACCTGCATTTACAATTTCACCATCAAATCTTTTAACTCCCAACCTTTTACTTTCTGAATCCCTTGTTGATTTTGCTGCTCCTGATGCTTTTTTCTCTGCCATTTTATTTAATTATACCACATTTTTAATCTTATTTATAATGATTTTAAAGTTTTTTGGTTTTAAGCTTTGCGAACCTATTAAAAATCCATTAATATTCAAATCTAAATAATTTTCAATATTTTCAGGAAAAACAGAGCCTCCATATAATATTTTTATTTGAGAATTTATTTTATTTTTAATCCATTCTAAAAAATCTTTTACAATTTCTTTTGGTACAGGTCCCATTTTCTGAGTACTTATAGCCCAAGAAGGTTCATAAGCTAAAATTATTTTTTTGAAATTTTTAATATCCTTAAATAAAATATTGAATTCTCTATTCCAAATATTTTTTAATTTTTTTAGATCATCTATTTTTTTCTGCTCTCCAAAGCATACTACGCTTATAAGATTATTTTTTAATGCTTGTTTTATTTTCAAATTTGCAATTTCTAAAGTTTCTCCCATTTTTCTTCTTTCAGAATGATTAATAATTACAAATTTGCAGCCAATTTTTTTAATCATATAAGCTGATATTTCTCCAGTATAAGCTCCACTTTTTTCATAATGAATATTTTGAGCACCGAATGTAAAATTTTTAAATCTTTTTATAAGAATAGGTAAATATACATAAGGAGGAGCTACCCATAAATCTTTGTATTTTAATTTTTTATAAAAATTAAGCAATCTTAAAGCATTTTTAATATCCAAAGGATTCATTTTCCAATTTGCTATTATTAACATTTTTAAAATGGGAAATTTAATAATGCTAAAGCAGCTAAAACAGCCGTATCTGTTTTTAATGTAACATCTCCTAAACTTATAAATTTGCAATTTTTATTTTTTAATATTTTTATTTCTTTATCAGAAAATCCTCCTTCAGGTCCAACAGCTATATTTAATTTCAAGGGGGTAGAATTAAAATCAATTTTTTCGCCTTGCTTATCTAATATTATAGAATCTCCCGGCATATTTTCTAATTTAACAGGATTTTTAATTTCAGGTAAAAATCCCCATTCAGCAACTTCTAATGAAGAATAAAGTATTTTTAACCATCTTTCAGATACTATTTCTGTTTTCCATTGACACCTTTCTGTTATTAAAGGCGTTATAGATTTTACTCCTAATTCTCCTGCCTTTTCAATTATAAACTCAAAATTATCTTTTCTTATAAAACTTAAAAATAAATTAATCTCTCTTTTGGGTAATATATTTCTTTTATATATTTCTAATCTTTCAAAAATCATTTTTTTAGGATCGACAAAAACATACTTACCTTCATATAAAGAACCATTTATAAAAATAATAGTATCTCCTTGTTTTAATTTATAAACATTTTTAACCCTATTTATAACTTTTTTATCTTCTATTTTGATTTTATTTTCTAAATCTATATTAATAAATATTTTTCTTTTCATTTAGCAATTGTAAGTAAAATAATCTTCTTTGCCCCCTTTTCTTTTAAAATTTTAGCACATTCAAAAGATGTTGCTCCAGTTGTGATCACATCATCAACTAATAATATATTTTTAGGAGCTTCGCATATACATTCAAAAGCATTCTCAATATTTTTAAATCTCTCTTCAAAATTCAAAGTTGATTGTAATTTAGTTTGCTTAGTCTTTTTTAAACCTTCAAAAATCCTTAAATTTAAATTTTTTGAAATTGTTTCTGCTAAAATTTTAGATTGATTAAACCCTCTTTGTTTTTCGTCTTTTTTATACATTGGAATATACGTTAACATATAGTTTTTAAAATCTAATTTATATTTTTTTATTTCACTTGATGCTAAATTACCTAAAAATTCAAAAATTTTGTAAAATCCCATAAATTTACCCATTTTTATTAGGTTTTTTATAAATTCATTCTCATAATCAGAAAAAGTTATCAGTGATCTTATTAAATTTGAGCAGCATATAGATGAAATATTTTCTTCTAGAGGTTTTCTTCTTTTACATTTAGGGCAAAAAATATTTAAGCTAAAACCTACTTCTTTTAAACAATTATTACATAAATATCCATATTCAAGAAATTTTTTACATTTGAAACAATAATAAGGAGACAAAAAATCTTTTAAAATTTCGTATAATTTAATAATGTTAAGCCTTTTTAGAGGTAATAGAGTTTTAGGAATTGATTTAGGTACAAAAAACATAAAAATAGTAGAAGTTGAAAAATTTAAAAATTCTTTAATGATTTTAGATTATATTATAATTAACTTCAAAAGCGAAAGTCAAATAGGAAGTATATTACAGACATCCCAAATTTTTGAAGAAAATTTAGGCAAAATTTTAGAAGAAGCAGTAAAAGAATTTAAAACTAAAGATGTAGTATTTTCTATACCAGGAGTTTATGTTTTATCCACATATTTTTCCTTACCCCATATTCCACTTGCGTCGTTAAAAAAAGCAATTTATTATGAGTATAAAAAATATCTTCCAACTTCTGAAAAAGATTATTATATTGATTGGAGGAACATTTTATTACAACCTATGGGGATAGAAACAACACCTAAGTGGTTTATTTTTTTTGCAGCAGTTCCTGTTAATTTCATAGAAAAATTAAAAAATGTTTCTAAAATAGCAAGGCTTAATTTTAAAGCAGCAGAAGTGGAGTTTTATGGTTTGGAAAATTTATTTACTAATTTAAATGATAACATAATAATAGTTGATTTAGGGTATGGTTATAGTAGCTTAATATTTATAAAAGAAAATAAAGTAGTTTTTACTCAAAAATTACAAAAAAATATAAGAACAATCATTGAGTCTTTAAAAGCTTTATTGCAAGTTAATGATGAAGAAGCTGAAAATTTCTTTATAAAAAAAGGATTTAAATTGATGCCTGAAGAAGAAAATGTTAAAAAAAATTTAGAAGATATTATTAATAATTTAGCTTTAGAAATTAATAAAATAAAAGATAATATAGAAGAGAAGTTTAATACAAAAGTACAAGCAATATATTTTACAGGTGGATTAAGTTTAGCTGATGGATTTTTAGAGATAATAGGGCCTAAAATTCCTACTTTACCTTCTTTAATTTTTAATCCATTAGATATAATAAATGTCGATAAATCAATAAAAAACTTAAAAAACGGTCCATTATTGACAAATGCCTTAGGAGTTTGTTTAAAATATTTTTATCATTAATTTTATTTATTGTATAATATTTTAAATGATAAAAGAATTTTTAGATATATTACCAAAGAAATTAACAATAACACTTTTATCTTTTTTGCTTGCAATTATAATAGTTACTAACTTATTAAATTATCTATCTAAGATAAATGAAAGAAGAATTGATGAACTAAACAAAAAAATAGATAATTTAACGCAAGAATATTCAAATAAGTTAAAAGAAGAGGATTATATAGGAATTTTACATCTTATAGCTATAGATTATCTTTTTTCAAACAAAAGAAAAAATAGTGAATTATTAACAAATTTACCTAAATATCTGCCTAAAAGTCTGAGAGTTAATTCTATTTCTATAGATAATATAAATTCAAAAATAGAATTAAGCGTTAGCGTACCCAACTTTTTAGAATATGCTAAAATCAAAAAGTATTTTGAAAATAAAAAAGATACATTCCCGAATTTCAAAATAGAAAATTTATCATTAAATCAACAAACAGGAGTGGTTGATTTCAAAATAGCTTTCGATATTAATCCAATTTTTTATAAACAATGAGGCTTTTAGTTAATTTATTAATAATTATTTTAATTTTTGTAAATATACAACAATTTTTGAATAGTTTGTTGCCTGCGTATAAAAATTATTTAAATGTTGTTCAAAAAAAGAACGAAGTATTTAATAAATTAAAAAAAGTTGAAACCATAGGGAAACTTTTTGATAAGTTTAGAAATGAAAAATCTACAGAAATTTCTTCTATTGCTGAATTAGAAAAAAGTGGTCAATTTGATATACTATTACCTAAAAAATTCAATGATTATGAGCTAACTTTAATTATAAATAGTATATTTAGGAACTCAGGCTTTAATGATATTAATATATATCAATTTGAAGAAAGTAAAATAAAACACCCCCAGTTAGATAGCTTAGAATTAGTTAAAGAGAACTTTAGCTTCAAAATAACAGGTAATTATGATAATTTGTTTAACTTAATTAAAAATTTCGAAAACCATACAAGATTTTTTGAATTTAATAGCCTTAATTTAACAAAGGCAGAGGAAAATATATTATTAAATGCAAACGTCGGTACTTATTACTTAGGAGAAGCAAAATTAGCAAAATGAACTTTAGCAAAAATAAAGTAGTAAATATACTAGCCAGTATAATAACTATCGTTGTAGTAGGAGGAATAATTTGGATAGCTTTATGGGAGTTTAACATACTTAAAAAAGAATCTTTAATTCCAGAAGAAGCAATAAAATTAGAAAAAGAAATAAATTATATTAACAGTTTAAATTACATTGGAATTTTAGAGAAACTTAAAAGCTTGCAATTAGAGCCTTATATACTTGAAATACCAGAAATTAAGCAAGAAGAAATAGGTAAAAATAATATTTTTGAATGAAAGAATTTGATAATTTTGCTAAAGAAAAACTGAAAGATAAAATACCAGAGATTGAAGATTTAATAAAAGAAGCTGAAGAATTAAAATTAAATTTGGAGGAATATCTTTATACAATAGGTAAATTAGATGATGATTTTATAGAAATTAAAAAAGAATTTTATAATTTACCAATAAAAAAATTTGATCCAGAAGAAAAAATACCTAAAGAAATATTATCTTTAATTTCAGAAGATTTTGCTAAAAAGAATAAAATTATAGCCTTCGATAAAAGAGAAAATGAAATATATATAGGGGTAGTAGATCCATCATTAGAAAATTTTAATAATATAATTGAGTTTATTAGAAATTCTTTAAATCTAGAACCTAAGATTTTTTTGATTTCAATTAAGGATTTCTACAATATAATTATTCAATATAGAGAATTTAGCGAAAATCTTAAAAATATTCTTTTTCAAATTAGAGAAACAAAAAAACCTGCAGTAGAAGAAAAGGCTGTTGAATTAGGTGCTGAAATTTTACCTTCAGAAGAAGCTCCTATTATAAAATTAGTTCAATCATTAATAGAAGAAGCTGTATATCTAAAAGCATCTGATATCCACATAGAACCCTTGGCTAAAAAGACAAAAATAAGATTTAGAATCTTAGGTGAACTAAAAACAATTGCTTATTTACCCAAAGATTTACATGAGCAGATTGTAAATAGAATAAAAGTTTTAAGTAAACTAAAGCTAGATGAAACAAGAATACCGCAAGATGGTAGAATAAGAGCTATAGTCCAAGGAAGAGAAATAGATTTAAGAATAGGAATTTTACCAACTATTGAAGGAGAAAAAATAGCTATTAGAATATTAGATCCTCTTGTAGGTCTTAAAAAATTAGAAGAACTGGGTATGTTAGATTATACTTTAGAAAAAGTAAATCAAGGTATTAAATCTCCTTATGGGTTGATTTTGATAACTGGCCCAACTGGCTCTGGTAAAACAACAACTCTTTATGCTATTTTGCAAAAATTAAATAGAGAAGATGTTAACATAATAAGCTTAGAAGACCCAGTAGAATATAGAGTAGAAGGAATTAATCAATCTCAAATAAGACCAGAAATAAACTATACCTTTGCTTCAGGTTTAAGAGAAATATTGAGGCAAGATCCAGATATTATATTAGTTGGTGAAATAAGAGATTTAGAAACTGCAGAACTAGCAATACATGCTTCCTTGACAGGTCATTTAGTTCTTTCTACTCTACATACAAATAATGCATTAGGAGCAATTACAAGACTGGTAGATATTGGAATTGAAAAATATTTAATAGCCCCAACATTAAAGCTAATTATAGCTCAAAGATTAGTAAAAAGATTATGTGATAATTGTAAAAAAGAGGTAGAACCTTCTCAAGATTTACTGTATATAATTGAAGATAGTCTTAGGAATTTGGATAAAGAAATTTTAAATAATTACAAAATAAATTTAAAAGGAGTTAAAATCTATCACCCAGTAGGATGTAATAAATGCAATAACAAAGGATTTACAGGAAGAACAGGGATTTATGAGGTAATATTATTAACAGAAGATTTAGAAAATGCAATATATGAGGGTAAAACAGAAATTGAGTTAGAAAAATTATTAATAAGTCAAAAATTTGTAAGTTTAAGACAAGATGGAGTTATTAAAGCATTGCTTGGTTATATAACATTAGAAGAAGCAATTAAAGTAACTTAATTTATAATATATTAAATGGAAGAAAAGTTAAAAAGAATATTTTATACAGCTGTACAAAGAAATGCATCTGATGTTCATATAGTCCCAGCAAGATTTCCAACATTAAGAATAGATGGTGAGCTTACTAATTTATCAGAAGAAGGCGTACTATCATCAAAAGAAACAGAAAAAATGCTTTTATCTTTATTATCTGAAGAGCAAATTAAATATTTAAGTAAATATAAGGATATTGATTTTTCTTTTGATGTTGATGAAAAGATAAGACTTAGAGCTAATATTTATTATCAAAATAATGGCTTAGCAGGTGCTTTTAGAATAATTCCTCCTGAGATAAAAAATGTAGAAGAATTAAATTTGCCACCTGTTCTAAGGGAATTTGTAAAAAAAAGACAGGGATTAATATTAGTTACTGGACCTGCAGGAATGGGCAAATCTACAACATTAGCAGCGTTGATTGATGAGATAAATCATACAAGAGCTGCTCATATAATTACCATAGAAGAGCCAATTGAATATATTTTTACTCCTGATTTATCTTTAATTTCCCAAAGAGAAATACCTAAAGATTCACCTAATTGGCATAGAGCATTAAGATCAGCGTTAAGAGAAGATCCTGATGTTATTATGATAGGAGAATTAAGAGATGCAGAATCTATTCAAATAGCATTAACTGCTGCAGAAACAGGGCATTTAGTTTTGGGTACATTGCATACCAATTCTGCATCACAAACAATAGATAGAATATTAGATGTTCTACCAGAAGGCCAAAAAAACCAAGCAAGATTTCAACTTGCCTCAACTTTAATAGGTATAATTTCTCAAAGATTAGTACCAAGAATAAAAGGAGGTAGAATACCTGCTTGCGAAGTTTTGATTGCCAATGCTGCAGTAAGAAATTTAATTAGAGAAAATAAAATATATCAAATAGATTTAGTAATAGAGACAAGTCTAGAACAAGGAATGATTACCTTAGAAAGAGCTTTGGCAACATTAGTAAATTTGCAAGAAATAACATTAGAAACTGCATTGCATTTTGCTATTAATGTAGATAGATTAAAGAATTTATTAACATGAAAAAATTTGAATTTAGAGGATACGATAAAGAAGGTAATTTTAAAACAGGAACTATTACCGCAGTTGATAGAGAATCAGCCATAAAATTATTGCATAATCAAAATTTGGTTGTAACTTATATAAAAGAATTAAGTGAAATAAAGCCATTAATAACATGGGGTAAAGTATCATTGCTAGATTTAGCATTCTTTTGTAGAGCATTAAATTATCTTCTTAAATCTGGAACCTCCTTAGATGAAGCAGTAAAATCATTAGCAAATCAAACAAGCAAATTAAATTTTAAAAGAGTTTTAGAAGATGTTTATAATAATATAATTTCTGGCTTACCTTTATCTCAGGCTTTAGAGAAATATCCTGATGTATTTGATAAATCTATGACAAGGATGATAAGGATAGGAGAAATATCTGGAAATTTAGAAGAAATCTTAGAAAGTTTAGCAAAACATTTTGAAAATCAGCATAAATTAAGGACAAAACTTATTCAATCGATGTATTATCCAATAATTGTTATTTTGATTTTCTTTGTTACTATTTTTGTTTTATTCTTTAATGTAATTCCTAAAATCGCAAATTTATTTAAAGAAAATAACCTAACACTACCTCTTATTACACAATATTTCGTTGATATTTCTCAATTTTTAATCAATAATGGTATATATCTGCTGCTATTTTTGATTTTTTTAATCTATGCTTTATTTGAATATTTTAGAACAGAAGAAGGAAAGTTATTGCTATATAATTTTTTAGGAAATTTACCATTTTTTGGTCCATTGTTAAAAGAAATTCAAATATTAAATTTTTTAGAATCTTTCTCTTATCTTATAAAAGGAGGATTGCCCATAGCAGAAGCATTAAAAATAGTTGGAGAAAGCACATCTAATCCTTATTATAGATCTGCTATAATGTTTATAGCTGAGGAAACAGAAAAAGGAAAACCCATAGATCTTTCAATTTCTAATTTTCCTGATCTATTTCCTGGATTAGTACGTCAAGCATTTGCAACAGGTGAAAAAACCGGAAATTTGTACAATTCCTTAATTACTATTTCTGAATATTATACAGCAGATTTAGAAAATAAAACAAATGCATTAAATGAAGCAATTCAACCTATTTTAGTTGTAATTTTAGCAATAGGTTTAATATTTGTTGAGGCGTCATTGATAATTCCTATTACGCAACTTGCAAAATCTTTAAGCACATATTAGTTATCCACAATTTTTTTTATTTTTTTATTAAAATAGTTGTATAATAAAATTTAAAATAAAAAGGTCGAATTTAGTTAATACTATTAAATATGAGTAAAAAAGCATTTACATTAGTCGAATTAGCAGTGGTTCTTTTAGTAATAGGTATTTTAGCAGGTCTATTATTAAGAAATTTGGGGGGCTTTACTTCTACAGCTAGAGATCAGAGAAGAATAGGAGATTTAAGAAACACTATAACATATTTAACTGCTTATTATACAAAAAATGGAAGCTATCCAACAGCTACTGACTGGAATACATTAGAAAGTCAGCTTAGAGCTGCTGGTGTTTTAGGAGCAGGAAGTAGTTTACCGAGAGATCCTTCAGGTCTTACTCCTTACTTATATGCTCCTTGTACCTCAACTCCTGGTACAAATGTAAACACTAACCCAACAAACTTTATTATAGCAGCAAGGTTAGAAAGTACGAGAGATCAAGCGCGAGCTCTGTATGAAGGAACAGTTACAACTACTCCAAGTGGTTGGAGTTGTCCAAGTGCTAGTACTTTTATAAGTAATTGTAACGACAATTATTATTGTCTAGCTTATTAAAGTTAGTGTAATTAAAGTATATTTTTAAAATAAACACAAAATATAAATACTAATGCTATATCTAATTTTAGGATTATTTTTAGGTTCTTTTTTGAATAATGTTGCATATAGATTAGTAAAAGGAGAAGAATTTTTATTTTCAAGATCAAAATGTCCTTATTGTAAAAAAGAGCTTTCTTGGTATGAATTAATACCAATTATAAGTTTTATTATTCAAAAAGGCAGATGCAGAAATTGTAAAAATAAAATTTCATTAAGATACCCATTAACAGAAATAATAGCAGGAATTTTTACTTATGGTGCAGCATCAAAATCAGGCATTTTGGTCAATCTAAATTTCTCAAATTTAATTTTATTTCTTTATATAATCTTTTTCTATTCGATTCTATTTATATTGGCATTATATGATTTAGAAACATTTTATATTGAAGAAAAAACATTTTATTTTGGGCTATTAGGATGGATTATATTTACTTTAATATTTTTAATAATACCTATACAAAAGTTTGAATTAACAGGTGGGTTTAATTACTTTTTTAATCTTCCAATTAAAACTAAATATAGTTTAATTTTAAATCAAATTTTTATAGCTTTTATTTTTTCTATATTTATTCTTACATTATTTGTGGTTACCTTGGGGAAAGGAATAGGTTTAGGAGATCTGAAAATTGCTTTTTTTCTTGGCTTGTTTTTAGGTCCAGGAGATATTCTTGCTGTAATTTTACTTTCTTCTTTTTTAGGTGCTATTATTGGTATATATAAAATTCTTAAAATAAGAAAATTTTTCAATGAAATACCGTTTATTCCTTTAGTTTTCGCTAGCTCACTTGTGTTATTATTTTATGGAGAATACTTATTTAAAATTTTGAATAGTTTTATGTTAAAATTAAGTTAATGAAAAATAAAGGTTTCACAATATTTGAATCAACAGTAGTTTTACTTGTTTCAGCTATTGTTTTAGGAGCTGTTTTTGGTTTAACTTCTTTAAATAAAAATTTCTATGAATTTCAAAAAACAAAATTATTATTAGCAGAAAATTTAAGATTAGCACAAGATTTAAGTTTTAAGAAAATTGAAGTAAATATAAATAATTCCACCTCTACTGTTTGTGGAATAGGTATCTTAATTTCAAAATCAAATTATTTAGGAATAGTTTATGCTACTTCTGGTGAAAATGTTGATTGTTATAAAATAGCAAGTGATACTCCAGGAGAATTTAATTTTACAAATAAATCACCTAATTTATATTTTGCTAAAAATGCTCAAATAATTACAGATAGAAATAACCCCTTAATAGTTTTTGAAGAATTAAAAGATTATGAAATTAGATATTCTACAGGAAATGCACCAAATTCTTTTAATTCAACTTCTATAATGTTTTTACATCCTTATGGAGACCCATTAATTTATGTAGATAATAATAAAATAGATTTTGCAAATAAATTTAATTTAATATTAACAAAGAACCAAGATAATGCAACAATATCAATCACGAATGCAGGACAAATTATTTCAGAATAAAAGCCAATCAATATTAGAAGTTTTATTATCATTGATAATTTTTTCAATTGCCTTTGTGAGCTTAATTATTTTAGTTAATAATTATTTGAAAATTTTAAAAACAACAAAAGAAAGAATTATTGCGAATTTTTTGGCTCAGGAAGGTTTAGAATTAGTTATTGCAAAGAGAAATATAAACAAAGCAGCAGGTAAGGGTTGGTTAGATGGATTAAGCGGTAGTAATTGTATAGATATAAATCTAGATCCTAAACCAGGTTCAAGTACATCATGCCCTTTATATTTAAATGATAAAAATCAATATGTCCATACAAATACCGCAACACAGACAATTTTTAGTAGGTTAATAAAAATAGAGGTTAATAATAATATTGCAACAGTTACAAGTATTGTTGATTTTGGGGATTCTCCACCAATAGAGTTGGAAACAATATTAACAGATTGGATACCAACGATACCATGAGAAATAAAGGCTTTACAGTTTTAGAAGCTATGATAGCTATTTTAGTTTTTATTATAGGGATAGGTACAGTTTCTATTATGTATATAAATTTAGTCAGACAACATTTAATCTCACAGCAACTTCAAGCATCTATAGGTAATGTAAAATTAGCTTTAGAAAAAATATGGAGAGAAATGAAATATGGAATAAATTTTGCTACAACTACTTATGGTATAAAATTCCAAAGGGCAGTAGATTGTAAAAATTTAGAAATTTATTATGATCCAAATTTAAAAACATTAATTTATAAATTAGATAACAATACTAGCACATTAATAGATACAAATTATGCAGAAATTAATACTTTTGAAGTATATGCAACCGGTTCTTTGTCAACCAGCGGTGATTACAATAAAACTTCTTATAAGCTAATTACATTATCTTTAAATGGAATAGCAAAAACAAAATCAATAAATGTTCCAATTAATTTTCAAATTTCAGTTGCGCCAATTAATAGCGTTTTTACAACAACATCATGTGGATTTTAAAAAATAAAGCACAAATTATAATAATTTCAACATTTACTGTATTAATGGCTGGTACAATAGTTTTTATTTTACTTCTTCCTATTTTAAGTAATGTTAAAGGATTAAGAGAAACAACTGATTCATATCAAGCATTAGCAAACTCAGAAGCAGGATTAGAAATAGAATTTTATAGACAAATTAAAAGTATAGAAGGTGAAGATGTGAGTGGAATAATAACATGTAGTAGTGATTTTCATGGGGCTCCTGGTGTAGGTGGTAGTTCTGGTGGCCAACAAAGAGGGCATGAAACAGGCAAAGCAGAAGATTGTAAACATGGTAAAAAAGTAAAATTTGACTTAGAGGTAAGCACTACAACAGATGGAACAAATGAATATTTAAAAATTAATTCAAGAGGTAAATATAATAAATTTGAAAGAACGCTATTTACAGGCTTTAAAATAAATATATAAAATGGAGGATTTAACTCCTGAACAAGCTAAAGAAAGAATAGAGAAGTTAAAAGAATTAATAAACGAATATAGATATTATAGACATGTTTTAAATAAAGAATTAGTACCCATAGAAGTTGAAGATGCTTTAAAAAAGGAGCTTTTTGAATTAGAGCAGAAATTTCCACAATTTATAACCCCTGATTCTCCTACACAAAGAATAGGAGGTGCTCCATTAAAAGAATTTAAAAAAGTAAGACATGAAATTCCTATGCTTTCTTTTAATGATGCATTTTCTTTAGAAGAATTAGAGGCATGGGATGAGAGAAATAAAAAACTATTACCTGAAAATATAAAATATGAATATTTTGCAGAACTTAAAATAGATGGTTTGGCTATCAAATTAGTATATGAAGATGGCATTTTAACTTTAGGAAGTACAAGAGGAGATGGATATTTAGGAGAAGATGTCACACAAAATATAAAAACTATCGAAGCCATCCCTTTAAAGCTTTTACCAATAGAAAAAATAATAGAAAATATGAAAAGCGAAGGATTAAGAGAGGAAATAATAAAAAATTTTATAAATGGATATCCTAAAAAAATAGAAGTTAGAGGCGAAGTTTTTATGCACAAAAAAGATTTTGAAAAATTAAATGAAGAAAGGCAAAAAAGAGGAGAACCAACTTTTGCTAACCCTAGAAATGCAGCATCAGGTTCTTTAAGACAGCTTGATCCTAAAATAACCGCAGAAAGAAAATTAGACTCTTTTGCTTATGACTTAGTTACAAATTTAGGACAAAAAACGCACGAAGAAGAGCACATAATTTTAAAATGTTTAGGTTTTAAAACTAATCCTCATACTAAAAAATGTAAAAACTTAAAAGAAGTAGATGAATTTAGAAATTATTGGGAAAAACATAGAGAAGAACTATCATTTGAAATAGACGGTATCGTTGTACAAATAAATGAAAATGAAATTTTTGAGAGATTGGGAGTAGTAGGGAAAGCCCCCAGGGGAGCAATTGCTTATAAATTTTCTCCTAAACAAGCAACAACAATAGTTGAAGATATAATAGTACAAGTTGGTAGAACTGGTATTTTAACTCCTGTAGCAGTATTAAAGCCAGTAGAAGTAGGAGGGGTAACAGTAACAAGGGCGTCTTTACATAATGAAGATGAAATAAAAAAATTAGATGTTAAAATAGGTGATACTGTAATAGTAGCAAGGGCAGGAGATGTTATCCCTCAAATAATAGGAGTAGTGAAAGAATTAAGAACAGGGAAAGAAAAAGATTTTGAATTTCCTAAAAAATGTCCTATATGTGGTAGTGATGTGATAAAAGAAGGAGCATATTATAGATGTACAAATAAAAATTGTTTTGCTCTACAAAGAGAAAAAATTTATCATTTTGTTTCTAAGCCAGCATTTGATATAGTAGGATTAGGCCCTAAAATAATTGACAAACTTTTGGAATACAATTTAATACAAGATGCTGCTGATTTGTTTAATTTAAAAGTGGGCATGTTAAGAAAATTACCAGGTTTTGATATACTTTCAGAAAAGAATATCTTAAAAAGTATAGAATCAAGAAAAAAAATAACACTTCCTAGATTAATATATAGCTTAGGAATATTACATGTAGGAGAAGAGAATGCTAAATTATTAGCACAATTTTTCTCAAAATTTGATCAAATTAAAAAGCCAATAGATTTATGGAACTTGGCAAACAAATTCAAACCTCAGCAATATCAAGTAATACCAGGTTTTGGAGAAAAAATTGCTAAATCAATTTATGAATGGTTCCAAAATGAAAGAAATAGAATATTCTTACAGAAATTAACTGACTATGGTGTAGAAATAATTGAAGAAAAACCAAAATTAGCAAAAGAAACAATTTTAAAAGGAAAAGTATTCTGCTTTACAGGAGAATTAGATAAATATACAAGAAGCGAGGCTCAAAAATTAGTTGAAGAATTAGGAGGTGAAGCTGTAGACTCTATATCAAGTAGAGTAAATTATCTTGTAGTAGGTAAAAATCCAGGAAGCAAATTAGAAAAAGCAAAAAAATATCCTCATATTAAGATTATAGATGAGAAAGAATTTGAAAGTTTAATTGAAGAAGCAAAAAGGCAAATTAGCTAATTTTTTTAATTTTGAATCTTTTTTTAGTATTACCAATTTCTACTTCAACAACATCATTTATTTTTTTTCCTATTAAAGCTTTACCTATAGGTGATTCTTGCGATATTTTATTTTCTAAAGGATTAGCTTCTCCAAATCCTACAATTTTGAATTTTAAAGTTTTTTTGCTATCTAAATCAACTATTTCTACCTCCGACCCTACATCAATTTTATCTGAATTTTTTTGGCTACTTTTTACAACCTTAGCATTTTTTAATAAATTTTCTAATTCTAAAATTTTCATTTCTAATTTTTTCTGTTCCTCTAAGGCACTTTGATACTCAGCATTTTCACTTAAATCACCAAACTCTTTAGCAATTTTTATTTTTTCAGCAATTTTTTTTCTCTCTTCCTTTTTTAATCTTTCTAATTCTTTTTTTAATTTTTCGTATGTTTCTTTAGTTATTACTTTACCCATAATAATATAAATTTTAGTTAAAAAAAATTTAAAGTCAAGTTCTACTGAAATAAGGAATAAATTTGAAAGTTAAGATTTTAGTTAAAAATACTGCGGTTAACATACTTATTAAAACACCTAGACCTAATGTTAATGCAAAACCTCTTACAAAAGATGTTGTTAATAAATACATAATAATAGTAGAAATAATTGTTGATATATTAGAATCTCTTATAGAAGGCCAAGCTCTGTTAAAACCTATTTCCAGGGCATCCTCTAGTTTTATATTCTTTCTTCTTTCTTCTTTTATTCTCTCAGCAATTAAAATATTTGCATCAACTGCCATGCCTATTGATAGTATAAATCCAGTTATAGCAGATAAAGACAAAACAACGCCTATTAATTTATAAATAAAAAGATTAAAAATAATGTAGAAAATTAAGGCAATAGATGCTATTAAGCCTTGTATTCTATAATAAAATATCATAAATAAAATAACTAAAAATGTACCAATAATACCTCCTTTAATAGCTAATTCTAGAAATTTCTGGCCTAATTCAGGATTTACTGTAGAAGTGCCTATTAATTTTAAGGGAGCAGGTAGAGCTCCTTGTTTTAATCTGTATGCTAATTGTTTAGCTTCAAATAAATTAAAATTCCCTTCTATAATTGCTTTCCCACCAGTAATTTTCTCTCTTACTATAGGTATAGAAATTGGTTTTCCATCCAAATAAATTGCGATAGGTTGATTTATATATTTACTAGTTAATTCTTCGAAAATTTTAGCGCCATTTTTATCAAATATTAACTCAACAACAGGGAAACCAGTCTTAGGATTATAAACCACATTCGAATTTATTAAATATTTACCCGTTAATTCTGAAGGAACAAATATAGTACTTGTCCCTTGTTGTATTGGTACTCTAAATTCCAGAACTGGTGTTGCGCCTATTAAATCAATAGCTTCTTGAGGATTTTTAATATGAGGAATTTCTACTATTATTCTTCCTGATCTTGTATAACTTATTGAAACTTCAGAAATTCCCAATGTGTTTATCCTTCTTTCAATTAAGTCTTTGATGGAAGCTAAAATATCCGAAATTTCGCCACTTTTTACCTTATCTAATTCAACATTGTAATATAAAACAACACCACCAGCTAAATCCAATCCTAACTTAAACTTAAAAAAATTAGTAAAAATAAAAAATACACCTACTATGAATAATATTAAAAAAACGATTAAATAAAAATTATATTTATTCATTATTATGTAATAAATTATACCAAAGATTTACCCTCGAAATCTTCTGGGATAGGTAAATTTAGTAATTTTAAAATTGTAGGAGCTATGTCTATTAAACTTCCCCTAACCGATTCTTCTTTTATTTTTAAATCAGCAGTTTTTGTCTCTATATATAATTTTTTATTAATAATATAACAAGGCACAGGATTGACATCATGAGTAGTTTGAGGTTCTCCTGTTTTTAAATTTATCATATTTTCTATATTCCCATGATCACTAGTAATTATCATAAACCACTCTGTTCTATCTATAATTTCATTATATATTTTTTTTAATTCATTATTAAAACCTTCTACGACTTTTATTGCCAAATTAATATCACCTGTATGACCTATAATATCGGGAGCTGAATAATTTGCAGCTATGAATGAATAACTTCCTTCTTTTATTGCATTTAAGATAAACTCAGTAATTAATTTACTTTGAAGCATAGGATTTTCCCTAAAATTTTTTTCACTACTTGGTATTATTTTCCAATATTCTCCAGGATGTGGTTCATTTATAAAACCGTTAAAAAAATATGTTAGATGATATGCTTTATATTTTTCTGAAATTTTAAGTTGCAATAATTTATTTTCAGCTATAATTTTGGAAATGCTAGTCTTAATTTTAATAGGAGGAAAGGCAACAGGATAATCTATTTCTTCCAAATATTTAGTCATAGATGCAATAAATAAATTATTTTTAGATGTTCTTTGAAAATAAGGAAATTCAATTTCTAGAAAAGCTTTAGCCAATTGATACATACTATCCGCCCTGAAATTAAAGAAAAATATAGCATCATTATCTTTTACTATTCCTTCTTTATCTATAACTAATGGTTCTAAGTTTTCATCTATAAAATTAATATTACTTTCATAAATCTTTTTTATATATTCTTTGTAGTCAGAAACTTCCTTCCCCACACCTTCAGTTATTAGATAAAAAGCAACTTGTGTTTTAATTTTCCAATACTCATTTTTATCCATTCCATACGTTCTTCCACATAATGTAGCAATTTTACCTACGCCTATTCTTTCTATATCTTTTTCTAATTTTAATAACAAGTCTAAACCAGATTGTGGAGGACTATCTCGACCATCTAAAAATAGATGTAAGTATACATTTTTAAAGTTATTTTTCTTAAAAAATTCCAATAAAGCAATTAAATGTTCATAAGAAGCATGAACAATGCCTGATGTTAAAAGGCCTATCAAATGGACCCTGCTTTTGTATTTATTAGCATGATTCAAACAAGAAATTAAAACCTCGTTTTCAAAAAACTGCCCATTTTTTATAGACAAAGTAATTCTTGGGTAATTCTGATAATAAACCTTGCCAGTTCCCATACATAAATGCCCAACCTCGCTATTTCCTGCCTCTTTCCAAGGTAAGCCAACTGCTATACCAGAAGCCTGTAACAAATAAAAAGGAAAATGTTCTCTTATAAATTCAAAAAAATCCTTTTCTTTTGCTAAATAAATAGGGTTACTATAATCTTTTTTACCTTCTCCCCAACCATCTAGAATTATTAATAAAACTTTGTTCATTTTTAACTAAAGGAAAATAGTTATAATAATTATAATATGAAGGCCGAAATTTATATTTACAAATATTATCATGACTATTACATATACAATTTCAAACATAATTTTATATTTTGTGATATTTCTAATTGGTGTAATAATTGGGATTTTAATAAGATATTTGTTTGTACGTGCGAAAGCTACTTCTGTAGAACAGAAACTTAAAGAAAGGATAGAGGAATTAAAAAGAAAAGAGCAAGAACTATTGCTAGAAGCAGAAAAAAAGGCAATCGAAATTTTAGAATCTGCTAAGAAAGAAAAAGAAGAAATATTGAGAGATTTAAAAATAAGAGAAGAAAGAATAACCAGAAGAGAAGAATTTTTAGAAAATAAAGAGAAAGAATTGGAAGAAGAAAGGGAAAAATATAAAAATTTATTTCAAGAATTAGAAAAAAAAGAAGAGGAAATAAAAAATCTCAAAGAAGAATATCAAAAGAAATTAGAAGAATTAGCAGAAATTAATAAAGAAAAAGCCTTGGAAATTTTAATAGAACAAATAGAAAAAGAAAACGAAATTTTATTAATTAAAAGGATTAATAAATTATTAAATAATAACAAAGAAGAGATAGAAAAGAAGGCACAAGAAATAATATTAAGTGTACTACCTAAATATAGCAGATCTGTTGCAAATGAATTTAATATGACTATAATTACGCTACCAAGTGAAGAAATGAAAGGAAGAATTATCGGTAAAGAAGGAAGAAATATAAGATACTTTGAAAAATTAACAGGAGTTCAGCTTATTATAGATAATGAAACTCCTGATATAGTAACAATCTCTTCTTTCGACCCAGTAAGAAGGGAAATTGCAAGGGTAGCATTAGAAAAATTAATAAAAGATGGACGAATACAACCAGCAACAATAGAAGAAGCAGTTTTATACGCTAAAGAACACATAGAAGAAGAAATTAAAAAAGCAGGTAAAGAAGCAGCAGAAGAACTTAATATATTTGATTTACCTGAAGATATCATTAAATTAATGGGTAGACTAAAGTATAGATACAGCTATGGTCAAAATGTGCTTCAGCATTCAATAGAAGTTGCTATTTTTTCTAGAATGATAGCTGAAGAGCTAAATTTAGATAAAGAAACAGCAAAAAGAGCTGGATTTTTACATGATATTGGTAAATCAGTAACCCATGAAATTGAAGGTAGTCACTTGGAAATAGGTATAAAAATATTACAAAAATATAATATAGATGAAAAAGTAATATTAGCAATGAGGTCTCACCATGAGACTTACCCATTTGCAGTACCAGAAGCATATGTAGTTTTAGCAGCAGATGCTATATCTTCGCAAAGACCAGGAGCACGTTCGGAAGCATTAGAAGCATACCTTCAAAGAGTAGAAAACTTGGAAAAAATTGCATATTCCTTTAAAGGGGTCGAAAAGGTATATGCTATAAGTGGCGGAAGAGAATTATGGGTTTTTGTAAGGCCAGAAGAAATTAGTGATTTAGAAATATATAAATTAGCTAAAGAAATAGCAAAAAAGATAGAAGAAACCATAAATTTCCCAGGAGAAATAAAGGTAGTAGTTATAAGAGAAAATAGGGCATTTGAATATGCTAGATAGATATCCACAAAATCTGAGAATTTTATTATTTTTTATGGTAAAATTTAAATAATAATTTTGGTCGAATTAAAATAAATTTTATAAATATGGCTCAAACAGTAAAAAGAGAAGCCTTAGCTCAAAAAATAGCAGAAAAATTTGATGTTCCTAAAAAAACAGTAGTCGAAATATTAAATTATTTTGTAGAATTAGTAGCCCAAAATTTGAAGCAAGGAAATAAAGTAAAATTACCTGGATTAGGTACTTTTAGAGTAAGAGAAAGAAAAGCAAGAACAGCAATAAATCCTAAAACCGGCGAAAAAATAACTGTACCCGCAACAAGAGTTCCTAAATTTTCGCCAGCTAAAGAATTAAAAGAATTAGTTAAATAGTATAATAAAGATAAATAATTAAAAATAAATGCTTTATGTAATAATAGGCGAAAATGATTTTTTAATTAAAGAAAAAATCAATAGCTTAGTAAAAGGAGAAAAATATTATATTTCATTTAAAGATAAAAATTTTAAGGAAAGCTTTAAGCAAATATTGAATAACAGGTTGTTTGGAAGTAATATTTGTTTAGTTATTAAGGATTTAGATAAAATAGAATTACCAGAAGAAATATTAAATTATTTTAAAGATAAAGAAGTTATATTAATTTATCAAAAGAGACCAGAATTATTGGTTAAAAAACTTAAACAACTTCAAATTCCTTATGAAATAATCGAGATACCTAATCTCAAATTTAAAAATTACAGAGAATTTGAAGAATTTTTAGTTAATTATGTAAAAGAAGAAAAAATTAATTTGCCCAATGAGTATTTAACGATTTTAGCCAAGATTTTTATTACAAATCCCGTAATATTATTGAATGAATTTAAAAAATTAAAATATTATAAAAATGGTGAAAAAATAACAAAAGAAGAGCTTTTAAATATAATAAAATGGCCTACAGATAGTAGAATATTCGAAATGGTTGATGATTTGCTGGAAAACAGATACAATGATTTTTTGTTAAGATTAAAAAGAGAAATAAATATAGGAACAAAGCCAGAAATAATTATTGGTTTTTTGTATAAAACATTTTTGAGAATACTTTTGCTTAAAAAAGTCAAAAATTTTAAAGATGAAGAGAAATTGGGATTAAATTATTTTTATAAACAAAAACTTAAGATGTACGCTAAAAAATTTAGCGATGAAAAAATTGTTAAAAATATAAATATACTTGCTGAAGTTGATAGAAAATACAAAAAGTTTTATCTAAAAGATGAAGATATTCCTTATGAGCTTATAAAAATTTTAGAAAAATGAATTTATTTTATCTATTTTCTTATATAATAATATTTTCTGCTTTGATAGCTTTAACATTGAGTTATTTTAAAATTCCATTGCTAATTTCGTACATTTTAACCGGAATTTTAATATCTAACCTTAGCACAATATTTACTAAGGAAATTTCTATACTAGGTGAACTTGGGCTTATTTTTCTTTTATTTTTAGTTGGCTTAAGATTGGATCTTAAAAGATTTAGTGAATTTTCCAAAGAAATAATATATTTAGGGATAGGACAGATATTTTTTACTACAATTTTAGGAACAATTTTGGGAATTTTGTTAGGCATAAATCTTATTCATGCCTTTATGATCGGAATCGCCTTTTCTTTTAGCTCTACAATAATAGTTACAAAAATACTTTTAGATAAAAATGATCTTGATACTCTTTATGGAAGATTATCTTTAGGTATGCTTTTAATACAAGATTTATTTGCAATCTTGATTTTGTTAATAATTGGTGTTTTTTCAATTAATAAAATAACTATTCTAGAAATCTCAGACTTAATATCGATCATTTTCATTTTTACAGGTCTTTATTTTTTAGGAAAATTAATTTCTAAGTTTTTTTTAAAAATTAAAAATAATTCAGAATTAATATTTCTTTTGTCATTAGCCTGGCTTATGATATTTATTATAATCGCAAAATATAAAAATTTTTCTATAGAAGCTGCTGCGATATTAGCAGGAATATCTCTTTCAGGTTCAAATGTTTTGGCAGAAATTACTAGAAAGTTCTCTCCTATTAAAGATTTGTTTCTAATATTCTTTTTTGTATATTTAGGATCTCAGATAAACTTAAACTATGCTACTGTTTTTTCATCTTTAGTTTATACATTATTTATTTTAATATTTAACCCATTAATAGTTTTTTACATATTAAATTTTCTAAATTATCCTAGGCGAGTTGCATTTGAAGTAGGATTAACAACAGCACAAATAAGTGAATTCTCTTTTATTTTGATTCAAACTTTTTCAAAACAATACACAGCACTTACGGGATTTGTGGGTATATTAACATTCCTTTTTTCGTCCTTCATGCTTTATAATAACTCTAAAATTTATAATTTAATTAAAAATCTTCTTGAAAA
>JAGDVT010000029.1 GCA_023255765.1 Candidatus Paceibacter sp. | reverse complement strand
GTATGGATATTATTAGAAGGATCGGGAGTTTTAAGTTTGATAAATGAAAGCGGTAGTTATGCAATAGAAACACTAACAATATTTAAATATCAAGAGAATGAAGACCCACAGTTTATAATATATTACCCACCAAAGGAAGACCAAAGCCAAAGCCAATAAATTTTTTAAATTGGTTTTTTGGTTTTGATGTTTTTAGGAAAAGTAAATTTTTTAAAAATATATGATAATCTAATTATTATAACCTATCAATATGATAGGTATGTAATGTATACCTTAAAATGGGTATGAAAGAAAGAAATCTAAGAAATAAGTATATCAATCATATTATTTATAAATATGTGTTAATTTATAAAACTTTATTTCAATAATATAATATGATGAAAATGAATTATATTGTTAATGTTAATTTTTATGATTTTCATCATGTTAAAAAATTAGATTCTAAAGAAAGAAATTTATTAAAAAAGGTGTTATTGAAAAAATTAGAAAATTATTTTAATGATAATTCTAAAAATAAATATAAAGTTAATATTATAGTTTATTTGAATAATAGAAAATCATTATATATACTAATTCAAAAAAATAAGGATAGTATTTATGTTAAATATAAGTATATCTTTAGAAATAAAAAATATCTTAATTTCATATTACAATATCTAAACTTTATTTTTGAAAAAAATAATTTTTAAAAAAATTATTTTCCAAATTTTTCTAAAAGATATTTTAAAGATTTATTAAATGCTTTTTCATATTCTAGTTTATTTATATATTCTTCTATTTTTTCTTTTTCTTCTTTATTATCTATTTTTTCTTTTATTTCTTCTAATCTTTCTATTAATTTATTTATCTTTTCAATTTTTTCATTTATTTCTTTTAATTCGTCCATACTATATATTATTATCCAAAATGTTTATAAACTTTACGTACAAAATATTAATTATGGCAGAAACAAAATATAAAAAATATTCTTTGGATTTAGTAGATATAGAAAAAGCATTAATAGAATCATTAAAAAAGGTAGTAGAAGAATATAATATATCATCATATAGTGACGGGGTTAGTTTTGTGGTTTACGGTAGAGACGGAAAAGCATTAATTAGCATTTCTTTAGGTGAAATTTTTATTAGGGAATAACCTTTTTTATTTTTTAATTTTTGACATTAAAATTTTATCATAATTAATATAGATGAAAAAAGTTATATTAAAGTTCAAAAATAGGTGGTAATTCTATATAAAGCTTATCATAATATCCATCATCATATTGAATATGTTCAATGGTATAAATATAAAAGCTTTCAAAGTTTTTTATTTTTTGTCTTTCATTAATTTTTTCTGTGATCTCTATATCTATATCAATGAGTATTTTATAATCATTTCTTTTGTTTCTTATTTCATGTAATTTGTATTCCCAAAATAAATATTGATTGCTTTTTAATTTATATGTACTATAATATTCTAAAAATTTTATCCATAATTTTATAATTTCATCATACCTAAAACCTACATAATAATTTTCTTCTTTGGTTATGCCTATTCTGTCAATTTCTTCAATCTCTGCACTATACTCTAATATTTTTCCAAAAATTCCACTTTTTGATTCTTTTATTTTTGCTTTTTTCAAATCTTCCAATTTTTTCTTTATTTCTTCGCTTAATTCATCAAATTGTTTTGATTTAATAAAAGTTTCTTCTGCCATAATTAGTATTTTGTACGTAATATTTATAAACATTTAGTACAAAGTACATAAAAAATTTTTATTAGATAAATAAAAAATTAGAAAGTTTTAAAAAAAGAAAAATTAAAAATATAAAACAAAAAATTATATGTAAAAAGTTTTTCTAAAACATGACTTATCAATTTCTAATCTTTTTAACTTTATTATTATTTTGTTATCTGATTTATATGTTTCTTTAAATTCATTTAGAATATTATACTTTTCTAAAACATCTTTTCTTATTTCTACAAAATATATATTCTTTTCATTCTTATATAATACTGTCTCATATGTATAATTAGATATTGGTATCTCTACTACAGGATATAGATATAATTCATCTACTAAACGTCCCGTATTATATATTTCTCTTACGTCAATTTTTCTCGGTAAATCTAATTTAAGATAAATAACAAATCTATCAATATATTCTACCCAACCTAATGTTTTTGTTTCTATTTCAATATTTATATCTCTATATAATTTTTCAATATTATCTAAAACAAAACTTTCAAAATTATCATAATTTTCTAATATGTACTTTAATGCTAATATCTCAAATTCTTTTTTTGTTATTTTTAGCCATTTCATATTTTCTTTTAATTCTTCCTTTATTTTTTCTTTTTCTTTTTCTAATTTTTCTATAACTACTTTTTCTATTTCTTTTTTATTTGAAAAAACAATTTTTTGTTCTTGTGTGTCCATCATGATTAATATTTTATACAAAATACTTATAAATTTTTCGTACAAAATAATAAGTATGGCAGAAGAAAACATAAAAGAAAAGGATATAACAAAGCATATAATTAATAATATTTTAGCAGATTTATACGGGGAATCATATGAGGTATTAATATATAGAGATGAAGAAAAAACATTAATAATAATACATCATTACGATGAAAAAGCTAGACAAGACTTTTATAAAGAGATAACACTAAACACAGATGTTATTGCTTTCTTAAAAAGTGAAGAGTATCAAAAATTTAGAGATATTTTGCTAGAAAAATGGAAAGCATTATTATATGAAAAGCTTAAAGATTACCTTGATTATTGCAATATCAAAATAAGTAAAGGAAAGAATGGTATGAGCTTAGACATATATGAAAAAGCAACTAATAATGCTATAGATAGCATATTAATAGAGCATTCATATAGAGAGGATTATGATGATGCATTAAGGACATTGTATATTCATGAAAGTTTTATTAAAGATGTACTTAAAGAATTAAACATAAATTTTAATAATTTCTAATTTTCTTTTTTATTAAATTTTTTATTTTTTTCATCTATTTCTTTTATCTCTTTCATACGTATATACATGTCATAAACTTTTATAAACATTACGTACAATAAATACTTATGGATACAAAACTATTTGAGATAAAAACAAATTTTTTAAATGAAAATGTAGAAAAAGCAATAAATGAATTAAAAAATGTAGTAGAAAATAGTAGAATTGTAGAGGGGGAATTCATAGGGCAATATATGACTGAATGGGGGAAAAAGATAAGAGAGATTTTTAAAAAGTATGGATTAGACGCAGATCTTTTATATGATTTTAAAAATGATGGGTATCACATTGCTATCATGGTAGATATAGATTATATAGGTAAGGTTAAAGTTTCATGGGTAGAAAATAATAAAGTTTTTTGTTTATTACCTTAACCTTTTTTTATTATTTTATTACATATGCTATCATGTCCAAAATTTTTATAAACATTTTGTACAATAAATATTTATGGTAGAAACAAAATATAGATTAGATAACACAGAGGAGCTTCATAAAGAATTAAAAAGGCAGTATTTGTTAGGAAAATTACAGGAATTTAGTAGATGGACATTTAGTAATTATGTATCAATAGAAGCAAAAGCAATAGAATTTGGGGGAGATGACTATGAATTAGAAATTAATGGGCAAAAAATATATATTAATAAATGGAAAAAATGGATTTTGAGAAGATTAATTGCTAATTTATGGCAGGAATACATGGAAAATAATAGGGTACATAGTAGCATAGATATAGATGATTATATAACAATTTATGTAAAATTGGATAATGAAACTATTGATTCTTTAACAATTTATGAGGAACTAATGTGCTGTATTATTATAAGATTACCACCAAAAACGGATATGAATAGGTTTCTAAATCTTTTAAACAAATATTTTGAAATTTTTGAATAATTTTTTTTAAAAAATTTTTTATTGCATATGAGATAAATAATAATCTATAGCAATTGAAATTATTGATTTTTTAGTAGCTAACTTATTTGTCATTCTTAATTTATTTGTTATTTCATTTAGTTTATCAAATACTTCTTTTTCAAGCCAAATTTTTTCTCTTTTTTCTATTAAATCTTCTCTTAATAAAAATTCTTTAACATTTTTATTAAAATAATCAATAAAATTTGGATCATTCAATGAAAACTTTAAAGCATTATTAATTGCTGTACTTAATCTATCATATTTTTCTTTCAATAACTTAAAAGATGATTCGGTAAATGCTATTCTTTCTTCAACTTTAATTTTATTTCCTTCAACTTTCATAATATATATTTAAGTAGAAATGTTTAAAAAATTGTAGGACATTATATATTAAAGATTTTATAAACATTACGTACAATATACTATTATGGCAGAGGTAAGAAAATCAATTGTATTTAATATTGATGAAAATTTATGGAAAGAATTTAAAAAATACGTAGAAGATGAATTAGGAAGTTATAATGGCAGGGTTTTAGCAAAAATGATAAAGTATATATTAGATCATAAAGATGATTTTACTAAATATTTTAGAAATGAAAAGAAATAACTATAATTTTTTATTTAAAAAGAACCATATATTACATGTAATATTTATAAATATTTGTATGTTAAAAATATGAAAAACATGTTTTAAATATTTCTATAAATTAGTTTATTATGAAAATGAAAAACTTGTTTATTGATTCTATATTAAATAATATAGATATAGATTATAGAGATATGTTAAGGAAAGAATTAGAAAATATTATGAATAAATTGGATAATGAAATTTTGAAAGAAATGGATAAAATAAAGGATATTATAAATACAGATGATAAATTTGATATTGATGAAATAAAGATTATTGATTTAAATAATCAAATAAAAAAATTAGAGATTGAATATTTTGAAAGAATAAAAAGGAAAAGATTGATTAAAAATAAAAAAACAATGGAAAGTTTAGAAGATTTAAATAAGAAAATAGAGAGATATAAAGAAGAATTAAATAGAATAGATAATGAATTAAAGAAAAGGGTTTATATAAAAAAAGTAGAAAGCGATTTTATTGAAATTAACAATAGAGTGTTTAAAATAGTATGGATAAGGGTTTATTCTAAATATATGAAATATATATTATCATTAATAAATATTGATATTATGTTTATGTCTGCAAATGCATTAATTAAAAAACATATATCATATGACTATAATCTATTATGTTATAGATTGGATTATGTTAAGTTATATGTATTGTAGTTTAACAATTTTTCGGATTAACGCAATATTGGAAAATGTTTATAAAAATATGTGTTCAATAAATATTTATGGCATGGAAAAGAGACATTATAGGGGAAATATATTTAACTGCTGAAAAATTAAGAAAAAAAGGTATAGCTGTAGAAATAACGGAAAAAGAAACAATAATGATTATTAAAGCTTATTATACAAACATTGACTTACAAAGAAAAATAATTAATGAATTTATAAAGTTTCATAATATTAAAAAGAGGTATTTAAAATATATTGATGATATATATAATAAGTATATTAAAATTTCACTAATTAATGATGAATTTTATAAAACTAAAGAAAGTTTATTATATATTTTAAGAAAATTAAAAGAAATAGATCAAAAATTTAATAAAAAGGAAGCTGATGATTATATAAGAAATAAAGTTAAAGATGAATTAGCTTATTTCTTAAAAGAACTAAATAAAATTATGGATGAAGAAAAAGAAAGGAAAAGATTAGAAGATAAATATTTAAAATATTTAGATAAAAAGATAGATTTTGATAAAGAAATTGAAAACTTTGAAAATTGGTTAAATGATGACGGATTACAAGAAAGTAGTAGATTAAGAGGAATATTAAGGGAAAAAATTAAAGAAATATTAAAATCGGATAATAAATTTACAATATTAAAGATAAAAAATGGAATGGCTTTTATATTAAAATATAAGCAAAGATATTTTGCTAATGGATGGAATTATAGATTTAATAATTATTATTTAGTAGATTTAAGAAATCATAATTATATCAATATAGATAATATAATAGATACAAAATTTGCAAAGTATATATTTGATGAAATTGATAGAGAGAATGTTTATGAGCTAAAAGATTTAGATATATTAGAATTTCTATTATAATGGTCATAACAAATGAAAAATTAGAAAGAGAAAGAATACAAAATGAAATATTAAATAAATATTTAAAATTTTTAAATAAAGAAATTGATTATAATAGAGAAATTGAGGAAATAGAGGCTTTATTAAATTCGGCTTATTTTAAAGAAACATATCATACTAGAGACTATGATATTTATAAAGTAGCTATATTTATAGAAAATAAAGTTATAGATATGATTAATAATGATAATATTAAATTTTTTAGGATAGACCATGGTTTTGTTTTAATCATGACTTACAAAGAGGAGAATAGAGATAAGGGATATACTATTTACAAAAATAATAGATTCTATTTGATTGATTTGAGAAATAATAAAATCATAGATATAAGCAATATTATAGCAAAAAAACATGGAAATAGGGTATTAAAAAGAATTGATGAATATGATTTGAATGTATTGGATGATTTACATTTTAGCCAAATATATGATTACTTAATTTAATCATGATGACACCAAAACAAAAGATTTTATTTAGAATTTTTGATAAAGCATTTAAAGAAAAAATTAGTATTGGATTGTTTGGTAAGTATGGAATAGGAAAGAGTAGTTTAGTATATGAGTATGCATTAATGAAGAGTAAAGAATTAGGTAGGGAATTAAAAGTATGGCATGAACTTAATAGAGATGAAAAAGATGAAATAATGAAGAATCCTGAAAAATACTTTGTTTTAGTAGATATAAAAGGTAGTATGATATCACTAGATAATTTGATAATTCCAATACCAAAGGGAGATAAATTGGTTTGGGAAACACCAGAATGGATGAAATTATTTTCTAATGAGAGGAGTAGCGGAATATTATTTATTGATGAATTAAATATGACAGTACCAACATTACAAAGTATTTTATATGAGTTAATATTTCAAAGAAAGTTAGGGGAATATAGCGTAAGGGGGAATGTATTAATAATAACTGCAGGCAATGATTTAGAAAGTAGTGAGGTAGCAAAAGAAATACCAAAACCACTAATAAACAGAATGCTGTTTATTAATGCTGATGAATTGTTAATTGATTTAGATTCATGGTTAGAATATGCAAAAAGTAAAGAATTTGATGAGAGGATCATTGGATGGGTATTATTCAATGACAAACATATAACATATTCAAAGGATAGTATGGAACAAAGTACAACACCAAGATCTTTAGAATTACTTAATAAAATGATAAAGGGAGAAAATGATATTGATTATATAAAATTAGTAGCAAAATCACTTTTAGAAAAGAATGATGCAACACAGTTTATTTCATTCATAGTACTATATGAGAAATTAAAAGATATTGATAAATACATAAATAATGTAGAATTAATAGATACTTTAAGTAATGAAGAAAGAATAATTATAATAATGAAAATTAGCGAAAAATTTGTTAATGATAAAATTGATATAGATAAATATTATGATTTCATAAATAGATTAAGTAAAAAGAATAAAATGTTAACAGCATTTGCATTGAGATACTTAAAGTATCAAAACACAGAAAAGTATAAGATAATAATAGATAGAATAATAAAGGACGGAGGTAATTTGTATGAGCTAATAAAAGGAATATTAGAATTTGAAAATGCTTTATAAAGATGGATAATGAATTACTAAAAATAGTAGTATCAAAGCATTTTCCTTTATTAGCACCAATGTTAAGCGAGATTAATATTAAAGAAGATAGAAAATTACAATATCCGGCAGGATTAAATTATAGAGAAAAAACAATATACATTAACCCAAATGATTTTAATACATTAGATAAAAATGAAAAGCTATTTGTAATAGCACATGAGGTTATGCATTTTTTACTTATACATGATGTTGATCTATTGAAAGATAAAAGATTATTGTTAATATTTAATCTTATTAGAGATGCACAAATTAATCACATTCTTAATGATCAATTTGATTTTATGCCAAAAGGAGTAATAACATTATATACACTTCAGGAAATGAATACTAAAGTTAAAGAATATTTTAATGATAATATAAAACAATTTTTAGAAGAAGATGAATATTTTATAGCTAAATTAATGTTAGATGATGTAGAATTTACTGAAATGATTGATGAAATGATAGATGTTTTAGAAAAATATGATGATAATAATCTAGATGAAACTATACAAAAAATAAAAGATATATTGAATAAACATGGAATCAAAGATGAATATGATAAAATAAGTAAAACTATAGTTAAAGAGTATAAAGAATCTTTAGAATTAAAGAATATGAATCCTAGGGAAATAGAGGAACTAATAGATAAAGCAATGAATATGTTAGAAAAAGGTAGAACAATTAGTAAAATGACTAAACAAAATATAGATATACCAATAAAACTTAAAAGAAAAAGAAATACATGGAAAGAAATATTAAGAGAAACAATAGGGGAAATTGGCACATTATCTGCAGATTATGATCTA
>JAGDVT010000008.1 GCA_023255765.1 Candidatus Paceibacter sp. | reverse complement strand
GACCAATACTCCTATTATAGCTAATACGACTATCAATTCTATTAATGTAAAACCTATTTTTTTATTTGGCATTTATTAATATATATTAACTGAATACGACCTTTTATTTTACTTCTTATTTGTAATTTATATTATTATTATAAATCATTTTAAATAAAATCAAGATTATTTTGTGGATAAAAATTCAGTTGCAAATATTTTTATTTTTTTAAGAAGTTCATCTAATGAAAGACCTGCTTTTACAAAATATTCTTTTGCTCCTAAATTTTTACCTCTTTCTATATCTTCAGGTTGCCCTAAATTAGAAATAATAAAAACAGGGATTTTCTTTAAATTTTCATCTTTGTTAATTTCTTCTAATACTAAAAAGCCGCTTTTCTTAGGTAAAATAATGTCCAATAATATTAAATCAGGTTTTTCTGTAACTATTTTCTCTAAAGCTTCTTCCCCGTCTATAGCTGAAACAACTTCAAAATTTTCATTTTTTAGTTTTTTCTCTAAAAGTAATCTTAAAAATTTATCATCCTCTACTACTAAAATTTTCATTATTATAGTCATTATTATATTATAACTTTATTCTTATTATATTATAACTTTTTTATTTAATATTATACTCTTTATTTAATATTACAAAATAAAAGACCCTTAATTACCCGGGCTGGATTCAGCTAATAAGTACAACTTAAAAAGATTTAAAACAGAAATGGTCCATCGCCAGGTTCCCCTAGCGATACCTTGTTACGACTTAGCCCTAGTCATCACTCCTACCCTCATCCCACCTTCGTGGGGTTTCGGGTAGAAATGACTCCTCTGGCCTGACGGGCAGTGAGTGCAAAGGCCGAGAACGTATTCACCGCGGCATAGCTGATCCGCGATTACTAGCGATTCCGCCTTCATGGAGGCGAGTTTCAGCCTCCAATCCGAACTGGGCCGGGCTTTTAGGGATTAGCTCAGCCTTGCGGCCTTGCAACCCGTTGTACCCGGCATTGTACCATGTGTGTCGCCCAGGGCATAAAGGCCATGCGGACCTGACGTCATCCCCACCTTCCTCCGGCTTAAAGCCGGCAGTCCCCAGTGACACTTGTAACACTGGGCAGGGGTTGCGCTCGTTGTGCCACTTAAGGTTACAGTTCACACCACGAGCTGACGACGGCCATGCAGCACCTGTGCTCGCCCGCTGGCAAAAACCAGCTTCCTTTTCCTTTCGGAAAAGGCATTAAGACGAGCATGTCAAGCCCTGGTAAGGTTTTTCGGTTACTATCGAATTGAACCACATGGTCCACCGCTTGTGCGGCCTTCCGCCTATTCCTTTGAGTTTCGGCCTTGCGGCCATACTTCCCAGGCGGGGTGCTTAACGCGTTAGCTTTACCCCAGAGAGGGTCGAATCTCCCCAGAGTTAGCACCCATAGTTTACAGCCAGGAATACCCGGGTATCTAATCCGGTTCTCGCCCCTGGCTTTCGCCCAATCAGCGTCAGAACTGCCCTAGCCAGCTGCCTTCGCCTTCGGCGTTCCGCACGATATCAACGGATTTCACCCCTACACCGTGCGTTCCGCTGGCCTCTGGCAGTCTCTAGGAACACAGTATCCTTCCCATACTTCGAGTTAGGCTCGAAGTCTTTAAGGAAGGACTTATGTTCCCGCCTGTGGGCCCTTTACGCCCAGTAAATCCGGGTAACGCTTGGGACCTTCGTCTTACCGCGACTGCTGGCACGAAGTTAGTCGTCCCTTATTCGCAAGGTACTGTCAACCCTGCACAAAATGCACAGGGTTTCATCCCTTGCAAAAGGCGTTTACACCCCGAAGGGCTTCTTCCGCCACGCGGTGTCGCTGGGTCAGGCTTTCGCCCATTGCCCAAGATTCTCGGCTGCTGCCTCCCGTAGGAGTAGGGCCCGTGTCTCAGTGCCCTTGGCGGGGAACACCCTCTCAGGCCCCCTACCGGTCTTAGCCTTGGTAGGCCATTACCCTACCAACTAGCTGATCGGCCGCACCCCCTTCCTGAGGCGGCATTTAGCCCTTTACCCATTCTTACTTATGTAAGAATGGGATTATCGGGAATTAGTCCCCTTTCGGGGGTTATTCCCGTCCTCAGGGTAGGTTAGGTACGTGTTACTGCCCCGTTTGCCACGTAATAGAAGTGGAACTAAGTTCCACTTCTATCCGTACGACTTGCATGCCTTATCCACACCGCGAGCGTTCACCCTGAGCCAGGATCAAACTCCCATATAAAATCCAGCCCGGGTAATTAAGGGTCTTTTATTAAAAAATAAGGGTTCATTCTTTACAACAATATAAAATATTTTCAACTCTTTAAATAATTATAATCAAAATTATAATCCTATTCAAGCCTGATTATTTTCTATTTTACTAATTTTACCAAGAATTTCTTCTATTTCTGCCTTTAATGTAGAATATATTATTTTCCCGTTTTCATATATCCTTATAGTTTGACTTTCTTCAGATACAGTAAATACAGTTGTATTATCTAATAGTAAGGAGGCAGTAATTGCTGTAATATGCCTTGTATGAACTTTTTCTTTGAAACCAAATGCCTCTGAAAGATCTTCTCCTTTTAGCTTTAATTTCTCGAGACATTTTTTAGGGTTTAAATTTATTAAATACACTCCACTTGCTATAATTTTACCTTCTCTATTGATTAAAACAGCTCCATCAAAATCTTTCAAGCTTAAAAACAATTTAACAGCTTTTTGTAAGCTTAAATCTTTTAAGTTATAATTTTTATCTTCAAACATATTTTGTGTTTCATCTAAAATAGCAGCATATTTTTCATTCCATTCTCTTCTCCATCCTAAAATTATAATCATACCAAATGGTTTTTTGCTTTTTTTTATAAGTAATTTTAAAATCTCTAATATTTTGATTTTCAATCTAGGATCAATATCATTTCTACTTTTTCTAGTAAGATATTCTAATATTTTATTTTCTTCTGCACTTACTATCTTATTTTCTATTAAAATATTTAATCTATTTAATGCTGCTTCTACTATTCTCATTTTTATTCTTCTTACTCTTAATTTTTTCTAAAAATTCTAAAACTACTTCTTTTTCGTTCCATGGAATTGATCCTTCCTTAGTTTCAATAGTAGGCTCTGCACCTTTTCCTATTAATACAATTATATCATTTTTCTGAGCATTTTCAATAAGATATCCAATGGCTTCTTTCCTGTCTTCAATTATCTTATATGGTTTTTGGAATTCGTATTCGGCTAAATAATTTTTAACACCATATTCTATTTCTTTCATAATTTTTAGTGGGTCTTCATCAAATGGATCTTCATTAGATATTACTATTTCATTGCAATATTTAGCAGCTATTTTACCTATTTCTGGTCTTTTCCATTTATCTCTTAATCCTCCAGCAGAGCTAATTAAACATAGAAGTCTTTTAGGTTTAAATATACTCCAGATGTTTTTATAAAGTTCTTCTATAGAATCGGGTGTGTGGGCATAATCAATTATTACTTTAAATCCTTTACCTTGAACAATTTCAAAATGTCCTGGTAATGGTTCTATATCTTTTAAAATATCTTTAACGCTTTTAATAGGTATTTCTAAAGCCTTTAAAACAGATAAAGATGCTAAAATATTATAAAGATTTTGTTTGCCTATAAACTTTGTAAAATATTTAGTTTCTTTTTTATTATCAAAATCTTCATTTAAAACAAAAAAGGAGCCTTTGGTAGTTAATTTATATTTTAAAATTTGCAAATGATCTCTTTTTTCCGGATTACCTTCTAAACCAAAAGTTATTTTTCTTTCAGAAGGAAAGGATAAATAATAATCAGAATGAAAATCGTCAGAATTTGCTATTATAGTTTTTTTAACTATCTTACCTTTAAAATATTTTCTTGAACCTTTAAGCAAATTTTCAAACAATTTCCCTTTTGATTTTTTATAATTATCGAAACTACCATGATGCTCTATATGCTCTGGATGTAAGTTTAAAAAAATACATATATCGAAATCTATAAACTTGTGTCTATTTTGCATTAAACCTTCTGAGGTTGCTTCTATTACTGCTATCTCACATCCTTTATTAACTGCATTTCTTAAAAATTCTTGTAAATACCATCTACCAGGCATTGTTATTCTGCTTTTATTTTCAATTTTTTCATCGCCAAAATAAAAATACATTGAAGACGACAGGGCAGTTTTTATACCCAATTTTGAAAGCAAAGTATAAATTAAATAGCAGGTTGTAGTTTTGCCTTTTGTGCCTGTTACACCTATTACTATTATTTCTTTTGAAGGAAACTTAAAATAAATTGCACCTAATAATGCGAAAATATAATGATAAAAATTAATAATAAATTTTGGTATTTTCCATCTTATTTTATTTTTTATATTTTTAATCTTTTCTTTTAGTGCTTCATTCATTATTCCAATTTAAAATTTTTTATAATAACCTCAATTCTTTTGTTAATTTCTTCTTCAGGAATTAAATTTCTTCTCATTTCAGCCTTTAATTCTCTAATATACTTTCTAATACTCTTTGGCAATTTCTTCTTTAATTTTTTCTCTGATTGTTGAATATTCTCCAACTCCATTTTTAGGATATAAACCATATGCAGGTGCATAATGTGAGTTAATTTTTATATTAAATGTGCCATCTACCCAAATATTTTTGTCATAACCTATAAATATTTCTTTTACATTTTCATCTTTTATTTTTATTATCTTTTTAGCTAAATCTACAATTTCTTTATAACCTAAATTTGTTTCATAATGTCTCTTTGCAGCAATAATAAAATCCACAATCTGGAATATTTTTTCTACACTTAAATTTCTGATATTTTCTTTTAGTGATTTAATAATTATAAACTGATTTCTCATCCGAGTAAAGTCTCCATCAGGATAATATCTTGATCTTATAACAAAATCAACCCATTCTCCTGATAATTTGTATTTACCAGGATATAAAGTATAACCAGTTACTGCATCAGTTACAGGATATTTTAATTCTACATTTAAACCGCCTAACATATCAACTACTTTTTTAACAATATATGAATCTATTACTATATATTTTCTTACCTTTAATCCTGTGAAAGAGCTTACTTCAAATAAAAGTTCATTCATTTTTCTAAACGAATATAAAGAATTTATTTTATAAAAATCGTTGCCAATTTTTACTATCAAATCCCTCGGTATATGAATAATATATATTCTATCTTCTTTAATGTAAACAACAAACATAGCATCTGTATTTTCGGCTCCATAGTGATAGCCTCCCATTTTTCCTAATATTAAAATTGCTTGAGAGTTATCTGGTTTAAATATATCAAAAAAAGAATTATTAGAAATAGAAATTTTTCTCTCTGTACTTATAAATTCATAAAATAAAACAAAAATTAGAGAAATTAAAATAAATAAAATTAAAATTTGAAATCCTTTTTTCATTTTTATAAAATCTCAAATATAAATTTATCTTTATAATCTACTATAATTTTCCCCCCTCTTTTTATTTGTTCTTTCAATATAAATTCTGATAAAGGACCTAGAATTTCTCTTTCTATAGTTCTGTTAAGTTCCCTAGCTCCATATATTGGATTATATCCTAATTCTATTATTTTATCCTTTGCTCCATCTTTAAGTTCTATAGTACATCCAAATTTTTGCATTAACATTCCATTAATATCTCTAATTAAAATATCTGTAATCTTTTTAACATCTTCTATTGTAAGTGCTCTAAAGATTATTATTCCTGAAAATCTGTTGAGAAGCTCTATTCTAAAAACTTCACTTAATTTATCTCTTATAATAGGCGCGATCATTTCGGTAGTTTTACCTTTTTCTATTTCTTCTTTTATATAATCAGACAAAGCATTTGAAGTACATATTATTAAAGTATTACTGAAATCTACTGTCCTTCCTATACCATCTTTGATATATCCTTCATCAAAAATTGGTAAAAATAAATTTAATATTTGAGGATGAGCCTTTTCGAACTCATCTAACAATATCAATGAATAAGGATTTTTTAAAACTTCTTCTGTTAAAATTCCTGTTATTTTCCCATCTTCACTTCCAATAAGTTTCTCTATATCTTCTAAATTTTGGAATTCAACCATATCTAATCTTATTATTCTATCTTCTCCCCCAAAATATATTTTTGCTAACACTTTTGCTAATTCAGTCTTTCCAACGCCAGTAGGACCAACAAAAAGAAAAGTTGCTATAGGACCTTTTCTCTTTTCTATTCCAGATCTATACATTCTCAAAACCCTAGCAACTTCTTTAACAGCATATTCTTGATCTACTATTCTTTGATGTATAATATCTTCTAAATTTTCAAGTATATATTTTTCTGCAGATAAGGGTGCTTTAACTGGAATTCCTGTTAATTTACTAAATGTATCTCCTATTATTTCTTCTGTTAATATTTTCATATTTACACTTTTTGCAAATCCTATTGCTTCTTTAATTAAATCTCTAGCAGATTCAGGTAATGGTTTGTGCCCTAAAAATTTTTTTGCTAAAATTACTGCTTTTGTTATGGCTTGTGGAGAAATTATAATTTTGTATTGTTTTTCGTATATAATACCCTCTAGGGTAAGTAATGTTATAGCCTCTTCTTCATTTAACTCTTCAATTTCAATAACTTCAAATATTTTATCTAAATTAAATAAAGAATTTGATTTAGAAAAACCATCTGGAGTGAAACTAGTTATTATAGAAATATTTCCTGATTTTAGATATTGATAAATTAATGGCCAAATTGGAGAATAAATAGGAGATAATAAAATTTGATGGAATTCAGGAAAATATAAAATAACATTACCAGAATGAACTGCTTCAGTTAATATAAAATTAACATTTGTTTGAAACTCAACAGGGTCACCTGCATAGAGTTCAGCTAAATTTATCTGTATTATTCTATTATCAAAATATTTCTCAGGTACTAAATCCTTAACTATTAAATATGCTAAATGATAAACTATAGTACTTCTTCCACTTCCTTCCCTCCCAACAAGAGCTATATTCAGATTTTCTTCTCTTTTAAGTTTAGCTGTTATTTGTTCTATTTCTTTCTTATGCCCTATTATAAATCCTAATTCTCCTTTTTCAGCGAAATAAGTTAAATCTATACCTATTTTATCTAAAAATGGAGTTGGAGAGGTTGTCCATGTTCTATTTAGCCATCTCCTTCTAGGTATAAAATCCAAAAATGAAGAATGAGGTTGAATTTTATCTTTTATAAATTTATTTTTAAAATATTCAAACAAAATAGATGGTTTTATATTTTCTGTTGTTATATTATTTTTATTAAAAAATTCATTTAAAATAGGGTTACATTTTTCAATAAGAGCTAAAAACAAGCATGATAATGAAACATAAGAAAAATTAAATTCTTTTGCTAATTCATAAGCCCTAAAAATTATTGGTTCTAAATTTTTAAATATCAGATTATTTAAGCTTTCTTTTATATCGATATTTTCGAATCTTTCTATTTCAGGAATTATATTATTTAATTGTTTCTTAATATCCAACACATTTAAATTTACTCTGTTTAACAATTTTTTTATTTCACTTTTATCTAGCAGTTCTGAAAGTAAAATGAATTGAGATTTTGTATAATCATTTGTCAATTCAGTTTTTCTAAAAACTTCAAAAATCAATTCTTTTGTAGAATAAGTAAAATAATCAGCTATATTTTTAGAATCCTCTGTTTTTAAATTTTTTAATCCTTCTTTTCTAAATTTAAAAATATAAAAAGCATAAACAATTAATATCCAAAATCCTATAAAATTAAAAGGAAATTCTTTTATAAGAATGAGAAAGGAAAGCGCTAAAACTACTATAAAAATTCTTATTGAATTTATCAATATTCTATAAATATTTTTTTGAAATGTAGACAAATATAGTTGGGGGTAGTAAAAAATTTTTTCCATTTTTAAGTCTTTTTAAATAATGAAATTGACAAAAATGGCAGAAGGCACCAAAAAATTAGTATTGTTAAAAAAATTAAAGTATTTAAAATATGTAAAATTAATGAAATAAATATAAGTATAATTCTGAACGGAATGGCATAAAAATATGTTTCTATAGACCTCAGTCCGTAAAGTGGCTTAAAGAAATTTTTTAAATTTAATCTTATGCTAAAATTTTTTTCAATAATTGAAAAACTTTTAACATATTCATCAAAAATAAATTTAACTGAATCTTTGTACCAAAATCTTAAAAATTTATAAAAATCCTGAAGTATTTCTTCAAATATATAAAAGAAAACCATATTTAAAATAATTTTTTAATTATTTTTTCTTCCTTTTGCTCTTCAATATCTTCTAATAATATTTTAATCTTGCCATATTCTCCATCATAACCTGGCTCAATGTAAATTTCTCCTTTAAAAAATTTATCTATTGCCATAAAAACTTTTTCTGGAACTAAATTTTTAATCTTTGAATAATCATTGGGATTTAAGAAAAAATCAAATTCATTTTTATAAACATTTAAAATTTTAAAATATATGTCTAATACTTTTTTAGAAGTTGGATCAGAATTTAATGCTTCAGCAATTATTTCAGTTAAAGGTATTATATGCTTAAAAGGAGGCCTATTTTCTGGATTATAATTTTCATCTCTATCTGCTAATTTTTCTACTCTGCTCATTACTCCTATAGTTATTTTTTGTAGACAAACAGGGCAAATATAATTATTTTTTTTAGATTCTTGAGGCGAAAATCTAACATTACAATTTCTATGTCCATCATAATGATACTTACCTTCTTCAGGATAAAATTCAATTGTCAATAATATTCTGTTTTTTTCATCTGGTTCTTTTAATGCTTTAAGTAAGCTATAATAAGATGCATCCTCTAGCTCAAACAAAACTGCTTCTCTCCCTATTCTATGAGGATAAGGCGAATGAGAATCAGAAAAAGAAACAATTTGAAAATTATCAAGTTGAGAAAGTCTCCAATTCATTTTAGGATCACTGCTTAAGCCTGTTTCAACAGCATAAATATATTTTTTATAATCACCAAATGCTTCATCTATTGAATCAAAACCAGACATAGAACCAAATAAACTAAACCAAGGAGTCCATATATGAGCAGGAATTATTATTGCGTCCTTATTTATATCTAAAACAATTTTGATAACATCGATTATATCTAAGCCCAATGTTGGTCTTCCGTCGCTTGATAAATTAGCAAACGTAGATAATTTTTTATTAAATTTTTCAACATCTTCTAAATTGGGGAACATAACTAAATAATGAATTCTTTTAACTTCTCCTTTTCTTGAAAATATTGAACTTATCTCGCAAGATAAAACAAAATAAATTTCATCATCACTATTTTTTAATTTAAAAAATCCTTTACCGTTTGGTTCTAGTTTTTCTTTTATTTCTTGAAACCATATGGGATGAGTAAAATCTCCTGTAGCAATTAAATTCAATCCTTTATATTTCCCCCAATAATTTAAATTTTCTAAATCTAAATTTTTTGAACAAGCACGAGAAAATTTTGAATGCAAATGCAAATCTGCAAAAAATTTCATTATAAGAAATTATAAAATATTTTAATTAATTTCTGTTATAATTAAAACAATGAAGAGGAATTTAAATATAGAAAAGGAAGAAATTTTGTTGCTTAAAAAAATAGGAAGAAAATATTTAGATTTATTAGAAACTTTATTTAAAAATATAGAGGATTACCCATATGATATTAAATATCTAAAAAAAATTGTTAAAGAGGCTGAGAAAGATTATAAAAAAGGAAAAATAATTAAAGCCAAAAATATTGATGATGCTCTACGAAAGATAAAAGCTGATAAATAATGGATATATATTATACCAAAAGATTTTTAAGATCTTTTTTAAAGCTTCCTAAAAATATCCAAGAAATTTACAGGATTAAAGAAGCGCTTTTAAAAGAAAATCCTTTTAACCCCCCCTACTAAACACCCACAAGGTAAAAGGAATAAATTGTTAT
>JAGDVT010000015.1 GCA_023255765.1 Candidatus Paceibacter sp. | reverse complement strand
ATTCGTGTACTATTCGTGTTATATATTCGTGATTAATTCGTGCATTTTATTCGTGTACCATTCGTGTAAATTTTTTATTTGTGATTTATTCATGTAATATATTCATGCTTTATTCGTATAAATTTATTAATTATTTCAACACCATAAGTCCAGTGTAATTTCTCATTTTCTTAGCCTATTGCTCTACTTTACCGGCAGGCAGCAAGACAAGGAAATTCAGAAATTGAAATTTTGTTTAGAAATATTTAGAAATATAAAAAATCTTTAATAAAGATTTGAGTACACTTATAAAATAATTTTATTAAAATCTATTTTGAGAATTTATACTTCATAAGTATATATTTTCTCTTCAATTTTTTTATTTTTCCAATAATCTATTTCTTTTAAATTTACTTTTGGAGTTGGTTGAATTATATATAAATCACTTTCATTATTTATGCTTTCCGCTCCTGTATATTTGTTGAACTTTCTATATTTAGCTTGAACTATTAAGCCTAAATCACTAATAATTTTTTGAATTTTTAAACCTCTTTCTAAAGATTTATCTGTATAACCATAGCACATAAATATATATTTATTTTTTAAAAAGTTATAATCTTTTCTTTCTTTATTAGTTCCACTGCCTAACAAAATTTCTAATGCCCTGATAAGCCAAATTTTAACAGCATTTGGAGTATATGGAGGGTCAAAAAAGGCTAAATCAAAATTTTTTAAATCTTTGGGTAAAGCATCTCTTATATCCTGATAAATTGTTTTAATTTCTAAATTTTCTTCTTCTGAAATTTTTTCAATAAAATCAATTTGGTCTTTGTCAATATCTAAAACAAAAATTTCTGCTTTCTCTTTTTTTAATTTTTTGTAATAACCTAAACAAAGAGAATTCAAATCATCATCTCCTAAAAATATAATTTTTTCAAATTTGAATTTGCTCAATAATTTTATCCTTTTAATCAAAGTAATTTCAGTAGCATAAAATTGATCATATTCTCTTTTAGGTTTTACTCTATTTTCAGCTTTATTTATTATATATTTGACTGCTTTTAATATTTCAATCATTTTAAATTGTTATATTTAGTAAATAAAATTTTAATTAAAATTTATTTAAAATTATTTTATAATTGAAAGAAATGATTAAAATACAACCAGAAATAGTTTTTAAAATCTACAATTTTCCAGTAACCAATACTTATCTTGCTTCTTTGATCTCTGTTTTAATTATAATTTTAATTTCTTTATATATCAATAGAAACTTAAAAGAAAAACCAAGCAAAATACAATCTTTAGTTGAATTAATCTATGAAAGTATATTTAATTTTTGGCACTCTATTACAGGTTTAAAGAATTTAAAGATTTTCACTTTTACTTCAGCTTTTTTTATCTATATTTTATTTTCTAATTTGTTAGGTATACTACCTGGTTTTGGAAGTATATATATAAAACATGGGGAAGAAAAAATACATATATTAAGGACAACTTATTCTGATTTAAATATGACATTAGCTTTGTCAATTCTTTCTGTTTTATTTGTAAATATTTTAGGGCTTTATTATTTTGGAGTTAATTATCTAAAAAGGTTTAAAGGTTTTGTAGGACTACTTGAATTATTTGCGGAATTTGCTAAAATTTTATCTTTCAGTTTTAGATTATTTGGCAACATATTTGCAGGAGAAACTTTGCTTATTATAATAGGTTTGTTGTTACCATTTTTAGCACCAATTCCATTTTTAGGCTTAGAAATATTTGTAGGATTTATACAGTCATTGATATTTTTTACTTTAACAAGTGTATTTTTAAAGGTCGTATTAACCGAGCATTAATTTATTAAATGGATATTAATATTATAAAAACAATAGTAACAGGATTAACAATAAGTTTAGGAGTTATATTCCCAGCAATAGCCATTGGTAAAATAGGTACAGAAGCAATGAGGGCTATTGGAAGAAATCCTGAGGCTTCTTCAAAAATTCAAACAGCAATGATCTTATCCATAGCGTTTGCAGAAGCAATAGCAATATATGTTTTGGTAATTGCTCTTATTATTAAATTCGTATAATGCAAGAATTAATAAATACTTTTGGTATAGATTATAAAATTTTAATTGCGCAAATTATTAATTTCTCTATAATTTTCCTTGTTTTATATAAATTTCTAGTTAAACCATTAAATCAAATAATAGAAGAAAGACAAAAGAAGATAGAAGAAGGGCTTAAAAAAAGAGAAGAAGCTGAAAAAATGATAAAAGAAATATATAGATTAAGAGAAGAAATTTTGAAAGATGCAGAAAAAGAAAAAATTAATATATTAAATGAAGCTAAATTGTTTAAAGAAAATAAATTAAAAGAAATCGAAGAGGAAATGAAGAAATTGAGAGAAGAAATGATTGAAAAATTAAATGAAGAAAAGGAAAATTTAAGAAAAGAATTTTACGAAAAATTAAATAAGGAATTATATGATTTATTTTTGAATATATCATATAAAGTATTTCATCGCAAAGAATTAAATAAAGAATTTATAGAAAACATTCTAAAGCAGAATGAATAAAGAAATTATAATTTTGGGGGAACTTTTGATAAATTTAACTAAAGAAAAAAAAGTAGGAATGTTGAATTTATTATTGAATAAAATCAAAGAAGAAAAAATTAATATTTTGGAAGAATTAATAGATTATATAGAAGATAGAATAAAAGAAATAAAAGGAATTAAAACAGGAAAAGTTTATTTAGCCTTTGATTATGATTTAGAAATCCTTAAACAACTTTTAGAAAAAAGATTAAATTCTAAAATTGACATAAAAGAAAAAATAATTGATGATAAATTAATTTTAGGTGGTATATTTATAGGCAAAGATTTTATTTTTGATTTTTCTCTTAAAAAATTCATTAGCAAAATAAAAATAAATGGAAGACCTTGATTTTTTGATTGAAAAATTAAAAAGAGAATTAGAAACTTTAGAATTAAAACCAGAAACAGAAGAGGCTGGAGAAGTAATTCAAGTGGGCGATGGAATAGTTTGGATTAGTGGTTTAACCAAAGTCTTTGTTTCAGAAATTTTGATTATAGAAGAAAAAAACATTTTACTGTTAGCTTTAAATTTGGAAGAAGGATTAATAGGTAGTGTAGCCCTAAATGATTTTGGAAAAATTAAAGAAGGAGATGTTGTCAAAAGAACACGACAAATTATTCAAATTCCTGTTGGTGAAAAGCTTTTAGGAAGAGTAATTGATCCTCTTGGAAGAGCATTAGATGGCTTAGGTTCAATTGAAGCAAATGATTTTTATCCCCTAGAAAGAAAAGCTCCAAGCGTTTTTGAAAGAGAACCAGTAAATACTCCTTTGCATACAGGGATAAAAATAATTGATGCATTAATACCGATCGGTAGAGGCCAAAGAGAGCTTATTTTAGGAGATAGACAAACAGGTAAAACCTCAATTGCTTTAGATATTATTTTAAATCAAAAAAATGATGTTTTGAGAACTCCTATATGTGTTTACGTTGCTATTGGCCAAAAAATGTCTAAAATAAGAAGATTGTATGAAATTTTAAGAAAGGAAGGAGCATTAGACTATACAATTATAGTTGCAACTACTCCAGATGATTTACCAATTCTTCTTTATTTAGCTCCATATTCAGGCTGTGCAATCGGAGAATATTTTAGAGATAAAGGTGAAGATGCAGTTGTAATTTATGATGATTTAACTAAACATGCTTGGGCTTGGAGAGAAATTTCTTTACTTTTAAAAAGACCAGTTGGTCGAGAAGCATATCCTGGCGATATATTTTATACCCATTCAAGGCTTTTAGAAAGAGCAGCAAAGCTTAAAAATGGTGGTAGTTTAACAGCTCTTCCAATATGTGAAACTCAACTTGGAGATATTTCAGCCTATATACCTACAAATTTAATTTCAATAACAGACGGACAAATTTATTTAGAGACAGATCTTTTCAAAGCAAACTTTAGACCAGCTATTAATATAGGGCTTTCGGTTTCAAGGGTTGGCTCCAAAGCTCAAACGAAGATAATGAAAAAAATTGCTGGAAAGTTAAAATTAGATTTAGCTCAATTTAGGGAATTAGAAGAATTTGCAAAATTATCAGCTGAACTTCCCGAAGATATTGCTTCAAAAATTAAAAGAGGTAGAGTGTTAATGGAAATTTTAAAACAAGAAAATCTTAAACCTCTTACTTTTGAAAAAATTTCTGTTTTAATTTATGCTGCTAATAATGGCTTTTTTGATGATTTTGAAATTTCTAAAATTAAAGAAATTGAAAATAAACTTTTAGAATATTTTGAAGTAGAAAAAAAAGAAATTTTGGAAGAGATTATAAATAAAAAAGATTTAGATGAAGAATTAGAAAATAAATTAAAAGAAGCACTTATTAAGTTTTTCGAAAATTTATAGAGATTTCTAAAATTCTATAGAAATTAGGAATTGAAATATGGCAGTGATTTTTTAAAAATAATAGTTATTAAATACCATATCCACAAATTTTAATTTTTAAAAATTTCGTAGTTATATAAATAAATAAAATGGCTTCGAAATTGAAATATTTAATAATTTTTGCTTTAGTTTATTTCTTTTCACCAAATGGGCTTTCATCTTTGCCTAATTTATCGATAAATTTTCTTTTAAAGGAAACCTTAAAATTAACTGCTTCACAACTCGCTTATTTTAGCGCTATTTCAATTTTGGGTTGGGCAATAAAACCTTTATGGGGATTGATTTCTGATTTAATACCATTAAAAGGTTCAAGAAGAAGAAATTATTTAATTTTAACAAGTTTAATAGCAGCCTTTTGTTGGTTTATTTTAGCTTTAACCCCTAATTATAATGTTTGGTTTTTACTTATAGTTTTGACATTTTCTTCATTTGCTTATGCTTTTCAAGATGTTGTTACTGATGCTTTGATGATTGAACTAGGCAAAAGAGAAAATGCTTTAAGAGAATTTCAAGGAATTCAATGGATAGCTGTTTCGATTGCTCAAATAATTACTGGCTTTACTGGTGGTTTAGCTGCTTCAAAACTTTCACCACAAATAACATTTTTAATTGCTTTTACCTTTCCTTTAATTACAGCCTTGATTACTTATTTACTTTTAAAAAATGAACCAGAAAGTATTTTAAGGTTCAAAGAATTTACTTCAAGTTTTAAATATGCTTTTCTAAATAAAGAGTTTCTTTTGATTACTATTTTTCTGTTTTTATGGAATTTTTCTCCTTCCTATGGAGCACCATTTTTTTATTACATGGTTGATGAACTTAAATTTTCAAAAGTTCTAATAGGAACATTAGGTTCAATTTCAGCAATAGGAAGTGCTTTAGGAGCAATAATCTTTACTTCTTTCTTAAGAAAAGTTAATTTTAAAAAACTTTTGATTTTTAGTATTTTAATTGGCGGGTTAGGAACTTTCTTTAGTTTAATTTATCTTTTAAATTTTGTTAAAAATAATTATAATTTAGCAGTAGGACTTTCAATTTTTGATAGAATTGTTTTTGGCGCTTTAGGAATGATTGCTTTTTTAACCATGCTTACTTTTGCTGCTCAAAAGACAGAAAGTTTAGTTGCAGGCAGTATGTTTGCTTTTTTGACTTCAATTATTAATTTAGGTTCAATAGGTTCAAGTTTTCTTGGTGGTTTTTTATATGATAAAGTTGGTTTAGGCCCTTTGATAGTTATATCTGGCCTAACTTCTTTAGCTATTTTAATATTTGTTCCGTTTTTGAAATTTAATGATACAATTAAATAAAGGTCGTAATTAATAAAATATTAAAAATGAATCCAGAAGTAATAAAAAGAACAGGAGAAAAAGAACCGTTTGATGTCAATAAGATAAAAGAATCCGTAAAAAAAGCATCAGAACAAGCAGGAGTTGAAAATCCAGAAGAGTTAGCTAATGAAGTTTTGAATGAAATTATAGAAGAATTTCAAAATAAAGTAGAAGTTAGCAGTGAAGAAATAAAAAACAAAATTTTCGAAAGTTTAGAAAAGAAAGGATATACTAATGTTATAGAAGCTTGGGAAGAATATGAACGTCAAAAAGGTGGAAAAGAAAGCTAGTTGAAAATAGGTTGTTTTACATGAAAACAAAAAATTTGAGAAAATTAAAGAGAAGAATTAAATTTTTAGAAAATTTTCAAAAAATTACAAAATCTGTTAGTTTAATTTCTGCTGTAAAATATCAAAAAGTCTATTTAAAGATTAAAAATGTTATTAGAAATATATTTTATTTACTTTCAATATTTGAAGAAATTAACAAAAGACATAAATTAGATATATCCAAGATTAAACTAGATAAGAATAAAAAAGAATTAATAATAGTAATAGCTTCAGATAGAGGTTTAGCAGGTGCATTTGATTATTCAATTTTCAGAAAAACAGAAGAATTTTTATCAGATAAAGAAAATTTTTATTTAGGCACTATAGGTAGTAAGGCGGAGAAATATTTTAGAAAAAAATATAATTTGCTTTTTAGCTTTTCTAAATTTGAAAATATATTACCCGAAAGCTTTGCTAGAGAACTGCTAAGCTATTTAGACTTTTTGATAAGTAACAACAAAATTACCGATATATATGTGATAAGGCCTAATTTAATATCTACAGGATTTTTAGTTGAAATACTTAAAATTTATCCTCATGATTTAGAAGTTATTAAAGATTTATTAGGAAAAATAAAACCAAGATTAAAAGAGTTCGAAGAAATAAAAGAAGAAAAAAGATTTAAATGGAATTTCGAATATATTTTAGAACCTTCTTCTAAAGTTATAATAGAGACATTATTAAAACAAGTATTCTTTTCGGCTCTTTATATTTTAATTCTTCAATCCCAAGCAAGCTTAGAATTAACCAGAACGATCACAATGAGGAAAGCAAACGAAAATGCAAAAGAAATTAGAGAAAAAGAAAACTTGAATTATAATAAATTAAGACAACAGAAAATCACTGAAGAATTAATTGATTTAAGAAGATGAAAGGTAGAATAATACAAATAATAGGAACAGTAGTGGATGTAGAATTTGAAAAAAACAATTTACCAGAAATATTTGAAGTTTTAAAGGTTTCGGAAAAAAATATACTATTAGAAGTTGAAAGCATTTTATCTTTAAAAAGAGTTAGATGTATTGCTTTTGATTCAACAGACGGATTATATAGAGGGATGGAAGTTGAGAGAACTTACAAAAAATTAACAGTACCTGTGGGGAGAAATGTTTTAGGAAGAGTGATAAATGTTTATGGAGAAGCAATAGATGGAAAAGGAGAAATAAATGCTGAAAGATGGGAAATAATAAGAAAAGCACCTGAATTTAAAAAGCAAAAGCCAGAAGTAGAAATTTTAGAGACAGGAATTAAAGTAATTGATTTATTAACGCCTATAATTAAAGGAGGAAAAGTTGGACTTTTTGGAGGAGCTGGGGTAGGGAAGACCGTTCTTTTGATGGAATTAATTCATAATATTGCTTATAAATATCAAGGCTTTTCAATTTTTGCTGGAGTTGGTGAAAGAACAAGAGAAGGGAATGAACTTGTTTTAGAGATGGAAGAAAGTGGAGTTATTAATAATGTAACAATGATTTTTGGACAGATGAACGAAGTGCCAGCAGCAAGATTTAGAACAGCATATGCAGGTGTAACTTTAGCTGAGTATTTTCGAGATGTTGAAAAATTAGATGTTTTGCTATTTATTGATAATATTTTTAGGTTTGTACAAGCTGGTTCAGAAGTTTCTTCGCTTTTAGGTAGGTCTCCTTCAGCTGTTGGTTACCAGCCAACTTTGGCAACTGAAATGGGTATGCTTCAAGAAAGAATTACTTCAACTGAAGATGGGTCCATAACCTCTTTTCAAGCAGTTTATGTGCCTGCAGATGATATTACTGATCCAGCTCCAGCAACTGTTTTCTCTCATCTTGATTCAACTATTGTTCTTTCAAGAGAAATTGCCGAACAAGGAATCTATCCAGCCGTTGACCCTCTTCAATCAAATTCTTTAGCTTTAGATCCTAAGATTGTAGGTGAAAGACATTATAAAGTAGCAACTGAAGTTCAAAGAATTTTACAAAAATACCAAGAATTAAAAGATATAATTGCGATTTTAGGTATTGAAGAATTACCAGAAGAAGATAAACTTACCGTTTATCGAGCCAGAAAAATTCAGAAATATCTTTCCCAACCATTTTTTGTAGCTGAAAGCTATACCGGGAGAGAAGGCAAATATGTTCCACTAGAAAAAACTATCGAAGAATTTGAGAAATTAATTAACGGTGAATACGACAATATTTCCGAAGACGAATTTTATATGAAAGGAATTTTAAATGAATAAATTAAAGTTTAAATTAAATTTTATGGGTCGTAATTAAAATATTTATACTAAAATGAATCCAGAGGAAACAATATTTAAACCAGAAGGGCCGGACTTAGAAAAACTTGTAAAACAGGAAATCTATAACGTACTAGAGCCTTGTTTTAGAGCTTTTAATTATGGTAGAGAATTCTTAAAAGAATTTTTTAAATTGTTAGAAAGAGAAGATATAAGAGGCATTTATAATGAACAAAAAAAATATATTGAGCAAAGACTACGTTCAATTAAAGAAACAATAGAAGAATATAGTAAGAATTGGAGAGAAATTATAGATAAAAATGAAGATTTAAAAGAAAGAATAAAACAAATAAAAGATTCTGATATTAAATTTTATTTTAATAAACGTGATAGATATATATCAGAAGAAGAAATAGAAAGGATATTGCAAAACCAAATAGGATCTAGCTTGTATGAATTATTAGATGATCTTCATCAAGGCTTAAGCCTTGCTCATGGACAAAGTTTTACATATATTGGTATTTTATTAGAACAAAATTACAATTCTTTAGATGAAAATAATAAAAATAGAGTAGCATTTATGATTTATCAAATAATAGAAAGCCTTGAAGATTTAAACGAAGAATTACAAAAGCAAGAATTTATAAGAACATTAAAAGAAAAATTAAGAGAAATGGAAGAGTTAAAAAAAGAGATAGAATCTTTATCTGAGAGCGAAGATAAAAAAGAATTATTGTCTAAACTAAGTCAGGAAATCACAAATATTGAAGAATTATTAAAGTCAGAAAATATAAACAAAGAGGATGTTGATAATTTAACACAAGAAATAGATAAAATTAAGAAGAAAATAGAAGAACTCTCGAGATAGGTTAAAATTTTTTAAATGAATAAATTCAACCTTATGATTACAAATATATATGGAGAATATAAAGAATTTGAAATAGAAAGTTTATCTTGTGAAACTGATTTAGGAGAAATTACAATTTTGGCTAATCATCACCCTATAATTACTGTAGTAAAAAAGGGGAAAATTAAAATTAGAATGAATGAAACAATAAAAGAAATTGAATTACCATTTGACAGCATTTTAGAATTTAGCGAAAACAAAGCTAAAATTTTAACATTATTTGAAATTTAAAAACTGCTATTTCTTAAGAAATTTATTTATGTTTTTTTGATGCTCTTTTAATGTTTTAGAAAAGATAGCTTTCCCCTCATTATTAGTTATGTAATATAAGTAATCTGTTTTAATAGGTTCCAATGCAGCTTTTATTGCATTAAGACCTGGGTTAGAAATAGGAGTTGGGGGATACCCCTTATTCAAATAAGTATTATAAGGTGAGTCAATTTTTAAATCTGATGATTTTATTTTCCAATCGCAAGGATATTTTTTACATCTCGGATAAGCTATTGTTGCATCAACTTCTAATTTTTTATCAATTTTTAATCTATTCTCTAAAATACCTGCTATTATTTTCATATCATCATAATATTTAGCTTCTTTCTCTAATATTGATGCTAAAATTAGTTTTTCGTAATAATTAACTTCAGGGTACTTTAAAAATAATGGCAAAAATTTTTTTTCGAAATTTTTTAAGAATTTATAAATAATTTCTTTTTCCTTTTCTTCTTTGAAGAATTCATAAGTATCAGGAGCCAAAAAACCTTCAAGAGATGCTTCTGCTGGGAAATATTTTATTATCTCTAAATTACCAAAATCTTTTAATTTAAATTTATGTATATTTACATTCAGACCTTTTGAGTTTAAAATATCTTCGATTTCTGTCATAGTTAAACCTTCTGGGAAAGTAATTATAATTCCTTTACCTCCCTTAATTAAAATTTCAGCAACATCTATTATGTTTAAATTGCCATAAAAATTATATACTCCAGCTCTTACTCTGGTATTATTATTTGTTAATATTAGATAAGCTCTTAAAAAGAAAGAAGACCTAATTATACCTTCCTTTTCTAAATTATCTGCTATTATTTTTAAATTAGTTTTTGGTGGGATATAAATACTTTTTCCAGGTTCTGGTATAAATATAGGATAATAAATTTGATAAAGAGAAAAAGAAAACAAAGTAAAAACAACTAAAGCCAAAAAAATCCAAGGATAATAATTTATAATTTTCTTAAAACTAACTTCTTCAATCATTTATTAATTCTTTTAATTTTTTATTAATTTCATTTAAATAATACAAACTTGAACTCTCAATAAAAATTTTCCATAAATTCTCTTCTGTTTTTGATTTTCTGAAATTAATACCGACAAAATCTTTATTTATTATTTTATAAAAATAAAGCTCATCAAAATATTTTATTTTGAATTTTTCTTTTATATCCCAAACTTCGACTCCATAAGCTATAAATCCATAAGATATCTTAAAAATTTTTTTATAAAAATAAGCTAAAGGAGTAAAATTAATATGATTGCACAGAATAAAATCTGGTCTATAAAAAATAAATTTTAAAAAAGAATTATTCATTAAAAATTTCAAAATATTTATTTAGTAAGTTATAAAATCTACTTAGATCTGTCTCTGGTGGTAATTTCAGTAATATACAACATGTTAATTCTTCATAAATTGTTAGAAAATCTATTTTTTCATTATCTATAACAGCAATAGAATAACTTAAGGCA